>JBAYKV010000021.1:0-23106 GCA_041664405.1 Syntrophales bacterium
AGAGGTACCGAAGTGGTCGTAACGGGATCGACTCGAAATCGATTTGGGGGCCAAAAGCTCCCACGGGGGTTCGAATCCCCCTCTCTCCGCCATTAAAAAGACCTTTCACGAGTTTATCATAGAAGACCCGGAGAGATGCCTGAGAGGCCGAAAGGGCACGACTGGAAATCGTGTGTACGCCGAAAGTGTACCGGGGGTTCGAATCCCCCTCTCTCCGCCAGATAAGAGGCGGGGTAAATGAATAGTTCATTTGCTCCGCCTTTCTTATTCGGATTCCAAAGCAAAGCGCTATCTTCGTTGGCTTCGTCATCGGCTCCTCGACGTATTTCCATATACGCCTGCGTCGCCTCTTCCTTGCCGCCTTAATTTCATCTTTGCTTTGGAATCCGAATTTTCTCTATTCATATCCAAGCGCCGCGAGCTGTTCTTCCGTCATGCCGAGGAAATGGGCGATTTCATGGACGACGGTAATTTCGATCTCCTCCTCTAGTTCCGCCAGGCTCAGGCAGGCATCCTCCAGGGGCTCCTGAAAGATGAAAATGGTGTCCGGAAAGAGGGGAGGGTTGGTTTCAGACCGCTCCGGCAGGGAAATACCCCAATAGACGCCGAATAGAGGATCGTCGGGCGGCAACGCGAGTTCTCTGATCATGTCACGGGATGGCCTGGGCTGGACGGAAATCACGACATTATCAAGGCGGGTGCGAATTTCCATTGGAATGCGGTCGATGGCCCGTCTTACCGCCTTATCGAAGTCTTTGCCGCTGAGCTTCATTTACTTGCGAACCTCCCGTTGCCATAAACTTAGCTTGCTAATATCCCTACCTACCCGATAATTATGAATGTGTAAAAGGATAATTGTCGATGATCCGCCGGGAGCTCCAAGGGGTTACTCTTAAGTTTTAGGCGCGTCGCTGTCCCTTCTTTTCCTTGACACAACCCCCCCTGTTCCCTATAATTTCTTAACGGGCTTATTCCTGCTACGGCTCGGCATGAAGGGGCAAGGCGCCTGACTGGTGTTAGGGATGTCATTTGCCGGGCCATGTGACCGCTGCGAGAAGGAGCAGTTATGGATGACGAAAAGAAAGTTGCAATCAGGGAATTAGCAGCATCGGACGGACCCCACGACCGCAGGAATAATCCCGCTGCTGACGCTGAACCTCCGGGGCATGCACAGGTTGAGATTACTAAGGACAGCCTTTTTTTCAGCCGCTTCGTCGATCTTTCCAGCGAGGCCATGTATGTCCGTGTCAATGACCGCCTTGTCTTTGTGAACACCCGGTTTACGGAGATTGCCGGTTATTCCGCCGAGGAACTCCTGGCGCCTGATTTCGATTTCATGACCCTCATTGCCCCGGCGAGCCGTCCCCTCATCGAAGGGCGGGTGGAACAAATTACCCGTCTAGAAACGCCACCCCTCCACTACACCTTCCAGGCCGTCACCAAGGATGGCCGCCTTGTTGAGGTCGAGTCCTCCGTATCCTATCTGTCCTACAGCGGCGGCCTGGCCACCATTGGCGTCTGCCGGGACGTTACGGAGCGCATCGCCTTGGCGGGGAAGATCGCTGATGATAAATATCGGCGCCATCATTTCTCCAATCTCGGCAGTGACTTTATCCACGAATGCCGCCGCGACGGTCCGGAGGGTTTTCACTTTGTCTGGCTTGACGGCGCCTTCACCCGGGTCACCGGCTATTCCCGGGAAGAGTTAATGGCATTTCGATGCTGGTTGCCCCTGATCCATCCAGATGATGCATCCTCCATTCAGGAGGTCCTGTCAGGGATGAAAGGCGACGACCGCCATACCCTGGTATTCCGCATCGTGACCAAGGACGGACGCATCCGCTGGATAGAGGACAATACCCTCTGCGTCGCCGACCGCCGCCTTCCCGAAACTCATCGCCTCTACGGCGCTTGCCGGGACGTCACGGACCGCAAGGAGGCGGAACTCCTCTACAAGGTCCTGGCGGAAAGCTCCTTTGCCGGTGTCTATGTAGTTCAGGACGGCATCTTCCGCTACCTGAACAAAAATGCCGCCCTCTATGCCGAATATGCCCCGGAAGAGCTTACCGGCAGTCATGCCGGCATCCTTGTCCACCCCGAGGATAAGGCTCATACGCGCCGCCGCGCCCGGGAGATGCTGAAGGGGCAGCGGCTGACCCCTTATGAATTCCGCATCATCACCAAAAGCGGCGGCGTCCACTGGATCATGGAGACCATCAGCGCCGTCGAATATCAGGGGCGACCCGCCATCCTCGGTAACTCTATGGACGTAACCGAGAAGATGAACATGGAAAATGCCCTCATGGAAAGCGAAGCTCGTTACCGGCAGCTCTTCGAAAATGCCGTCGAGGGGGTCTTCCAGAGCACCCCCCAGGGGACGTATGTGTCTGTCAACCCCGCCTTTGCGAGGATGTACGGCTATGCATCCCCCGAGGAGATAATAGCTGCGGTAACGAATATCGGCGCGCAGTTGTATGTGCACCAGGAAGACCGGCGGGAGATCGGCAGTCTTCTGGAAACGCAAGGATTCGTTGAGGGCTTCGAGGCGGAGTTCCGTAGGAAAGACGGCGTGCGGATCTGGGGGACCATCAATGCCCGGGCCATTCGGGACGACTGCGGGCTGATAAATTATTACGAGGGCACAATCGTCGATATTACTGAGCGGAAACTGGCGGAGGAAGGATTCCGCCGGCAGTACCGTTTTCTGCGGACCCTCCTGGATTCCATTCCCGTTCCCCTCTATTACGTCGATGCCCAGGGGGTCTGCGTCGGCTGCAATCAGGCCTTCGCCGATTTCATCGCCCGGACTACCGAGGAAATTGTCGGGATCTCCTTGAAGGAACTATGGCAGGATGATAGCGGCGCCTCCGGGCTACACCTGATTTGGGGAGACGAAGGCGCCCAAGAGGCCAGGGTTTACGAAACCGTCCTGACCCGCGCCGATAACACCCCCCGGGACGTCATCGTCTCCAAGGCCCCTTTCTTCAATCTCGACGGCTCCCGGGGCGGCGAAATCGGGTCTTTTATCGATATCACGGATCGTAAGATGGCGGAAAAGGTCCTGTCCATAAGCGAGGAGAAATATCGAAACATCCTCGAGAGCATTGAAGACGGATACTATGAAGTCGATCTGGCCGGTAACTTCACATTCTTCAACCCCTCAATGTGCACTATCCTCGGCTACGCCAGCGAAGAAATGACCGGCATGAACAACAGGACCTATATGGACTCCGAAAATGCGAAAAAAGTATTCCGGGCTTTTAACGAGGTTTCTTTAACTCGGATTTCCACAAGGGGCTTTGATTGGGAGATTATTCAAAAGAGTGGTGCAAGAAGGAATATCGAGGTTTCTGTATCTCTTATTGTAAATCCAGGGGAGAAACCGACCGGGTTTCGTGGAATTGCCCGCGATATCACAGAAAAACGCCAGGCGGAGGTTAAGCTTAAGGAGAGCGAGGAGAAATACCGTGACATCTTCGAAAACGCCATCGAGGGGATCTATCAGAGTTCACCGGCGGGCAGATTCCTGAGCGTGAACCCATACCTGGCGTCCATCTGCGGTTATGACTCCCCCGAGGAGATGGTGCAGGGCATCAGGGACATGGCGACGCAGTTTTACTTCAATCCTGAGGATCGAAAGGCCTTCTGCGAGTCCCTGGAGCAGGACGGGCGCATCGAGAATTGCGAATACCGGATCCGCCGGAAAGACGGCGTCGTCGTCTGGGTCTCCAACAATGCCCGCTGTGTCCGCGATGCCGCAGGTCGGGTCGTTTATTACGAAGGGGCCCTGGTGGATATCACGGATCGTAAGGCGGCGGAAAGGGAACTGGAGCGCCACCGTCACCACCTGGAGGAGCTGGTCCGGGAGCGCACGGAAGGCCTGGAACTGGAGATTGCGGAACGTCGCCGCACGGAGCAGGACCTGCTCCGGGCGAAGGAGGCAGCCGAAGCGGCCAATCGCGCGAAAAGCGCCTTTCTGGCCAACATGAGCCACGAATTAAGGACGCCCCTGAACGCCGTCATCGGCTTTTCGGACGTCCTGATCAAGCAATACTTCGGTCCCCTCAACGATAAACAAGAGGAATACGCCCGGGACATCGCCGCCAGTGGCCAGCATCTTCTGGACCTTATCAACGACGTCCTCGATCTGGCCAAGATTGAGGCAGGGAAGGATGATCTTTATTACGCCCCCGTATCCTTGCTGGAACTCTTTGGAAGCAGCCTGTCCATCTTCAGGGAAAAGGCCCGGCGCCACAACCTCGAGTTGCGCATAGAAGGGGAGGAAAGTCTCGCCAGTTTAACGGTAACGGCGGACGCCCGAAAGCTGAAGCAGGCCCTGTACAATCTCCTGTCGAATGCGACGAAGTTCACCCCCGACGGCGGGCGGATAATCGTCCGGGCCAGGGTGGTCGATGAGATCGTCCCCGGGGGAAAAGGCAGCAGCCGGGGCATCGAGATCTCCGTGACGGACACGGGCATCGGGATCGCCCGGGAGGATCAGGGGAAGATCTTTGAGGAGTTTCATCAGGTTTATGATCCTACGGTGGGCAAGAGCCCGGGGACGGGACTGGGTCTTGCCCTGACCCGCCGGGTCATCGCCCTGCACGGCGGATGCATCTGGGTGGAAAGCGCCGGGTTGGGGAAGGGCAGCGCCTTTATCTTCCGGATTCCCTGCGCCCCTCCCCAAGGCAATTTGTCATAGCGTAGAACAAAAATAACGGTAATAATTCTAATATTATGTAGAAGGAGAATATTTTATGGCAACGACCACTGCACGGATACTCTGCGTCGATGATGAACCCCTGGTCCTCAAGTTGATGGAGGCCCAGCTTGTCCCCCGGGGTTACGAGGTCTTTACGGCCTCCAACGGCGCCACAGCTTTGCGCCTCCTGAAGGAGATCCGCCCCCATATTGTCCTCCTCGATATCATGATGCCGGTCATGAGCGGTATCGAGACCCTAGCGGAAATCCGGAAGATCGATCCGAACGTGGGCGTCATCATGGTCACGGCCGTCACGGACGACGAAATCGCCCGGCAGGCCATTGAATTAGGGGCCTTCGACTATGTTACCAAGCCCATCAATTTCGATTACCTGGAAACGGCGCTTCTGGTAAAGTACATCATGCAGATCGGATAGGATTGACGTTTCAACCCGGTAAGGGAAAGCAGGGAACCGGGTATTTACCGGCTCCGCATAAATGAACTGCTGCCGGTCGGAACATGAAAGGAATATCTATGGAAATGAATCGTCCGCCGCCCCTGCGGGTCTTGATCGTTGAGGACTCGGAAGAAGATGCCGGACTGTTGCTCCGCAAGCTTCGCCAGGGCGGCTATGAACCCATGCACGCACGGGTGGAGACCGCCGGGGAGATGGATGCCGCCCTTGGATCGGGGACCTGGGATGTGATCCTCTGCGATTACAGGCTGCCACGGTTCAGCGGATTGCAGACCTTGGCGCTCTTCAGGGAAACGGGGCTGGACATCCCCTTCCTGGTGGTTTCCGGAAACATCGGTGAAGATACGGCAGTTGAAGCGATGAAGGCCGGCGCCCATGACTATATAATGAAAGACAGATTGCAGCGCCTGATCCCGGCCATCAGGCGCGAACTGAAAGACGCCGAGGAAAGAAAGCTGCGCAAACACGCGGAAGAGGCGTTGTTGAGAGCTTATGAACAACAGAGGGAATTGGCTTTTATCATCAACAACAGCCCGACCACCGCCTGGTTGTGGAAAGCTGTAGCGGGCTGGCCGGTGGAGTTCGTTTCCGACAACGTCGCTGAATTAGGTTATACTCCTGACGACTTCACTAGCGGGCGTGTTGCCTTCGCCTCCATAATACACCCGGAGGATATGCCGAGGGTGGCTGCGGAAGTCGAACAGTACACAAAAGAGGGGCGAAACGATTTCAATCAGGAGTACCGCGTTGTGACGGCGTCAGGTGACATCCGCTGGGTTGACGACCGGACCTGGATACGGAAAGACGCAGACGGAAAGGTTACCCACTACCAGGGGATTACGATTGACATTACCGACCGCAAAGGAGCGGAAGAAGGGCTGCAGAAAAAGCACGAAGAGCTTGAGACGGCCCATGCGGAGCTGAAGCAGGTACAGGCCCGGGTCATCCGGCAGGAAAAAATGGCATCCATCGGCCAACTCGCCGCGGGCATCACCCATGAGATCAACAACCCCATGTCCTTCATCACTGGCAATCTCGGTATTCTAAAAGCCTATCTGGAAGGCATCACCAAAACCATCGTAGCGCAGGAAGAGATCGCCGGGAAACATGCTCCACCGGAGGCCCTGGAGACCCTTCATGCCCTGAGAGAGAAGATGAAGATCGATTATATCCTCAAAGATGTCGGAAATCTAATCGATCAGTCCCTGGAGGGGGCCGACCGGGTCCGAAAAATCGTGTCCGATCTCAAGACTTTCACCCGGATGGATGAGAATGTGCACATGATCGAGGACATCAATGCGGCCCTTGACGGTACCATCAACATCGTCTGGAACGAGATCAAGTACAAGGCGGAACTGGTGAAGGAATTCGGGGAACTTCCCCTGACCCGTTGCAACATCAGCCATCTGAGCCAGGTCTTCATGAACCTGTTGGTGAATGCCGCGCAGGCCATCGAGAAGTGGGGGAAGGTCACGGTAAAAACGTGGGTGCAGGGAGAAGATATCTATGTTTCCATAACGGACACGGGCAGTGGCATCCCTGTGGAGAACCAAAAAATGATTTTCGAACCCTTCTTTACGACGAAGGCAGCGGGCAAGGGTACGGGCCTGGGCTTAAGCATCTCCTATGACATTGTGAATATGCATAGCGGCGATATCACAGTGGAAAGCGAAGTCGGGAAAGGATCTACTTTCACCATTCGGATACCGATTGTAAAGCAGTAAAGATTATGCCGTCGTTAACAATGAGAGGAACGCCATGAGCAGTACAGCCGAAGAAAAGGAAATAATCAGTATCCTGGCGGTGGACGACGAGCCGTTCGTACTTGATATCATCAAAAGGCTTCTGAAAGACGACCATTACAACCTATTCACTGCCTCTTCCGGCAAGGAGGGCCTTTCCCTTTTGGGCAGCTTCCCCATTCAGATTGTCCTGTCGGATTATCGGATGCCGGAGATGAACGGCGTCGAATTTCTCAGGCAGGTCTGCCGGCTGTGGCCCGATACGATCCGCATCGTTATTTCCGGCTACGCGGATAGCCAAGCAGTGATTGCCGCCATCAATGAAGGGCAGATCTATAAGTTCATGGCGAAACCCTGGAATAACGAAGAGCTCAGGAACACCATCGTCAATGCCGTCGATCGTTACCGATTGCTGCAGGCGAATATGCAACTCACGGAAGACCTAAAATGGAAAAACGAGGCATTAAAGAAATTCAATAAAATGCTCGAAGAAACCGTTGCCGAGCGGACTTATGAATTGAAGAAAAGCATGGAAAGAACGGAGCGGGCTTTCGAGGCAACCATCCTGGTCATCTCGAGCATAATCGAAGCAAGAGACCCCTACACGGCAGGGCACCAGCAGCGCACCTCCTCCCTTGCCTCTTCCATCGGCCGCGAACTCGGTCTCTCTGACGAGATCATGGAGGGGCTGCGAATGGCGGCCACGATTCATGATATCGGCAAAATATCCGTTCCCGCCGAGATCCTCTGCAAGCCATCCCTCTTGACGGATACGGAACGATCCCTGATACAGGTTCATGTCCAGGCCGGTTGCGATATCCTCAAAGACATCGTTTTCCCCTGGTCCATCGCGAAAATAATTCTTCAGCACCATGAACGGATGGACGGCTCCGGTTATCCGGTGGGTCTGAACGGTCCGGACATTTTGCCGGAAGCCAGGATCCTGGCTGTTGCCGATGTTGTCGAGGCCATGGCCTCTTATCGGCCGTACCGTAACGCTCTTGGCGTCGAAGCCGCACTTGACGAGATCCGGACATACAAAAACATCAGGTACGACGGTCCGGTGGTGGACGCATGTCTGCGGCTCTTTGAGGAACAAGGTTATTGTTTGCCGGCCTGAAAGAGCAGCGATGATGGACGAAAAGCTAGTATAGATAATCTCTATTATCCGTAGTTTCCGTCATTCCTGGCTTGACCCGGAATCCGGGAACCACTTTCCAGATTATACCATCACCGATCTGCTGGACGACAGGCTCTGAGAGGGAATGACAATGTGTTAGCTCATCGCCTGTACTACATCGGCCGGTAGATTCGATGGGTGTTTTTTCCTGCCTCTTTGGCCTCAAACAGGGCGATATCGGCGCAGCGGATCAGTTCCTCCGCCTGGTCCCCGTTTTCCGGATAGCAGGCAATACCGGCGCTGGCGGTTATTTTTAACTGCCGTCCCTGGATGATAAAAGGTTCTGATTGCAGACCTTCCAGCACCTTTGTTACGGAAGTGGCGGCGTCGGGGATGCGGAGAATGCGGGGCAGCAGGATAAGAAACTCGTCCATGTCCATACGGGCCAGGGTGTCCCCCTTCCGCAGACGACGGCGCAGGTCTGTCGCGACTTCCTTGATCAGCTCATCCCCGGCACGGAGACCGAGGTTGTGAATGACTTTTTTGTATCCATCCAGGTTGAGGATGACGACTGCCGCCCGTTCCCGTTCCCGCTGGGCCTGGATGATGGCCATGGAAAGCCGGTCGATAAAGAGCATGCGATTCGGCAGCCCCGTCAATGAGTCATGGGTTGCCCGCCAGGCCAGTTGTTTCTTCCATTTTAAGGCCTTTTCACGCCAGTCGGTCTGTTCATCAGTCATAAATAAGAACTCCATTCCCTGTAATCATTGTAGCAATCTGCAATCTAAGAAACCAGTATGGTGTCTCCAGATTATCCGTACCGGCCGAGGACCTCTAAATCGGCCATCCCTGATGAACATATCCACGGCGAGCCTGCCGTTTTCCGCCATCTGCATATCATGGGGTGTGTCTTTCAGATACATCCAGGTCAGGGTCCGGTTGTCTCCGCTATCTTCTGTTCGGTTATGTCTCGGATGATGCCGACCGCGTGCCAGCCGCCTTTGATATGGACGGCAGACAGCGACAGGGCCACCATGATCTCACGACCGTCCTTTCGCCGGGCTTGCAATTCAAGCGTCTTGCCCACCGCCCCTCCCCGGCCGGTGCGCTTGAACTCCGGCAAGGCGGCCAGGTGTGCCACATGGTAACGCAGTGGCGCGATCATGTCATGGAGGTTCCGGCCCATTGCCTCGTCACTCGTGTAATCGAAAAGAACCTCGGCGGCGGGATTCCAATAGGTTACCATCCCTGCCGGGTCCATCATCACAATGGCGTCCCGGGCGGAACCGGTGATAGCTTTCAGCCTGGATTCACTCTCCCGGAGCGTCTCCGCCGCCTCGAATTTATCCCGGTAGAAACGGGTGCGCTGTTGCCGCCAGATCATCGCGACGCCCATGCCAGCCCCGGCCATGAGGACGACGACGATAAAGACCGTCAGGTAGAGCCGTTCCTTAAGGGGTGCGTAAACCTCGGTGAGATCCATGCGGGCGACAATGAACCAGGGTGAATCGGGGACGGGTTCCACCGCCGCCACTACCGTTTCTCTCCGATAGTCGCGCCCTTCCACGATTCCCGTATGACCCAGGGCGGCCTGCACGGCGGGCAGGTCCGTCTTGTCCAGGGAGATCCGGAGTTTGAGGGCTGTATCTTTCTGAAACCTGAGCTCGTTCAGGAATACCGCCTCGTTTCCTTCCCGGCGAACGAGAAGCGTCTCCGCGGTCTCGCTGGGCGTAGGCCAGCGGCTGATCAGGGGATAGAGATACTTCTCCGGATCGATGCGCAGGACGAGGACGCCCAGCAGCCGGCTGCCCTTTTCATCGGCGCGGATGGGAGCCAGGATCTTCAGGTAAATCTTTTGGTTTTCTTCATTCCAGTAGAAATCCTCGCAGGCGACCTTCCCCAGTTTCAGCAGCTCCGATGTCAACGGGGAGATATAGGATCTGCTCCGTTCCGGGACGGAGGGGAAGACCATCTTTTTTGTATGGCCGGCGTCGAGGATCATGACCATATCGTACCGATATGCCGTCTGAAGATGTTTGAGCCACTCCCGGAGCCTTTCCTGCGCTTCTATATCCCCGGGGGCGGTCAAATACCGCCTAACCAACTCGGAGAAATCCTTGTTCCCGTGGAAGACCGCGGCATCCGCCAGCCGCTCCCGGCGCCATGATACCAGTTCGTTCACCTTCAAGAGGGCGACGGCGGAGAGCTGACTTTCCACGGAGGTACGGTACTGCCGTTCGTAACCCCGGTAGGATAGGTAGCCGATAGCTATAACCCCCGCCGCCAGGGCCGCGAAGATCAGGATGAGGCTATTATAAGAGGATTTTTCCTTTTCATCGGACATATCTATAACCTCTTCCGCCCGGATCCCGCCCCGGTTTTTACCGGGATGACGCGTCGGGGTGACGGGGTGTGAGACTTTCTGCGGGTTTATCATCCATTGACTTCTTTTCCGGCGGCGTACTGGGCGATGGCATTTAAAAATGTCGCTTTTTTCAGGGGCTTGGTAACATGTCCATCGCAGCCGGCGTCGAGGCTCTTCTGGATATCCTCCTTGAGGGCGTAGGCGGTGAGGGCGACGATGGGCGTACGTTCCCGGCCCTGTTCTTCTTCCCATAAACGGATGGCACGGGTTGCGGTGTAGCCGTCCATGACGGGCATCTGGACATCCATGAAGACGAGATCAAATGGTCCGTTGTTGATGAACCTGTCCAGGGCAAGCTGACCATTTTCCGCCATCTGCATCTCATGGGGGGTGTTTTTCAGGTACATCCAGACCAGGGTCCGGTTGTCCTCATTGTCCTCGGCAAGGAGGATCCGGAGGGGCTGCTGGGGTAACGGGGCCACTGGGGTTGCGGAGGGCCATTCTCCCCCTTCCGTCTCCGGAAGGGGGACGGTGAGTTTCCGGCGTCCCAGGGCCCCAGTAGCGGCCTCGCGCAGATCCGCGCGCTTGACCGGTTTGAAGAGCGTCTGGACAAAACCAAGTTGCTCGGCCTTTTCCCTGTCTTCCGTGCGCTGGAGCGAGGTCAGGAGGATCAGGACGGCGGCGCTCAGGTCCGGATCATCCTTGATGCGGTGGGCTGTCTCCATCCCATCCATAACCGGCATCTGGTGATCGAGGATCACGAGGTGATATGGTTCCCCGGCTGCGGCGGCTTCGCGCATGAGGCGCAATCCTTCTTGGCCGTCCGCCGCTTCTGCCACCGTCGCCCCACCGGGGGCAAGAAATTCTTTCACGATCAGCCGGTTGGTGGCGTTGTCGTCCACCACGAGGATGCGGACATTCGTCAGGTCAAAGGGAACGCTGTCTTCCCGGGGCTGTGCCTCAAGCTGCCTGGGCAGGCGGATGGTGAAGGAAAAGACGCTTCCCTTGCCGAGTTCACTCCGGACTTTCAGCGTCCCCCCCATGAGTTCCACCAGATACCTGGTAATGGCCAGTCCCAGGCCCGTGCCGCCGTATTTACGGGAGGTGGAGGTGTCCGCCTGGGTGAACTTCTCGAAGATATGCTCCACCTTGTCAGCCGCAATGCCGATCCCCGTATCGGCTACGGAGAAGGCAAGGTCGATTCTTTCGGCGCCGATTGAATCCACATGGGGCGCCGCTTTAACCTCTAAAAGGATCTCTCCGGTCTCGGTGAATTTGACGGCATTGCCGATGAGATTGTTGATGATCAGTCGCAGCCGGAGGGGATCGCCGATGACGTCCACGGGGATGTCGGGCTGGATATGGCAGACCAGATCGAGGCCCTTATCTCCCGCCCGCATGCTGAGGATTTCGCCGGTTCTTTCGATGGTTTCGCCCAGGTCGAAGGGTATGGCCTCCAGGGTGACCTGCCCCGCTTCGACCTTGGAGAGGTCGAGGATGTCATTGATCAGGGTGAGGAGATTCTCTCCCGCATTCCGGAAGATCCGGACGTACTTCTGCTGGTTCCGGGTGAGAGGCGTTTCCGCCAGCAGCTCCGCCATGCCGAGGATGGCGTTCATGGGCGTCCGGATTTCGTGGCTCATGTTGGCCAGGAATTCGCTTTTTGCCCGATTTGCCGATTCCGCCGCCTCCTTCGCCCGATGGATGGCCTCCTCCACCATCTTCCGCTCCGTGACCTCAAGGGAATTGCCGAGGATTGCCGGTCGGCCGTTGAAGACGATGGGGGCCACGGTTTCCATTATCCAGCGGGTTCCTCCCTCCTTGGTCTTGATCCGGAATTCGTAAGGGGCGGTGCTGGCCCCGGTCATCATGGCCTTGGACAAGGTTTTTCCCTTGCCGGTGTCCTCCGGGTGGAGGAGGGCGGTTGCCGCCTTCCCGATAAGTTCTGCGGGGGTATAGCCGGCAAAGGCGGCGGCATTTTCGTTGAGGTATTGAAAGACGCCGTCCTGGACCACATAGACCCCGGCGAAGGATCGCTCCGTGAGGGTCCGGTAGAGGGCTTCCGCCTCCCGGAGCTGATTCTCCCGCTCTGCCAGCCGTTTTACCATCTCGCGGAAGGCCAGGGCAAGCTGTCCGATCTCCCCCGTTCCTTTGATTAAAATGTCCGGGGCGGCGGCCGTCGGCGCCGCCTGCCCCATCTCCTGGATCTGCCGTGTCAGTTCGGACAGGGGGGTGAGGAAGCGGTTCATGACCAGCCAGACGACAAAGATAGAGAGGGCAATGCCGATAATGATGAACAGGATCAGGTACTCCCGCGCCTGGGTCACCGACGCGTAGGCCTCCGCCAACGGATAGTTGGCGGCGAGAATCCAATCGGTGGTCTTCAGCCTCTTGAAGGAGGAGATGAGGGGGAGCCCCTTGGAGCTAACCGTTTCTCCCGAGCCCTCGAAACCGGCGATGGCCCGGTCAAAGAGTTTGTTGGCCCCCGGCGGGACATCCTGCTTGAGAATCCGCCCCTTGTTTGGATGGATAAGGAGGGTCCGGTCCGCACTGAAAAGGTACATGTAGCCGGTCTTGCCAATTTTCACCGTCCCGATATCTCCCAGGATGCCCTCGCTCGTGAGGGTGACGCTCCCGCCCAGAATCGCTGTGAGACGGCCCTGCCGGTCAAAGACGGGAACGGTCAGCATCACTGCCGGCGGCGTGTCGGGCCGGGTAGAAAAATACGGTTTTGAAATGTAAGGTTTTTTTGTTTCAATAGTCCGCTGGATGTATTCGCGATAGGAAAAATCCTGTCCTTCCCGTTCATGGCGGGGCAGGGCGGCCAGCATCACCCCCCTCGTAGAAAAAAGGGTGATCCCGTTGTCGAAGATATTACTGAGCATGAGGTGTTCTTGCATTGCTTCGGAGAGGAAGGCGTCCGCCGCCGTTGCACCGGTCTTTCTGATCGCCGCCGCGTTAAGGTGCGCCGATGCCTGGATAAGGTTCCGCTGGGCCTCCCGGAGATTCTTGTCTGTTCCCCGGGCGACTTCGGAAAGGAAATCGAATTGCTCGCGGCCGATGATATCCTTGATCTGATTCCGAAATAAGGACAGCACCACGAAAGTGCTGACCAGATAAAGCACCAGAATCAAAATGGATACGGATAAAGCGATTTTTGTTTTCACGCTCACAGGCTGCATGGCTGCTCTCCTTTTAATGAGGAGACATTATACCAGTATTTTCGCTATTAATGGCATAAATAAATAATTTATATCTCCAAGTGGCTATGAGAAAGTGAAGGCCTTTTCCAGGAAAAGCCGCAGACATGCATCCACAACAGCCGGATCGTAGAAGACGCCCCTGTTTTTTTTAATTTCCCCCAGGGCGACGTCAATGCCGAGGCCCGGTCGGTAGGGGCGATGAGAGCTCATGGCTTCGACGACGTCGGCGACGGCAATTATCATCGCCTCCAGCGAGATTTCCTCCCCCTTGAGACCCCGGGGATAACCGGTGCCGTCAAGGCGTTCATGGTGCTGATAGACGATCTCGGCAATGGGCCAGGGGAATTCCATGTCCTTGAGAATGTCGTAAGCTGCCTGGGTGTGGTTCTGGATAAGGCTGAATTCAATATTTGTCAGTTTCGTTGGCTTACTGAGGATCTCGGCGGGGACGGAGATCTTGCCGATGTCATGGATAGTGGAAGCCAGGCCCAGACCGATAATCTTGTCGTTATCCAGAGACATTTCCCGGGCGATTCGCCGCGCCAGATCGGCGACCCGCTGCTGATGCCCCGCCGTATAGGGGTCCCGCATCTCGACGGTCGCGGCCAGGGTCCTGATGGCAGCTCCGATGGTTTTGCGTAGCTTGTCGAAACTGTCCTGGAGAGCCCCTTCCGCCAACTTGCGGTCGGTGATGTCCTGGAGGGCGCCCTGCAAGCTGATGATCGTCCCGGCGTCGTCCCGGATCGCCTCGCCGATGATGCGCACCCAGATTCGCCGTCCCCGGGCGGTAATAATTTCCATCTCTTCGTCATAAGGTGCACCCTCCCGGGCGCAGGCGCCATAAGCTGTCTCGATCTTCTCCCGCCACTCCGGGGCATAGAAGTTGATATCTTCCTCTATAGGGGGCGAATAACCCGGCGGCATGTCGTGAATGGCCGCCACTTCCTCCGACCAGATTACCCGGTTTTCAGGGAGGTTCACAATCCATCCGCCCAAGCGCGCCATCCGTCCCGCGATCCGGAGCAGGTTTGCGCCTTCGTGCAGGGCCTCCGTCGCCGTGAGGCGCTCCCGGCGCATTTGTTTCTGCTCCAGGGCGGCGATCACCGCCTGTCCCAGCCGCCGGATGTGCTCCTTGATGACGTAGTCCCACGCCCCGGCTTTCATGCAGGCCACCGCCGTCTCTTCGTTCGTGGAGCCGGTCAGGATGATGAAGGGCGTCTCAGGCGCGTGTTGCCGGGCGAGGGCCAACGCCTTCATGCCGTCGAACCGGGGCAGGCTGTAGTCGGAGAGAATAAGGTCGGGGACAAATGATTCCATCGCCGCGAGAAACTCTTCCCCCGTCTCGACGCGCAGGAATACGCTATGGGGGAGCACCTGTCTGACCTCCCGCTCGCATAGCTCCGCATCCGTGGGCAGGTCTTCGACGATCAAAATGCGTATCGTATCGTTCATGTCAATATCCTTTAAGCCAAATAGCGCTTTAGATCGCGGTAGAAATTCTCGGGCGCCCCCAGGGCAATGTCCACCACTTCCAAATGGTTCATCGTTACACCTCTTTGCCTAAGGTAAAATAAAACACCGCCCCTTTGCCAGGCGCCCCCTCCGCCCAGATCCGGCCGCCGTGTCGCTGGACGATGCGCTGGGTGATGGCCAGGCCCACGCCTGTCCCCTCAAACTCCTTCGCGCTGTGGAGGCGCTGGAATACGCCGAAGAGCTTGTCCACGTACGTCATGTCGAATCCCGCGCCGTTGTCCCGGATGAAGTAAACTACCGCTGGTTTTTCCTCTATGAGTTCCGATACGCAGCCTACCTCGATTGCGGTACGCTCTTTTTTCACAGAAAACTTGACGGCGTTGCCGATGAGGTTCATCCAGACCTGCCGGAGGAGCGGCGGGTCACCGACGGCTCGGGGCAGGGGGCCGACGTGAAAATCGATCCGTTCCCGCTCCTCCGGGGTCGTTAGTTCAAAGAAGATGGAATTCGCCAGGGTTGCCATGTCCACAGGCGCGGGAGTTATCTCTGCCCGGCCCGTCCGGGAGAAGGCCAGCAGATCGTCGATCAGTCGGCCCATCTTCAGGGCGTTGTTGCTGATGACCTCGCAGACCCGCCTTCCTTCGCCATCCAGCCGATCGGCATGGTCCTCAATGAGAATCTGTGCATAACCGTCCACAGCCCTAAGTGGCGCCTTGAGGTCATGGGAGATGGAGTAGGCGAAGGCATCCAGCTCCTTGTTGGCAATTTCCAACTGGACGGTGCGGTCGATCACGCGTTGCTCGAGTTCGGCGTTGAGGTTCCGGATCTCCTCCTCGGCCCGCTTGCGCTCGGTGATATCGCGGATCGTTCCCTGGAAACCTGTTACATTTTTTTCTGCGTCGTAGAGTGCAATCGATGTGATAAGCGCGTGCATTACCGTGCCGTCTTTTCTGCGCAAATCCACGGGGAATTCCTTAGTATACCCGTGTTCTGCGATAATGCTGTTGTGCTTTGTCCTTTCTTCCGGGTTGACATAGAGATCTGGGATCTTCACCTGCATCAGTTCCTCACGGCTTGAATAACCGAACAATTCCACTGCGGCATCATTCATATCAATCCAGCTTCCCTCTTTTGATGTTATGAAGACGCAATCCCGCGAAGTCATGAAAAACCGTTGGTATTTTTCCGCGCTCTCCCGCAGGGCCTTCTCCGCTCGCTTGCGCTCGGTGATGTCGCGGGCGATGCCCAGCACTCCGATGAGTTTGCCCTCGGCATCATACATCGGGGTCTTGATGGTATCGAATAGTCCCCGGTAACCATTATCGGCGAAGGTAAGCCATTCCTCATTGGCGCTGGGTTTTCCCGCTGCCATAGCCTTACGGTCGTGCTCGCGGAAGAAGTCCGCCAGTTCTTTATCTACAAAGTCGTAGTCGGTCTTGCCGACAATGTCCGTTCCCTTGGCGCCGAAAAAATGCTCGAACCTCGTGTTGCAGGCCAGATAGACGCCGTCCACGTCTTTCAGCCAGATCAGGTCGGGGATGGTTTGCACCAGCGTGTGCAGACGGGCTTCGTTCTCTGACAGTGATCGCTCCGCCCGCTTGCGGTCGGTTATGTCACGAATATTACACTGTATCAACCTTGCCCTGTCAACAAGATATATGTCCGTATCGATATGCTGCCCGGATTTTGTTTTTACCGGAATATCATAGTAATTAATAATGCCGCTCTTGTTCAAATTTTGCATTATCGTTTGGAAATCATCTACATCAAATATGCCGATGTCCTGAAGCTTATTCCCGATGCTCTCCTTTTTGGTATAGCCCAACATCTTCTCGGTGGCCGGATTAGCATGGGTTATCTTCCCTTCGCGTTTTTCGAGAAGCACGATCCCGTCGCTTGCCGTCTCAAAAAGACGCCTGTAGCGCTCTTCAGACTCCGTTAATAAGTCTTCCAGTCGCTTATGCTCGGTGATGTCCTCAATGGCGAGAAGGATCATCTTTGCGCCGATGTCTTTCCGATATATTTGGCGGGCGCTGAGCAGCATGATTTTATGACCGATATCCTGGAAATTATGTTCAACCTCGAAGTCGTCGAACGCTTCTTTTTCAGGAAGGACTTCTTCAAGGAGCTCCCGAAGTTTGGGGATGTCCCATTGTTTGTTTCCAAGGTCATAGATGAAACTTCCGATCGTCTCACCGGGAGTCACTTTAAAGGTTCTGTAAAAGTTGCGGTTCGCCGAGATTATCTTCAGATCGGCATCCAGGACCAAAAGGGGTTCTCGAACAGTTGCCACAATACTTTCGGCATAGCGACGGGCCTCCTCGAGCGCAATTTCAGCATATATAGTCCCGGTTATTGATTTTTTCAGCTCGGCATTTTGCATGCGCAATTCCGACAGATCAGATACGAGCTGCTTCTTTGTCTTATTATCATCTTTCATAAGTTCACCCATTAGAAGAGAAGACTAAAACACAAAACCCCGCTCTCTTGTTTGAGACACGGGGTTTTGCAGAAAATCACCATCACTTCACCTTACCATGATAAAAAGGTATTGTGTGATACTGAATCTTTTATAGGGGCAGTCTGCTTCTGTTTATGGCGATTGTCAATAATATTATATCATATCCCATGTTCATCAGCCTTCGTTCATGTCGATATTTTCTGTGTTTCGATGCCGTACATATACACGACGAAACAGTTGCCGTCCTTCGTCATGCCTACTCCGGATCATGTCCGGGCAGGTTTTGATCCGGGATCCCCTCGGGGCGGTCAATCTCTCTCCTCACGGCCAGTCCCAGCCTCTCTTTGATATAGGGCTTTCTCACGTAGGCCCCCGCGCCGAAGTCGCGGGCGGCACGCACCCGATCGGACTCCGAAAAACCGCTGACGATAATCGCCTTCTGTTGCGGACGGATCGCCAGAACGCCCCGGTAGGTGTCCAGTCCGTCCATGCCGGGGTCCATGATCATGTCCAGGATTATTAGCTCCACCTTGTGCGTTCTAATGTAAGCCACCGCATCTTCACCACTCGAAACACTTTCTACGTTGTAATTCAGCGTCATGAGCATACTGGCCGCCAGCTCGCGCTGTTCTTTTACATCATCCACCACTAGAATGGCCTCGCCTTTTCCCATGTATTCGGAAATGGGCACGGCAACACCCTCATCAACGGTTTCTTCCCTCGTCACGGGAAAATAAAGGGTAAAGGTGCTTCCTTCTCCGGCTTCACTCTCCACGTTTATATAGCCGTGATGATCCTTAACCGTACCCCATACCACCGCCAGCCCCAGGCCGGTGCCGCTTCTCCCCATGATCTTCTTCGTGTAGAAGGGCTCAAAGATCCGCTTCAGATCGGTCGGATGGATGCCCTCCCCCGTATCGGTCACGGAAAGGACGACATAATCCCCCTCCCGGATCTGGTCATAACCCTGAATAGGCTTGTCCAGATACTGATTGGTCGTTTTGATGGTTACGAGGCCGCCCTTCGCCATGGCCTCGCTCGCATTGGCAAGGAGATTATATAGCGTCTTGGCGAGATGTATGAAAGAACCGGAGATGTTCAAGAGGTCGGCATTAAGATCGGTCTTGATCTTTAAAGCGGGATTGTAAAAGGATAAGTTTGACCACTCCGGCGACTGTTGGCAATCGACGATGATCTTGTTCAGGTTAAGGACTTTTCTGCCCGGGACTCCTCTTCTGGCCAGGGTCAGCAGATCGTCCACGATCGCGGCGGCCTTCAAACCCCCGCTCATGATATTATCAAGACCGCGCCTGAGGGGGCTTGATTTATCCACGCTGTCAAGGAGGAGCTCCCCATAGCCGACGATAACGCCCAGGACGTTGTTGAGATCGTGGGCGACGCCGCCGGCCAGGGTCCCCAGGGCCTCCATCTTCTCCGCCCGTTGCAAACGTTCCTCCAGGCTGTGCTTTTCCTCTTCCGCCCACTTGCGCTCGCTGACGTCACCCAGAAAATTCAGAGTGGCCGGCTTTCCCTTCCATTGGATCAAGACTACGTTCAGTTCCACCCATCTGGCGTCCCCGTCTCTATGGGTAATCCGAAAAGAATAGCGATGAGAAATATCCTCCCCCCTCATCCGCCTGTTATGCCGGTCCATAATCATGTCCCGGTCATCGGGATGAATGAACTCGCTAAATGGCCTTGCCGTGAGTTCCCCGGCGGCATAACCGGTCATAGCGGCGGTCATCGGATTGAGGAATACCAGCTTCCCCTCCTGGACCACAAAAATGGCCTCGTTGGCATTATCAAATAGATTGCGGTAGTTCTCCTCGCTCTCCTGGAGCGCCTCCTCTGCCTGCTTGCGCCTGCGTCTTGATTCCATCTCCTCCAATTCCCGCTCAATGGCGGAAGGAAGGCGAAGCAGGTTCCCTTTCATTATGTAGTCACGGGCGCCCAGGCGCATACATTCCACTGCCGTCTCCTCGCCGATGGCCCCCGAAACGATGATGAGAGGAGTGTCGATGCGGCTTTCCTTCAACAGGGCGACGGCGGCAAGACCGTTGAATTTGGGCAGCTGGTAATCGCACAGAATGACGTCCCACCGTTTCTTCCGAAGGGCCTCTTCCATGGCCACGGCATCTTCCACCCGTTCATACACCGGATCGTAGCCGCCCTTCTTGAGGGCATGGATCGCCAACAGGGCATCGTCTTCCGAGTCTTCGACAATTAATACCCCCAGTGGCTTTCTCATCTCCTTACCTCGCACTTTTCCTTTTTATGGGTGGAGGTTCATTCCAGACCAGCCAGTAAAGCCCGAGAGACTTGATGGCTTCTGTAAACTGTTCAAAATCGACGGGTTTGTGAATATAACTGTTGGCCCCTAGATTATATCCGCTGGTCACGTCATTCTGCTCGGCCGAGGATGTGAGAATGACCACGGGAAGCAATTTGGTGAACTCATTTTGACGGATAGCTTTCAGAACCTCGAGGCCGTCAATCTTGGGTAGTTTCAGATCCAAAAGGACAACAACGGGTATAACAGTTATATCCCGGCCGGCATACATCCCCGTTCCCTGCAGATAAGCAAGAGCCTCCGCACCGTCTTTGGCCACGATTACCTCATTGGAGATATGATTCTTCCTGAACGCTCGCATCGTCAGCTCCACATCATCGGGATTGTCCTCTACCAGCAGAATTACCCTGTCATTCATGGTTCTCTCCCCCCTTATCCAAAATGTTTTAACGCTTTGAGTTTTATCGCCTCATGAAACATCTGCAACGTAAAATGAAAGAGCCAATGACCTACGATGGCAATGTGAAATAAAACGTCGCCCCTTTCCCGGTCTCCCCTTCCGCCCAGACCCGGCCGCCGTGGCGGCTGATGATCCGCTGGACCGTCGCCAGGCCGATCCCCGTTCCGGCGAACTCCTCCGTGGTATGGAGGCGCTGAAAGGCGCCGAACAGCTTGTCCACATAAGCCATGTCAAACCCCGCACCGTTGTCCCGGACATAATAGAGGGTTTTTCCATCCTTGACGGCGGAACCGAATTCGATCCGGGGCCGGGCCTCTTTCCCTGTGAATTTCCAGGCATTGTCCAGCAGGTTACGCAGTGCGATCTGCAACATGTAGTGATCACCTTGTGCAATGATCCCGTCCTGGACGGTGATATCGACGGTCCGATCGGGGCTGTTCTGCTGTGTGGTCTGTAGTATCGCCCTGACCATATCGCTCAGATCAACCGCTTCACATTGCAGCTCGGACCGGCCCACCCGCGAGAGCTTCAGCAGGTCGTCGATTAGCCATCCCATGCGCTGTGCCGCCTTGCGGACCCGCTCCAGATAATTCTTCCCTGTTTCATCCAGTTTCTCCTGGTACTCTTCCAGCAGGGCCTGGCTAAAGCCGTCGATGCTCCTGAGGGGCGCCCGCAGGTCGTGAGAGACGGAATAACTGAACGCCTCGATCTCCTTGTTCGCCCCTTCCAACCGGACGGTCCGTTCGGTGACTCGCTGTTCCAGTTCTTCATTCAATTTGAGGATTTCTTCTTCGGCCCGTTTGCGCTCGGTGATGTCCACCGCCGTGCCCTCCAGGCAGACCAACTTGCCTGTCTCATCTTTGACGGCCCGGATATTCAGGGACAACCAGATGGCGCTTCCATCCTTCCGACGGTACTGGAGCTCATAAGACGAGAGAAAGCCGTTTGCGGCGATGCGGCGCAGGAGTTCAGTGCGGTCCTCCGGATTAATGTAGATCTGACTCTTGATATCGTTGACGCCGGCTATCAGCTCATCGGCGGAGTCGTATCCGAACATCCGGGCAATAGCCGGATTGGCTGAGACGAAGCGCCCCTCGGGGGTGGCCTGGTAGATTCCTTCCAGGGCGTTTTCGAAAAGATCCCGGTACTTCTTCTCGCTCTCCCGCAGGGCCTCCTCCGCCTGTTTGCGTTCCGTAATATCGTATGCCGAGGAAAGGGCTCCACTAACATTTCCTTCTTTATCATTGAGCACCCGGCACCACCAGGCGAGGAGCCGCTTCTGCCCATCTCTGCGACGCTGCCAGCTTTCCAGATAGATGGTGTCTTCTGTGCCGCTGAAGAGCGGATATACTGTATAATAGGTGTCTTGTTCGCCTTCAAAGTAGAAAGAAGCTTCTTTGCCGATCACATCTTCTCCAAAGAACTCAATTCCCACAGAATTCGCCCAGGTGTAGACCTTGTTGTTGTCCACTTCCATAATGATTTCCGGAACGGCGGCCAGGATGGCTTCCTGGCGTGAGGACAGGGCCCTCATCTCCTCCTCACCTTGCCGAAGTTTTGTCTCCGCTTCCAGGAGGGCCGCTGTTTTTTTCGATAGGGAAATATTTCTCAGATAAACAAGAAGGAAGACGATCAGGATGAACAGCAGGAAGGAAATGGCGCCTGTTTCAATAAAACTTCTGATATCTGAACGAAAAATATCTCCCCGGGTTCTCTCAATAGTGACCGACCAGCCGATATTTCCCACGGAAACGACGGTAAAATAACTTTTCCCCTGAACTTGCGGGGGATCGTTCATTTCGATCTGCTGTTTCTTCCCTTTCAGCGCCGCTTCAACAATCGGAAAGAGTCGATAAAACGTTGGCTTTTCACTATAAGCGACTGCGTTGCTGTAAATGATATGTCCCGTCCGGTCGATCACGTTCACCGTAGTATAAGGGCTCAAAGGCGCCCGCTGCAAAGCGTTAGCAAGAAAACTAAGCCGTTGGGAAGTTGCGAGTATCCCGACGGGCCTTTCTTTTTCATCGATGATAGGGACGCAAATGGCTACCGCCAGCGGCTTATCACCGACGATCAGTTTAAAGACATTGGAGATGTAAGGCTTCCAGTTTGTACTTATTCCTTTGTACCAGTCTCGATAGGACAGGTCCTTCCCGATGGCTTCCGGAAGCAAAGGGAAATTCGCCCAGAGAATGCCGCGGGTGTCCGTGACGAAGGTCAGATCGATGTCGGCATTCTTTTTAAGGTCGGACAGATGCCTGTGAACACCCGCAAGGTCCTTGTTCTTAACGGCGTCAATGAACAGGGGCCTATGAGCATAGGACTGGAGGATTCCTGTGGTTGCTTTGTTTTGTGCCAGGATGAGGTCTGCGAGGAAATTTGCCGTTGTCTTGTCATTAGCCAGGGCATTGTGTCTGGTGGTTTCAAAGTGCCGCCAGCCCAGAAAAAGGGCGATTCCAAGGATTAAAATGAATAAGAAGACAGCGGTGAGGATTATTGAATAAGGCTTGGCCATCAAATCGTTTGGCTGCCCGTCGTCGGCATGATGAAAAGCAGGGTGGGAAGGTGAGTCGTGCGTTTTCATGGTCATAATCCCCTGATTAGTTAACTTCTGAGGGTGACACACTGTTCGGCATGATTTACATATCAACGTAAATAATTGCGAGGTATTATACCGCAAATTAACGAATATGCAAGAGAATGTCCCCAGAAATGTTGCGAGTTCGTGACATGTCCGGTTTGTAGCACGTAATCTGTCCGGTTTATATAGTCATCTATAGAGGTGACAGATGAGACCGACAGAGATGCTACAGGA
>JBAYKV010000022.1:0-22979 GCA_041664405.1 Syntrophales bacterium
ATCTTTAGGGCCTTTTCGACGTCATTGTCAAATACCTTTACTTCCAATATCACCAGTCCTTTCTATCCACTTATCATTACTTTCTTCTTCACAGAACCAACTTTTCATCCTGCCCGACAGAGGGCGCAAAAAAAGGGCGGTACGGCGCCTTCACATCTTGCTTGTGCCGTGACCTACCCTTTGTTGTTACTAATATTAAATCACACCCCTTGCTTTGCGATAAATTCCTGAAGTACCCTTAAAAACTCCTCGTTTTCTTCGGGCTTTCCCACAGTAACCCGCATGCAATTGCGCAAATTACCAAGGACGGGGAGATTCTTGATGAGAATCCCCTGATCAAGAAGGAACTCGTATATACGATATGAATCAAAATCGCAACAAAAAAATAAGAAATTTGCATCGGACCTCATGGGCCGAATCCCCTTCATGCCGGCAAGGCGTGAAAAGAGAAGTTCCCGGTCAGCTCTCACCCGGTCCGACTGACCTTTAAAAATCTGCTCATTATCCAGGTAGAAGGTTGCCATGATTTGGGAGAGGCTATTGATATTATAGGGAAGCCTGACTTTATTCAACTCCCCGACCAGGGCCCGGGAACCCATCAAAAATCCAACCCTGATGGCGGCAAGGCCCAGTTTGGAGGCGGTTCTCAGGATCACCAAATTGTCATACTTCTTCAGCATGGGTAGAAATGTCTTCCCGGAAAAGGGGAAATAGGCCTCGTCAATCACCACAACCCCATGGGAGGCCTTGATTATCTCCTCAACTTTCCCCTCGTCAAAACATTTCCCCGTCGGATTGTTGGGATAGCTCAGAAATGTCAGGACAGGATTATCCTTCCTGATGACCGCCAGCATGGCTTCGAGGTCCAGATCGAATCTGTCGTCGAGAGGGACCTCTACGACCCGCCAACCACAATTCAGGGCGATGATACGGTACATGGCAAAGGTCGGGAAAGGTACCAGGACCGTTACGGAAGGGCCGGAAAGGGTCATACAGAGCAGTTGGATGAGCTCATCCGATCCGTTGCCCACAATAATCTCCTCCGCCGGCACATCGAGATGGGCCGCCATACGCGCACGCAGGGTGGGCGACCCGGCCTCGGGATAGCGATTAAGCTCGACATTTCTTAATCTTTCCATCAGGACGCCCCGAATTTCTTCCGGCAACACATAAGGGTTTTCCATAGCGTCGAGCTTGACGGGACAGGACAGTTCTTCCACAGCGTAGGCCCGTTGCTTCAGAATCTCTTTTCTGATTAAGCGGCTGACATCCACGCTATGTATTCCCTTCTTTGACGAGATCACAGTATTTTGTCTTTAACAGATGCTCTTTCAATGTTTCTTCCTCCGGCGTCAGCGACCCTTCGGCAAGAGAAACCTGCCACCCGGTTTGAAAGGCCTCGATAAGACTTTTACAGACATCCTCCCTCGTTACGAACCGGGGAAGGTGGTCATAGAGAGAGGTCACTTTCTCTCGCAGGGCTTGCACCTGCCTTGCCCGTGGTTCCCGGTGGGGCAGCGTGACATCGTAAGTCTTTTCGGGATCAAAACTCATCAACAGGGATCCCTGCTGCAAAAACACGCCTCGGGATCTCATCTGGGCGCTGCCGCATATTTTCCTCCCCTTCACCAGCAGTTCATGGAGAGAGGGCACGGAGAAACACGAGGCGTCCTCTGAGCCTTTTACCGTCCCCATTCCCGACTCCATCACCGATTCTTTCCCCGGCTCCCTTCCCTCTGCCGCTAAAATCGCCTCCACTCCGAGCTTGTGCAATCCCCGGACAAGACACTGACTGATTACCCGGTATGTCTCCAAAATGGTGGGGGAAAAAAGAGAAGTATTATCCGCAGCAATGACAGCATAGGTCAGATCATCGTCATGATAAACCGCCTTGCCGCCCGTAGGACGCCGGACAACGGTTACGCCGCCTTTCCGGCAAGCATCAAGGTCGATTTCCCGATCGATATGCTGAAAATGACCGATAGTAACAGCGGGTGACAGCCACCCGTAAAGGCGTACCGTCGGCGGTCCTCCCGATCTTTGAACCTCCCTGAAAATGGCCTCGTCGATGGCCATGTTTTCCCGAGGAGGGTATCTATGGAAAGGCACAAGCCGCCACACCGCCAAACGGCCCTATTCTCCTTCCACTTCCTGAAGGATGAAATCGTGATAGCCCCGGGAGTCAAGAAGATCGTCCAGTTCGTCGAGGTCATTGATTTCCACGACGACCATCCACCCCGTATCATGGGGATCGCTGTTGACGATGCCGATATCGTCAATGAGATCCTCGTTTACATTGATCACATTTCCGGTCAAGGGAGAAATAAGTTCGACGGTTCCTTTGGCAGCTTCGATAGCGCCGAAGGGCTCATCTCTTTCCACTTCCGAATCGATCTCGGGAAGCTCTATAGAATGTACCTCCCCAAGCCTCTCCTGGGCCAGATCAGTGATCCCGACAGTGGCCAGGTCGCCTTCTACCCTGACCCATACATGCTCACGACTGTAGAGCAAATCATCTGGAAAAACCTTCATAATCAGTGCACCCTTAGTCTTTAATTTATTAGATGATCTTCAGTTCCTTTGATATCTTTGTTAAAATTTCGCAACCATCTTCCTTCACCAGCACCATGTCTTCGATACGCACGCCCCATTGACCGGGGAGGTAAATACCGGGCTCGATCGTCACCACCATGCCCGCTTCCAGGACCTGATCGGACAGGGCAGACAGCCTTGGGGCCTCGTGAACATCCAGCCCGACGCCATGACCCGTGCCATGGGAAAAGTGCAGCCCATACCCCTTTTTCTCGATAATCTGCCTGGCAATCCGGTCAATCTCCCGGCAGGCTGCCCCCGCTCTCACCGCTTCAATCGCCCGGTCATGGGCGTCTTTCACAATGGCATAAACCTCCCGAAACTTCGTGTCGGCTCTGCCCAGGACAAAGGTGCAGGTTTCGTCCGAGCGGTACCCTCCATGGACGGCCCCAAAATCCATAACGACGGCATCTCCGTCCTCGATCTTCCGCGATCCCGGCCGGGCGTGGGGAAGGGCGGCATTGAGCCCCGAGGCAACGATAGTGGAAAAAGACGTTTCTTCGGAACCGAGGGCGCGCATGCGATAATCCATTTCCAGAGCGATCGTCCTTTCCTCAACACCCGGACGCATCAGCTCGATCACCTGTAAGAGAGCCTCGGTGGCAATGTCCGCCGCCTTGCGCAGGAGTAAGACTTCCTGGCCATCCTTGACGCTCCGGAGCCCGGTGAGGGCCTCCGTCAGGGGTATCAGCAGGCCTGGCGCCAGTTTCCCCCGCAGCTTTTCGTGGAGTTCAACAGAAAGGGCCGCTGCTTCGAAACCTGCCCGCTTTACCTCTCCCTCCCCAAGGGCCGACACGACGCCGCCGATCTTGTCGCGATATTGAACGACTTCGCATCGGGGCGCTTCTTCCCCGGCCTGGGTGATATAGCGCCCATCCACAAGGAGGACGCCTTTATCGGGGAGGAGAAGAAAAACACCATCACTGCCCGTAAACCCCGTCAGATAACGGATATTCTTCATCTCAAAGAACAAGACGGCGTCAATGCCAAGGCGGGGAAACCTTTCCTGAAGACGGGCAAGCCGCCGCTGATAAACCGTTGCCTCACCCCCCATCATGGCGTTCCATATTCAGATTGTTCAACCACCGCGACAGTTCATGCACAACCGTGGTTTTTTTGTCAATAGGAAGATCAATCATTTTTTCACTTAATAGCGCCAGCACTTCATCCAGCTGCTGTTGGGCCTCTTTGTGGTTCGGATCCCGCGCCAGAATCGCCGCCAGAATATCCCGGGCCCCTTCAGGGTGTCCCTGACGGATATAAAGATCGGCCATGGTCAGAGTCTGGAAATCAGCGCTGAGGTCGGGGGACCGGTCCGGTGAATCCTCATCCTCCGGGATATCATCCTCAGAGCCTTCATCAACAGGCCACAGGGCCTCTACATAAGCCGCATCATCCGGCGACAGGGCCGCGCTTTTTTTATAATAAATTTGAGCCTGACCTTCGTCTCCCTTTTGCAGATAGACGTCAGCGAAGTTTTTGAACAATTGGGACAGCTCGCTGTTTACGGTATCCAACCTTGCCAGATAGTTTCTGGCCTCTTCGACATTGCCCATCCCCAAGCACGACTGACAGGCAATGACGGTAGCCGGAATGTCGTCCGGATTGGCAATCAGCCTTTCCTTAGCCAGATTCAAGGACAGGGAGTACTGTCCATTGCCCATGTAATCACGGGCCTGTTTGCGGAAGTCCGGCGGGCCGCTCATAGAATAAACTCGCATATCTTATTGTTTTTACAATGCATATGGCAAATAACACGTCACGCTAACATAGCCCCTATAACGTGTCAAGAAGAGAATGGAAATATCATTTCCTTATCTTCCTTCCATTTCTAAATCAAAGATGTAATCAACGCGGCAAGGGAGAGGCGACGCAGCCGTATACGGAAATACGTCGGGGAGCCGATGACGAAGCCAACGAAGATGGCGCTTTGATCTGGAAATGGAATTATCTTATGCACACGCTCAGGACTTCTATGAAGTCCGTATCTCCATTCAGGACCTTGAGTACGCCGCTCTGCATAAGGGTCCGCATCCCTTCCTCTCTGGCTGTTTTTCTGATCGCGGCGATAGATTTTTTTGCGATGATCATCTGCTTGATGTTATCCGAGGCAACCAGGAGCTCATAAAGCCCCATCATCCCCCGGTAGCCCACACCATGACATTCCGGACATCCCTTGGCCCGATAAATGGTCAACGATTCATCATAGGTCAGCTTTAAGCAGTTAAAGTCCTTTTCTCCGAAATTTCTGGCCAGGTCCTCATATTCCTCACGCCGAGGGTGGTAGGGCTCCCGGCAATGCAGACAGAGCCTTCTCACTAGGCGCTGCGCCATGACACACAAAAGGGAGTCGGCAAAGGCAAAGGGGTCAATCCCCATATCCAGGAGACGGATGATGGTTTCCGGGGCGTTGTTTGTATGCAGGGTGGTCAATACCAGATGGCCGGTCGTCGAGGCGTCAACGCCCATCTTGGCCGTTTCGTAGTCCCTCATCTCTCCGACCATGATAATGTCCGGATCCGCCCTGAGAAAGGCGCGCATGGCATTGCCGAAATCGAGGCCGATTTTGTGATGCACCTGCACCTGCCTGATCCCTTTCTGGGTGATCTCGACCGGGTCTTCCACCGTCCAGATCTTCACCCCGGGCCGGTTCAGGACATGTAGCACCGCATGGGCCGTGGTCGTTTTTCCCGAACCCGTGGGCCCGACGAGCAGGATCAGGCCATACGGCTTTTTCATGAGGCCCTCAAACCGTTCCCGGGTGTCCGGTTCCATCTGCAGGTCCCCCATGGTCATGATCTTTCCCCTGGTGAGGATCCTCATGACCACATCTTCGACATAGCCGTGGGTGGGAATGGTCGCCACCCGCAACTCGACGTCTTCTCCATTCGGCCTTTTATACTGGATCTTGCCGTCCTGGGGAAGGCGGCGCTCGGTGATGTCCAGGTTCGACATGATCTTGATCCGGGAGACAATCGCGGCGCGATAATCGTAAGGATGGGCCTTAAAAGAAATACACTCCCCGTCGACGCGGAAACGGACATAGACCTGTTTTTCTTTTACATCCGGCTCGATATGAATGTCCGACGCCCGCCGGTTGCATGCTTCGTTGATCATTTCATTGACCAGCCTGACAATCTTGCTGTCCGATTCCGAGACGCCAAGCCCCTTGAGCCGGGCAGCCTCATCAACACCATAGAAATGATTGATGAACCTGATGATGTCTTCCTTCGTCGCCGGATAATAGTCCACCTCCTTAGTTCGCAGCAGGTTTTCGATCATATCCTTTTTCAAAAGGTTGTCGGGATCATCGATGACTACCCGGATGCGCCCCGCTTCTTTTCCCAGAGGCGCCCAGAGCTCCCGGCGGAGGAATTCATAGCGCAGGCTATGGAGGAGTTCTTCCGGAACAGGATGGTTTAGGTCAAAAACGACCTGATGATTGGCTTTGGCAGGTCTTGGTTTCATAGTCTGAGAACCGAGAATAGCATTATATCTCGTATCATGGGGACGACATAACGCTAAACATTAATAACGTCAAGCCCTATCATAATCCTATTTGAGATTACCTGTAAATCATCCGGATCTGATCATGGGATTGGTCTTGACTTTATCCCGGGCAGCCCATAAAGCTCTTTTAACGCTCATGCCCGAAATGGGGGGCACAACGAAGCGTGAAGATATCAATGGAAAGAGGTTGAGGAGACTCTGCAATGTGCGGCCGTTTTGTCTTGCTGACGGATTTATCCGGAATAGTGACGTCCTTTGAGATTGGAGATGTCGCCTGTGAATACCGGCGGAGCAACAATATCTATCCCGGCCAGCAGATCGCCGCCGTCATCCGGGATGAGGTGAACCGCCTAGTGGAATTCAGATGGGGACTCATCCCCTTCTGGGCGCAAGACCCTTCCATCGGCAGCGGTCTGATCAACGCCCGGGCGGAAACCGTCGCCGATAAACCGAGCTTCCGCCAAGCCTTCAGGAAGCGCCGCTGTCTCATCGTCGCCGATGGCTTCTACGAGTGGCAAAAAACGGACGGTCCGGCAAAAAAGCCCTGGTTCATCCACCTCCGGTCCGGCCAGCCCTGCGGGTTTGCCGGCCTTTACGAAACCTGGACGTCCCCGGAGGGCCGCCCCGTTCATTCCTGCACGATCATCACGACCAAAGCCAATCAAGCGCTGGCAGCCATTCACGATCGCATGCCCGTCATTGTCCCCGGGCCCGCTCGGGTCGCCTGGCTCGATCCTGAGAACGGTTGCCGGGATGAGCTTCTCGCCCTCCTGACCCCCTATCCGGCCGAGGAGATGGCCTGCCTGCCCCAGTATCCCATGCCATTCTGAGGAATGGCGTTTTTTGCTTTTCAAAGCCCCGATGTGTGAGGCAGATCATACATCGTATGTGAGGTAGCTCACCCTTTAACTGCAAGACATCTATTGACTTTATAAGACAAGAAGCATTATCTTACAATCGCAGGAAAGGAAAAGAAAAAACGGGCGCTGTCCCGGGTTTTCGTTCGAGGCGATTCGAAGATTTGACTATATCTTGATTTCCCTCTTGATCTGGCCTATAATGAAGGATATTTAAATAAGACGGTGTGATTGGTATGTACGGGAAAAAGATGGATAATCGGCGGGGATTTTCCCTCATTGAATTGATGATCGTAATTGCGATCATCGGAATTATGAGTACGGTGGCAGCGGCTGGATGGCAGACCTATGTTAATCATTCGAACTTAAGAACCGTGGCGAGGGGAATTGAGGCTGATTTTTTTAATGCCAAAGGAAAGGCAACGGCAGAAAATTTGGATTATACGATAACATTTAATCTTGACCAGCAGAATTATACCGTATCAGGAGCTGCGACACAAACGAAATCGCCTCAATCCTTTGTCAGCAATGCCTCCGGCATTACAATCCCCTCCGTCACGTTGGCCGGGGTAGGCACGGTAACAAGCGGCACAGCAGCAATTACCTTTCAAAAAAGAGGGACTTTCAACCCGCCAAGCGGCAGTGTCATCATTCAAAACAGCAGGGGGTCAACGGCAACTATAACCTTTAATGCAGCGGGGAGAACCTATGTCCGTTATGCATGGTAACAACAGGGGCATCAGCTTGATTGAGGTTGTCATTGCCATGTTCTTGACGACCGTGGCGGTATTGGCGATCCTTTCTCTGCAAGCGCCGGCCTGGAAAACCACGGCAAGAGCAGACTACCTCGGCAGGGCCGCGGAGATATTGCACAGGCAATTGGAGACCCAGGAAGCATTTATCATGAATCAATGCAATACCGTAACTACAGGTGGTCCCACAACATCTACGGTAATCACGAGCGGACAGGGAGCGTCTATTTCCGGGGATGCTACCTTTACGGTAAACACCACCATAACAAGTATCGGCACGAATATTTGGCGGGTTGACGTTACCGTCACCTGGCCGCCATTGAATTCAACGGGCATCAGAGGTAGCGTCGTTGTCGCCAGACAGCAGTTTTTCAAGAGTGGATGCTGATGATTGAGCATGACAAAGGTTTTACGCTGGTTGAGATTCTCGTGGCGATGGCCATCGGGATGATCATGCTGACGGCTATCTATGTTGCGATCAATACCGCCCAAAGATCAACTTCCGGTATCGAGAGGAAGGTCGTTGCCCAACAGGACGCCCGAGCTGCCCTGGAGCTTATGGCCATGGAAATTCGCATGGCATCTTACGACAGAAACATGAACACTGCCATATGGGTCGATCCGGCGAGCACAGCAGGGACTCCCTGTTTTAGCAGTTCGCCAAATCCCACCTACAAGGGCATTCAGGAAGCAACCCCCTTTAATATCACCATTGAGATGGACATCAATGATAACGGCATCATAGATAACACCTCAAACAATTCGAATGAAACAATCAAATATGTTTACCAAGTCCTTAATAACAGCACCATGCTGTATATCACCAGGTCAACGAATTGTGGCGGCGCCCAGCCCTTTCTGGGAGACGACCCTACCAGTGGAAGGCCTCTAAGCGTCAGGGTTGTAAATGATCAAAACAGTAACGGCGCATATGATTCAGGCACCGATGTACCGATCTTTCGATATTTCGACGGGGCAGGCGCCGAGATACTGCCCGCAAACCTCCCGGCATCCATACCGAATATAAGGGTGATCGAGATCACGCTGGTTGTGGAAACGGAAGATGTAGATCCTGCTTCGAATCAAAGACGCAGGATGGTTTACTCAACCCGCGTCATACCGAGGAACCACGGGATAACACAATAATAAAACCATGAAAAACAACATGCACAGACAAATAAAGAGATTAAAAACCACTAATTCCGAAAGAGGGTTTGCGCTGGTTGCCGCCATCCTCGCCTGCCTCATCCTTATGGCATTGGCCATGCTGGTCATCTCATTATCCACCGGTGATCTGAGAACCAGCGCCACCATCGTCGGGGACAAGAAATCGCTGTCCGCGGTGGAAAGCGGCGTCCATAGACTCTCGCAGAATTTTGACCCTTCCGCAGCCAATTTCGGGTGCAGCACCAGTTGGCAAAACGTTGACGCAACAAATGATCCCGGTTCACAATATCGATATTCAACGGCGGCGGCGAGCACGATGCCGCCTTTACCGCTGGCGGGCTACTCCATGGAGGCAGGGCAGGGATGGGGGATGACCAGATACAATATCGCGGTGGAAGGACAGAATACGACCTACAATACAAAAGCGCAGGTGGATGTCGGCATCGGCTACGGTCCCGTACCGACCGGCACCACGTACAGGTGAATGCTTTAAACGATGCCCGCCACGGGCAAGTGTCAACGGGAGGCAGAATATGTCAAAATGCAAGATTGCGCTGATATTGATTATCCCATCGCTTTTATTAATCATATCTCTGAGTCAGGCTGTCGCGGTAACGGGCAATCTGCCTTCCCCGGCGGCGGCACCCGCCCGGACGAAGACGTTGAGAGTCACCGGCGTGGTAAAAAAAATGGAAAATAATGTTTTGTATCTTGAAAACAACAAACGATACGACCTGCGCAATGTCAAGGTGACCGAAGCATATGACCTCAACAACCGCATCTCCGACAAGAAAAGGATGGCGGAGATGTTGTTTATCAACGGCACACTGAAGGAAGTCAACATTCGTTAACCATCCCAGGCAAGCTTTAAGGAGGTACCGATATGAAGAGAGGAAGATACTATCTCTCTATTATTGCCACTTTATTACTACTGACGTTTATATCCCCACTGAACATAAGCCCCGTGGCGGCGGACGAACAGGAGCTATTTACCTCCGGTTCGTCTATAAAACCGAACATTCTGCTTATGTTGGATAATTCCCAGAGCATGGACGAGGATTTTGTCGGCAACTGCGTCTGCCCCTGGGCGACCAACAGCCGGCTGGTGGAGGGCAAAAGGTCGCTGCGAAGCATCGTCACCGATTACGCAACCAAGATGCGGCTGGGGTTGATGACTTACAATCTGGGCAGCGTATCGAATTACCGCCTCCACAACGCCGTGTATTTTGCCTCCTATGATCCGAAATCCTACTGCCCGGACCCGCCGGCGGCGTGCGCCGACTGGTGCAAAACGGAGAATGCGGCAAGCGGAACGTCCTGTCAGGCCTCCTGCTTTTTCCAGAACATCTGGTTCGACAAGACATACAAGGATGAAATCATAACCACGGGAACGGGATACGCAGTCGGGACCGAACAGCGGGACCGTTATTGCGACCTCATCTATCCAAAAAAAAACCGCTATACGAACTCCACGGACACCTCGCGGTATGTTTACTACCGGGTCCCCGGAACATTTTACGCCTCGAGCAATCAGGGTACCGCTTTCTGCTATTCGACCGGGTACAATCCGAACGAAACGGTTAGTGACAACTACAGCTGCTATTCAACAAAGTTAGGAACCAGCGACGGGACCTATACCGGGGCCAATCCCGGTCAATACTACACTTATTCCACCGGCGGCACCTTTTCCCCGACGGACGAGGATATCGCCCAGGGTTTCAAGGACTTCGGCAGAAGGATGAGCTGGTATTACGTGGGGAGGACCTGGTATCGAAACAGCTCCCCCGGCGGCGGCTACCTGCACGTCGCCTGCGACACCAACCTCAGCAACAACAACCAGCGGGATGCGCTGCTGGCGAAACTCGAGATGAAGGAAGGCGACGAAACGGGATATATGGGCTGCAGCAGCGGCAACACGTGCAGTTACATCGTCAATGCCGGGCTTACGCCCACGGCGGGCACCTTCCAGTCGGCGATCGACTATTTCAAAGGCGCGGGGAGCTACACGAGCCCGATTTCCGATTCCTGCCAGAAGAACTTCGTCGTCTATGTGACGGACGGCCTTCCCAGCGTCAATACGAGCGGGGGAACCGATACGGCCGCCAATCTGATGCCGGATGTCCTGGGTAAAATCGATGCGCTGCGGGCCACGGTCAAGCGGTTAGGAATCACGGATTACACCTTCAACATCAAGACCTATATCCTGGGCATGGCCTTGACGGATTCCGCAAAACCCAACCTTAACAACATGGCGTCCCATGGCGGTACGGCGCAGGCGGACGGCACAGCCTATTACGCCGACGACTCGACCGCCCTGACCAACGCCCTGAACAATATCTTCTCCGATATCGATACCAGATCCTATACTTTTTCCACGGCATCGGTGTCGTCATCCCGGCTTGCCGATGAGGATTATCTCTACGAGGCGTCTTTTGCGCCGACCAGCACCGACCCCTTCTGGAAAGGATACCTGAAAAAGTGGTCGTTAAAATCCGACGGCAGCCTGGATCAGGAACTCTGGGAAGCGGGTTCCGTGCTCAGGAATACATCGGCCTCGGGCAGAACGATCTATACTTTGATCGGCGGCGTCCTAACCTCTTTTACTACCAGTCTCAACTACTCATACCTCAATGTGGCGGATCAAACCGCTGCAAACAGCGTTATCAATTATATCCGGGGCGTAAGCGGAAGCAACCCGGAGGACTGGAAACTGGGAGACATCTACCACTCCAACCCCATTACGATCGGCTCCCCCTCGCCATTTTTTACTGATTTCCGGGACAGCGACAATGCCTTCAAGACCTTCCGGGACGCATACCCCCGGGCCAGTAACTGTTCCGACGGCGGGACGTCCTGCGCGGGCTACGGCAAGCGCCTTATCGTCGCCGGCGCCAACGACGGCCAATTCCACGCCTTCAAGGGAACGGACGGCTCCGAATACTGGAGCTTCATCCCTCCGAACCTGCTGCCCAAGCTGCAGTATCTCGCCCATACAAGCCATCCGCTCGCCGACCCGGTCCCCGCGCATATGTTTTATGTCGACGGCCCTGTAACCGCTTCGGATGTCTGGCTCGGCACCGGGGACGGGACGGCAAAGACCAATACTGACGGAACGAACGACTGGAAAACTCTCGCCATATTCAGTGTGGGAAGAAACGACCGGGACTATACGACGGCGGATAAAAGCACCGTGCCGCAATCCACCAAATATTGGAGTTGGAATTCTTCCTGCGACGGCAACCTCAAAGAAACCTACGACAGCTCCGACACCACCCATTCATACTATTACTGCGGTTACTACGCCTTCGATTTTACGGATGTTACGACTACTTCACCATCATTTAAGTGGAAATTGAATATCAACACGACAAAATATTCCACCCAAACCGCACCCACGGTATGGCCGTATCTGGGGGAACCATGGAGCAAGATGACCATCGGGAGGGTGATAATAAGCGGCAATGAAAAGTGGGTAGGGTTCATCAGCGGCGGTTATAATGCGGCGGATTGCTCCGGAGGAGGAAGCTGCGATACAAGAGGCAAGGGCGTCTTTGCCGTTGATCTAAGCGACGGCTCCATCATGTGGTCTTACACCCATGCCAACCACGCCGATATGGACTTTTCCTTAGCCGCCCCCCTGGCGATCGTGGATACGGACAACGATGGATTCATCGATGCGGCTTATGTCGGAGATCTCAAGGGCAATGCGTGGCAGTTCAATTTCTGCAAGAGTAACAGTAGCAGCACCTGCAACACCTCGAACTGGACAGGGGCACTACTCCTGGACAAGTTGAGTGGAAGCGATAAATTCCCTATCTACAACCAAATGACCGTTTCAAAGGACAGCTTGGGCAATTCATGGCTTTACTGGGCTACGGGAGACAAGGTGGATCCGACGGGCAGCGGCCCGGCAGCGTGGGTGTACGGTTTAAAGCCGCTCCTTTGCGTAAACTCCAGCGGTGTGCCGACACCATGCGTCCGGAATGACCTGGATAACATAACATCTCAGCAGCAGGCGTATTGCGGTACGACTTCCCAAAAAGTGGGATGGGCTATCAATCTTGCGGGAAATTCCGAGCAAGTCTTGGCGGAACCCGTAGCCTTCGGGAACGTCCTTTATTTTACGTCCTTCGTCCCCGCGGCGGGAAGCAGCTCCTCCTGTACGAAAACCGGCACGTCATATTTATATGCTATTAACATCGACAACAACGCGTCGAGCTGTAGTGTCGGGACAGGTGTTTTTTCAGGTTCGGAAAGAAGAATGGAAATTGGCGTGGGGATAGCGTCCGCACCCATGATATCTCTGAAACCCGGGTCAGCCCCGTCACCCGATCTATATGTAACGACGAGCGGCGCCGGGGGACAGGAGTCAAGCACGGTGAGGGTAAATTTCAATCCCCCGACCGTATCGAACAGAACCAATATGCTCTACTGGAAGGATAGGCGGCTCCAGTAAGGAATATGAATGGCGCCGTTACTTATAAGTCCCCCTTTAAAAAAGGGGAATACATGGGAATTTCAGGGGTGCTTTCTCAGTGAAAAATACTAAACCGCTGGCGGCAAAGCCCATTCCCATTCGGTTAAAGCAGCCAAAGGGAAAACCGGCTGCTCAGAAAAAATTTAGCGTCAAGGGTGCCATCATCGCCTTTGCCGTATTCAGCGCGGTGATAATCATCTGGCAATGGAACCGCTCCCCCGCGACAGTGCCCGCCACGCCCGCCAGTGTCCATACGGAAACATCTGCGGCGGTCGCGACAGCGCCAGGGGTGGAAACGGCGACTTCCGGAGCGTCGACAGACAAAAGAACGGCCGGGACGGAAGGAGCGGGCCTCATCATCGCCGACATCCGGATCACCCCCACCCAGCCCTTAGCAACAGATCCGATCACAGCGGTCGTATCCCTCGCCAGCGGGGATACCACGGGAATAACCTTCACCTACCAGTGGAAGCTCAATGACCAGATCATCCCCGAAGCAACAGCCAACGTCCTGAAAAATGCACCCCTCAAGCGCCGGGATCGGATCAGTGTTGTGGCGACGGCCCTCCGTAACGACGTCGCCGGACCGCATGCGGAGAGCCAGACCGTGGTTATCTACAGCCTGCCTCCGTCTTTGGACATGAAGATCATCACACCGCAGATCCGCCTGGGACTGCCGATCGAAATCCAGTTGACCGGGGCCGCCCCGGACGGCGACAAGGTCGTATATTCCCTGATCTCTCCCTTCGTGGAGGGAATGACCATCGATAGCAACACGGGAAAGATTATCTGGACTCCCCAGCGGGTTCTTAAAGGGAAACTGAAATTCGGCGCCGCCGCTATCGACACCGACGGTAACAAGACGATGAAGGTCTTCGAACTGGATATGGGGATAGAGCAAGCGCCGTAGGACGGCAATGAGCCTCTCCGCAGGCTTGATGGCTAATTACGTTAAGTTAACTTAGCGTTTGTATCCCTCCTCCATGATTCTGCCCGGAGGGATACAACACAGGTCACATCCTTGTATGCGCCGCCTCCTCCGCCTTAAGAATGCGGGGAGTCAGAAAGATGAGGAGCTCTCGCCTTGTCTTTTCAACCGTTTCATACTTGAAAAGCCAGCCGAGAAAAGGGATCTGGGAAAGCCAGGGCACGCCCTCTGTTAGTTTGGTATCTTCCGTTTTGAGGATGCCGCCGATGACAACGGTGTCCCCGTCCCGAACGACGACCTTGGAATCGACACTGCTGGTGAAAACAGGGTAATTCCCCTGGGCGTCCTTTTCCGCCTTGTTGGGGCGGTCATTTTTCGCCTTGATCGTCATCAGGATGTGGTTATCCGTTTTAATTTCCGGGGTTACCTCCAATTGCAGTGTCGCCTTCTTGTAGGTCGTCGTCGCGGGGCTGGTGGTCGTCCCCGGGGTCACAACGGGAATTTCCTCACCCTGCTCGATAATCGCCTTCTGAGTATCCTGGGTCAGTACCCGGGGGGAGGACAATACCCGGCCGGTGGAATTGTTCTCCATCGCCCCTATCTGGGCGCTAAGCACCGCATTCGATCCGCCCAGAATTATCCCCAGGGTCGGCATAACAGCCGTACCCAGGCTCATGGCCAAGGCGTCTGTGGTCAATGCAACGCCGGTCGTCAATTTGGTCAGGGGCGAAGTCAATGCCGCGGTCCCACCTAATAGACCCATACTATAATTCCTGTTTCCCTGCCCATCGCTGCCGCCAAGATTGGTCGACACGCCGGCGCCCCAACGTACGCCGAGTTCACGGAGAAACCGGTCGTTGACTTCGAGGATCTTCGCCTCGATCATAAGCTGCTTCAGCTTGCCTTTTTCAAGCATGTCCTTGTTTTCCGCTGCCTTTTTGGCCTCCTCCTCCTTCTGACGGTTCTGAACGACCGCCACTCTGTCGGCATCATCCTTTTTTGCCCGCTCTGAGGTCATGACGCTGATAACATCAGCCGTCCGCTTCTGCGTAAGCCCGCTGATATCAAGAATCGTGGCGAGGACCTGTTCCCAGGGCACGTTCTCCATGCGCACCGTCACATTGCCTTTTACTTCCGGGCTGGCCACGATGTTGATCTTCCCCTGTTCTGCCAGCAACCTCAGGACGCCACGGATATCCGCATCCTGAAAATCCACGGACATGCAGGTATTTGTCTGGCCCTCAGCCGGTGGACAGCCTCCCGGGGCCATTGACGCCCCTGCCTTTTTATCAGTTACTGCCGTTGCCGATGCTTGCTGTTTGCCGTCCAAAGCGCCACCGGAAACCGGGGCAGGGGGTGCGGAAGACCCCGTAACCTGAGCATGTTTTGTGGAGGTCCCGACAACCTGTGCAGACGGTGAGGCTGCCATCGCCAAGGCGGCGACGTTGAAATCGACGATGACCAGGTTGCCATCCTGGCGGACGCTATAGGGAACCGATTCCCGCAGCTCGATGACGATACTCACGGTCTGCTTCCCCGCTGTACCGGATTGTTCAGGTACGACGCGGATGACGTTGCTTAGGACCCCTTCCCCAAAGGCTTTTCTGAAATCCGTCGGGACAAACATATTGTCCATTTTAACGGCGATTGACTTGCCCGCCAGCTTTTCAACCTGGACCCCGGCCTGCCTCGAAGCCATAATGGTCACCCGCTCTTTACCGGATATTTTCTCGAAAAGTATATTTTCCAGGTATCCTGTCGGCGTGGCCGCGCCTGTCCCCTCGCCTTTCACCGTACCCGCCGTAACCAACAAGCACAGGGCACATAAAAAACAAAGGGCAAAACCAACTGACCACTTTTGTTTTTTCATGGTTTTACCTCTTCACCCTCTTTGAGAAGTTTCATTTCTACCTTCTTCGCTCCTGTCTTTGCCTTCTTGCCCCCTGCCGTGGGTTCTTCGACAACCACCCTGTCACGGAGTATTTTAGCTACCTTGCCATTATTCATGCCGATAGGGGTGCCGATGGACAGGGTATAATATTTGCCGGCCATATCCTGGACGACCGCCGTTCTTCTTTTTTCATTGCCCCCGATACCGACCAGTTTGAACTGCTCAATCCCCACCCGTTGCAGGGGTGAAAGGGGCAATTTCTGCTGCTGTTTCTTTACCTGCGCCTCCTTCAATTTCCTCAGGGCTAATTCGGCGTCCACAAAAGGTTTGAAGGGATCGGGTTTCCCTTTCGGGTCGTAGTGAAAAATAAGCGAATCCGCTGTGACCGGTTTGGCAGGCGCTGTCGATGCGGCTACGCTCTTGACGGCGCCTTTCGGGGCGGCATCCGGAGGCGCAGATAAAACCGGTCCGGCCGCGAGCAACAGCACCCAAACGGACAGGACAATGATGATGATCTTACTTCTTCTTATCATCCGGTTTTCCGCCCTTATCTCCCGCTTTTTCGGTGAACATGTACGTTTTAACCACACAGGTGGTATTGACAACCCTTCCTCGACCCGGCACGTCCTTGGCATCGCCGATGGAAATGTCCTCGATATTGATGATCCTGGGAAGCCTGGCAACCTTGTCAAAGAAATAGACGATGTTGTTGAAGCCACCGTTGATATTCACCCGTACAGGGATTTCTTCATAGAATTTATCCGGAACAGGCGGCGGCCGGGGGCCGCCCGGTTTCTGCTCGGCCCGCTGGTCCGATGGTTTCAGGTTGGCTCTGACTTCCGCACCCTTCCCCGCAGGCTTCTCAGCAGGCTTTTCCGGTGGTTTCGGTTCAAAGAGGAGAAAATCGATGCCCGTTTCTCTCCCGGCCACGGAAACGGCTTGAAAAAGACCGGGGATTTCCCGCTGATCGGGAAGCTTGGTCAGGGCAAGGGCGAAGGCTTCCTTCAAAAGGGCAACTTCCTTCAGGAATTTACCCTTTTGCGCGACGATCCTTTCCTTTTCCGTGATCTGCTGGCCTAAATCTGCTGCTTTTGCCTGCAAAACACCCCGTTTCTCCCAGGCGTCGTTAAAAAGGAGAAACCAGTAGAAATACCCGAGGAGCAGGAAGGCAACTGCCAGCAGAAGGGCAAGCATCTTCGGAGAAAGCTTTTTCAGGTCTTCGACGGTTATCGCCATAGCTTATACACCACTTCTCAGGACACAGGAGAGGACAAAATGCTGCAACTTGATTCCTGACAGCTCCAACTGCTTGGATGAAACCAGTTCCACCGATTGGATATACATGGAACCTTCCATGTTTTTGATAAATTGAACAACGGCAAAATTATCCCGCGCCTTGCCCTCTACCTGCATGGACAGCCCCGTTTGCGAGAGCTTGTCCAGCCAGACATCCTTCGTAGGAACCTGGGACGCCACATCGGCTAACAGACGGACGGGATAACTCCGGTTCTTTTCCAGATTCCCAATGACCCCCAGCTTTTTTTCCAGGATCTTTTTCTCGTTCTTGATCTGGTCCACTTCCCCAATGAGCTTGTTGAGGGCCAGGATCTTTTCATCCTTCTCCTTGACATCCTTATCCAGGGAACGCACGGAGGCGGTGATCCACAGGTGAACCATCCCGACAATAAGGAAAAAGAGGATGAAGCAACCGGCAACAATGACAATCTGCTTGGTCTGAGTTTCCTTTTTGGCCTTTTCCTGATAGGGAAGAAGATTGATCCGGATCATTTGTCCCCCAGTTTCCTCAACGCCAGACCGACCGCGACCGCGACAATGGGAGCGATCTCTTTGATATGGTCGTCATCCATCGTCTTGCGGTTATAACTGATTTTCTTGAAAGGATTGATGATCTCCACGGGAACGCTCAGTCTTTGGGAAAGATCGTTCACGATGCCGGGGATACTGGCCCCGCCGCCGGCCAGGAGAATCATTTTTATATCCTCGTCACTGTAGGTCGAGCGGAAATAATCGATCGATCGTTCAATCTCCGCGCAGAGGGGATCGGCAAGAGACAGGAGGGTGTTACGAAAAAACTCCCCTTTCGCGTATTCGTCTCCTTCGGGTCCGTGTAGTTTAATCTTTTCCGCTTCCTCGAAGGATACTCCGTACTGGGACTGAATCGCCTCCGTGATCATGTTCCCGCCCAAGGTAAAGTCCCTCGTGAAGATGGAGGCGGCATTTCTGAGGACATTCAAACTGGTGATACTGGCCCCGATATTGGCGATGACGACGACGTCTTTCTCTTCGTACTCATAATTTTCCTGATACATCGTCTCCAGGGCAAAGGAATCCACATCCATAATGGCCAGGGACAACTTGAGAAGTTCGAGGGACTCCGCATAGCCTTCGATGATCTCCTTTTTCGCGGCCACGATAATGACTTCGTTCTGATTGGGGTTGCTGGCGCTCCGACCAAGAACCTGGAAATCGAAATTGACGTCGTCCATGTTGTCAAAGGGAAGATATTTGCTGGCCTCATCATGGATTGTTTCCTGGAGGTCGTGGGCATCCATAGTCGGGAAAGTTGCCTTTTTGATGATAACGGAATGTCCCGAGAGGGAAGTGACAATGCTCTTTTTCTGGCAACCGGAATTCTTGAAAAGGCGACTGAGCTCCTCGGCCAGGGCGTCGATATCGACAACGGCGCCGTCGACAATGATCCCCTTGCCCAAGGGAACCGTAATGAAGCGGTTCATGTTGTAGGACCCCTTGTTGCCGAGGACCTCGACTAGCTTAAGGGAACTGGAACCGATGTCCAGACCGACAAATTGCTTTTTTCCGGCGAAGAGATCTTTGAGATTGAAACGGGAGAAGGCCTGGAGAGTGACACCGAGCTTACTTTCTTTCTTGGGCGCGGCGCCGTTTTCTTTCAATTTTGCCGTGACCGCCGGCGAAACGTCCAACTGGTCTTTCTTCTTTGAAAAAAGTGACTTGATATCAAACATACACAATTTTCGCTGATTTACTTGGCGTTTCGATAAATCAGGTCCCCCTTCTTAACCATTTCAAGGTCGTTGCGGGCGACCATCTCGATATAGGCAAGATCTGTCCGCAATAGATGGGCTGTCTTTTTTAACTCTCTGTTTTCACGGTCTATCTCCTGATTAACCTTCTTCAGGGACTGCAATCGCTCTCTGCTCACATAATTATCTACGAGGCCCCGGTTGCCAAAAACAATCAGGGCGCCAATCAGTAATGAAAAGGCAAGTACATAGCGACCGATTCTCATGATGCCTGCTTTTAATTATCAGATTTTGGCTATAATAGAATAAATTTCCTATCTTCGCAATAAAAATAATACCTTCGCCGAAAAAATAATAATAACCAACCAACCAAGGGGTCATTGGGGTCAGACTTGCTTATTGAAATTGGCGCTAAATGTCAATAAGTAAGTCTGACCCCTTCATTCATCGGCAGGCAGGAGCATCTGGGGTTCTCCCAGCAGAAAATCTCCCCTTTCGATCCATTCCTTCAGAATCACAGCAATTTCCCTCGCCTTGAAGTAACTGGAAAGGGGTGCCGTGGCAATTTTCTTGCCGTTAAGAATGATTTCACCACTTCTCAGGGCCTTGTAACTAACCTCGCCCAGGCTTTTGAGCTCTCCTTTGGGATAATCCATGCCGTAATCATAGATCTGAGTATAAATATCGGCATCCTTGACAGCGGTATACCTCGCCATCTCTTCATTGAGGATAGGAATAGGTATTCCGATCCCAACGTAAAGGGACACACCGTACCCAAGCATACTCGCTCCCACCAGCCATTTGGGTGACATTTCCTTAAGATTGCCAATCGTCGCAATGGTACCCGCCCCTTCCCGGGGGACGCCGTTTTCGCCCCTCAAGGCGTGGGGATTGTGCTGCGTCCCCTGCCAGGCCACATATCCCTGCGCCCCGCCCAGAAAAATCCGCGTCCCCAGGCCGATGGTCTTGTAGTTGGGATCGTTGAAAAGGGGGCTCAATTGGCCCGCAGTCGCATAGTTGGCATTGGCCATGCGGGGCCGGAGCATTCCCATGTAGGTATAAATCGTCTTGTCGGACATGTTTACAGCGCAACTGTAATTCTGATAGGCGTTGCGGGGATTGAAAAGGATGGCGTCCTGCATGTCGAAAAGGGTCATGTTCTTCTCTTGCTTACGCGCGGGATAACAGTCCGTTCCGTAACCCTCCATCCGCAGCCGGATTACATTGCCCGCCACGAGATCTTCGATTACATGTCCCCCACCATAGTGAAATTCACCCGGATAGACGCTGTTGAGAGGATCCCCTTCGGCGACCTCCGTCGCCCCGATATAACAATCGACGGCAGCCACGCCCCCATAGGCGAGGACGTCATTAAGCCAAACCCGGGAGGCCTTGATCTTTGGGGAGGTATGACCGAAATTCAGAAAAGCCCCCGAAGAACACATGGGGCTGAATGTCCCTGTCGTTACGACATCCACCCGACGGGCCGCTTCCACGTCTCCATGGCGTTCCACCACATCGATCATTTCTTCGGCGGTCACCACTACTGCCTTACCCTGCCGGATCTTTTCGTTAATCTCCTGGTAGGTTTTGCTCACCTTGTTTTTTTTCATCAACTCAACCTCATTCTGTATGGCCGAAGCCACCTTGACCTCTTGCGGTTTCATCCAGGGTTTCCTGCCGTCGCCATTGCCCCCGGCAAACCTGGTGAATAACCATCTGGGCCATGCGATCGCCCCGTCTTACGACAAAAGAGTTCTCGCCGTGATTGATCATGAGCAGCTTTATCTCTCCGCGGTAGTCGGCGTCGATTGTCCCCGGAGAATTGATAAGAGTAATTCCATGCTTCAGGGCCAGACCGCTTCGAGGCCTGATCTGGGCCTCGTAACCGACAGGAAGGGCAATGGCCAACCCAGTGGGTATTACCTCCCGACGACCTGGCAGGATTGTGATCTCCTGATCGACGGCGGCGCAAACATCCATGCCGGCTGACTGCTCCGTCATATACCGGGGCAGCGGCAGGTCGTCACACCCCGGCCATTGCATGATCCCTATCTCAACATCATCAACAACCATGACACCCCTATCCGTTCAAGACGTGCAAGGTCAGGTCCTTCTCCGACACGGGTCCGATGGCGGCAATCGATATGGTGCTGGGATTGAACATCTCCCGCGCCAGCTCCTGAATATGCTCATGGGTAACGGCGTCGATCTTCGTCACGACATCTTCCGGGGGAATGTGCCGACCATAGCAGATCTCGTTTTTGGCCAGTCTTGTCATGCGGTTGTCCGTGCTTTCCATGGAAAGAAGAAAATTTCCCTTGATGAGTTCCTTCGCTCCATGGAGTTCCTTTGTCGTCAAGGGCTGCTTGGCCATGCGAATCAGCTCATCGAGAATCAGTCCCAGAACTTCCCGGACTTCTCCTTTGCCCGTGCCCACATACACGGCCAGCATGCCCGTGTCGATATAGGGGGTCAGATAAGAATGAATGGCATAGGCAAGTCCCCTTTTCTCTCGAATCTCCTGAAAGAGCCGGGAACTCATGCTTCCGCCGAGGACGGCATTCATCAGGAAACTGGCGTGACGGTTTTCGCTGACCGAAGAAGGGGCGAGGGTTCCAATCATCATATGAACCTGTTCGAGATCCTTTTCCAGAACAGTAATACTTGTGGAAACAGCAGTGGGCAGGATGAAGGTTACTTTTTCCGTATCTTCGCCCATATCCCCGAAGGCCTTTTCCGCAAGTTCCACGAGCATCTCATGTTTCAGATGGCCTGCCGCCGTCAGGACAACATTCCGACCCCGGTAACGGCTGCGGAAAAACTTCAGCAGTGAATCCCTGGAGAAACCCTCGACCCGCTCCCGTGTACCGAGCACCTGCATGCCCAGATGATTGTGTTTCCAGAAATTGGCCTCAAAAAAATCGTGAATATAGTCGTCGGGAGAGTCTTCCAACATGCTGATCTCCTGGAGGACAACGGATTTCTCCTTTGTGATTTCATCTTCATCAAACTTGGAATGATTGAAAATATCGGCAAGAAGATCTATCGCGAGGGCCAGATGGTAATCGGGAATCTTGATATAAAAAGCGGTCAGTTCCTTACTCGTGAAGGCGTTCATGACGCCGCCGACAGAGTCGATCGTGGAGGCGATGTCGAAAGCCGTTCTCCTCTCCGTCCCCTTGAAGAGCATATGTTCGATAAAATGGGCGGACCCATTGGTCTGGTCGTCTTCGTAACGGGAGCCGCATTCTACCCAGATACCGATGGAGATCGAGCGGACGTGCTCGATCTCCTCGGAAATAATTCGCATTCCATTGTCAAGAATCGTCTTATGATACATCCGCCCCCAGCGCATCCTTCCTGCTCAGGCGGATCTTGCCCTGTTTGTCGATTTCGATGACCTTGACCATGATCACATCCCCTTCGTTGACGACGTCCGTCACCTTGTTGACCCTATCCTTGGCCAACTGGGAAATGTGGACCAGCCCTTCCGTGCCTGGAATGATTTCAACAAAGGCACCGAAGTCAACAACCTTTTTAACGGTTCCGCTGTATATCTTGCCGATTTCCGCTTCCTCGGTTAGCCATTTTACCATGGCCACCGCGCGTGCCGCCGCTTCGGCGTCACTGGAGGCGATGGTGACCGTACCGTCGTCTTCAACATCGATGGTTACCCCTGTCTCGCTGACAATCTGGCGGATGTTCTTACCGCCGCTGCCGATGACATCCCGGACCTTTTCCGGTCTCACCTTCACCGTGGTAATGCGGGGGGCGTAAAG
>JBAYKV010000023.1:0-22752 GCA_041664405.1 Syntrophales bacterium
CCTGCAAGCACGGATGATGTGCGTATGTGAGATCCAGGCGCTGCTGAGCATCGCCCAGCCCACCGTTTCCAAGCACTTGAAGGTTCTCGAGGAAGCCGGCCTGGTGACCTTCACGAAGGACGGCCTGTGGGTCAATTATCAGATTGCCGATGGCAGGAAGAGTCCCTACGCCGCCACGGTTTTGGGGAATCTCCGTCACTGGCTCGGCGACGATCCCGAGATTCGGACCCTCGTGGAAAAAACCCCCGGTGTCTCCCGCGAACAGATCCGCCCGAAAACATGAAAAACATACAAACTACTATCATGGACTGTTGTGGATGGACGCAGGGCATGGAATGCCTGGTTTTTGAAAAAAAGGGAAAGGAGCACGGGAAGATAAAAATGTGGACAAGGGATTTGCTAGGCAAGAAGATGATTTGGGAGGTTCTTGTCGTCATTGCCATCTTTGGGTTATTTTTTGCGGGCGGTTTATACGCCCAAGGTCCGGCTTCCCCGTTTCCGACCTATGGTGCGGGGGCGATCCAGGTGCGGTTGTACACGGACTATTTCTGTCCTCCCTGCCGGGCTATGGAACCGCCGGTCGAACCGGTGTTACGGGACCTGCTGAAGAGAAAGGTGATCACCCTGACCATGGTGGATGTCCCCCTGCACCGTTACAGCCCCCTTTACGCCCAATACTTCCTCTACGCCCTGAGGGGAAAAAACGACTTGGAACACACCTTCAAGGTCCGTAATATCCTCTTTGAGGCGGCGACCAACACGCATATCACGACCAAAGAGCAGCTTGAAGAAATCTTCAAAAGCAAGGGGATACCCTTCGCAGTCTTTAACCCTAAAACCGTCTTTAACCGGTACAATGGACTGATCAAGGAGGAGGGCATCAATTCCACGCCGACCTGCGTCATTATCAAAGGGGGTAAGAAGGAGGCATTTGTCGGCGGTCAGGACATTCTCAAGGCCCTCAAGCAGTTGCAGTAATGGGAGGCGATTTTTTAACAATGGCATATTGCTGGGGATTCAGCGGATGAGATGGGACAAGCTCTTGAGAATAGTCAATCTGATTTTTCCGATTATCGGTGGCGGGCTGATGGTCTTCTATGAGGTCTGCGACACCTCCTGCTCCTCTCTGCGGGGTACTTTTTGGGGCGTCGATCTAAAATATGTCGGGGTCCTCTTTATGTCGGTGCTCCTGGCGCTGAACCTGCCGCCCGTCTCCCGCTACGCGATCCCGGTCAGTCATTTGCGGACCATGATGCTTTCCGGCGCCCTGGGCGGGGAAATTCTCCTCGTCCGCTTTCAGATCGTCCATGATACCTACTGTCCCTTTTGCCTGGCCTTTGGCTTGTGCGTCCTGATCCTTTTTGCCGCGAATTTCCTGAAGATGAATAAATATCTGGCCTTGGGGGCTCTCCTTGCCGGACTCGGCGCTTTTGCCCTTTTCTTCAAAGGGTCGGTGTTGCCGCTTTATTGAACATATGCTGTATGCGAGCAAACGCCCTAATTTATTGCTTCCTGATCTACATCGAGGCCCCTGCAATCGCCTCCGCCTCCCGTAGCTGCCCCAGGAGGGATCGGTCGATGAGCAGTTGCTGGAGTTTCTTCCGGTCGATCAGACCATGGTAGGATGGATGTAAGTGTTCGATGTGAGTGTCCCCCCCTGTGTCAGCGCCTTTGCTCTCATCGGCGATCAGGCAAGCGGCTTGGTTGGCGAGAAAAAGAACGAGCAGATATTGCAAGGCTTCGTGATCCAGCCCAAGCTCGTCCCGGTTAAGATAGCCTGGGATGTGGTGAAGGCTGACAGTCTCAACCATCAAGTCCGATAACCCCCAGTGCTGTAGAGCCAGCCTCCCGACGAGGGCGTGATTGATCCCGTAAATGTCCTCCTCCTCTTCCAGCGTCCAGGATGGAGAATAGGTTCTGGCCGGAGCTAGATCATTCTGCGGGAGGGGCGGTAGTTTCATCATGAGAAATTTTCCGATGTCGTGAAGAATGCCCAGGGTGAAGAGGGTCCCCTGGTTCAGATCCCTGAAGAGATAACCCAGATAGGAGGCGCAGATGGCCGTATAATTCGCGTGTTGCCAGAGGGTCTGCATGGTTGGATCGCGATGGAAACTCTTTTCATTCAAGACATTAAGGATGCCTTCGCTGTAGATGATGCCCTTTAGATTAGCCAAACCGATAATCATTATGGCGTGGCTGATGGAATTGAGTTTTTGCTCCATGCCGTAATAGGGTGAATTGGCCACCCGGAGAATCTTGGCCGTCAACATCGGATCGCCGGTTATCATCCGGGAAAGCTCGGCCATTGCCGCCTGAGGATCACCTACCATCCTCTGTAGTTTGTGAAGGGTGTCAAAATTCTTAAGAGACCCAAGATGTGATAAAACCTTTTGTCTTACCTCGTCGCCGATGTCGTCGAGTTTGAGCAACGACGCCCTGTTTTCCGTTGGCAGGTCCTCAACGGCAAGGACCAGGGCCATGCCTTTTGTGAGGAAGGCTTGAAGAGATTGGGCGCTGTCTCCCGGATCGCCGTACGGAGGAACGGACGCATGATCGATCCCACGGTCATCATCGCCCTGGGTAGACATATCTTTGATTGACGGCCGGGCGCCGCCGGTTCTTGCCGGCTTTTTGCCCCCCCCAGGGAGCCCGCGCAAAAGAACATAGAGAATCCCGCAAAGCAAAACAACCGCCAACATTATTATGACCGCAAAAGGGACCATCACGCCCTCCGGAACCAGCATTGCAGAAACCTATTGTTTTTTATCACTATAGAGGGCCAGCGATTTGCCGTCAAGAAAAATTGCACCCCTAAAGATGTTTATTGACGAATGCTGAAAACTATGCATAATTACAATCGAAAGTGAGTGTAAACCGCAAAGTCCTCCAGTTCATGGGTCGCGGCACGGAGCGTGAGGGGCTGCGCATCGTATTATCAATGATTACCGCGAGGTATAGGCTTCGCGGCATCTTCAGGTTAAGGAGAGATCATGGCGCGTAGATATGGCTGGGCGATTTTGGTGATCATTTCGTGTGTGGTGATGATGGCGGTTCCGGGGGCCACGGGATTCGCAAAAACATCGAAATCCCTGACCGCCCATAAGAACTATGCGTCCGTGGGAGTCATCCGGGCGCCCCAGAGTCTCGAGCTGCGCTCTGCTTCGGTATTGGTGGAGGATCAGCGGACCGGTGAATTCCTGATTCAGAAACGTGCGGCGGCGGTCGTTCCCATCGCCTCCATCACCAAACTCATGACGGCCATGGTAGTCCTGGATGCCCAAATGGACCTCAAGGAATCGCTCATCATCAAACCTGAAGACGTGGACACCCTGCGCCACAGTCGCTCCCGCCTGTCGGTCGGCGCCAGGCTCACTCGAGAAGAGGCGCTGCTGCTGGCCTTAATGGCTTCCGAGAACCGCGCCGCCCATGTTCTGGGACGGACTTATCCAGGCGGTGTCGATGCCTTCGTCAAAGCCATGAACGCCAAGGCCCAGTCACTGGGACTTGCCGAGACGCGCTTCAACGATCCAACCGGGCTCTCCTGCGGCAACGTCTCCTCCGCCCGGAACTTGGCCGACATGGTGAACGCTGCCTACAACTATCCTCTTATCCGTGAATTCACCACCCGCGACGAGGCAGTGATACATTTCGGCCGCCGCACATTGGCATTCCATAACACAAATCGGTTGGTCCGGAGCTCTCGCTGGCAGATCGGTCTCTCCAAAACAGGCTTCATCGATGAGGCAGGCCGGTGCCTGGTGATGCAGGCCCAAGTGGCCCAGCGTCCTGTGTTGATCATACTCCTCGATGCCCAGGGCAAACAGACCCGCTTCGCCGACGCCAACCGCATCAAGCAGTGGATGGAGGGACCGCCGCCGTCGCGGCGAACACGTAAAGGATAATCGGTTCCTTGATCAAGCATCCTCTTTGGCACAGCGGGAGTGGGGGGCAGCAACGCTTGTGATGAACCCCAAAAAATAATATTGGATTTGGAAACGCATATATATATGTCGACGAGCCCGTCATGCCTGCTGAAGATATCGCCAAACTAAAGATCGAAAAGTCGGAAAAAATCGTTAAGTCCAGCCGGTACAAAAAAAAGCCCCTTGTCATTGCGGCGATTACCCTGCTCCTTTTGGTAACAGCCGGTCTTTACTTCGGCGGTATCATCGCCCCGGCCACATCTGTGGATGTAACGACCATTTCCCAGGTTTACCCCTCTCAGTCTATATCCATATTGAATGCCAGCGGCTACATCGTCGCCCAACGGAAGGCCGCTGTGGCCTCCAAGGTGACGGGTCGCCTGGTAGCGTTGATGGTGGAGGAAGGAAGCAAGGTCACGCAGGGGCAGGTTATTGCCCGGATGGAAAATGTGGATGTGACCGCATTCAGAGACCAGGCGGCAGCCAATCTGAATACGGTTCGGGCCACTCTTGAGCAGGTCAAGGCGGAAAGGGACATCGCCCTGCTGGAGTATACCCGTTATAAAAAACTGTTTGAAAGTAATTTCGTTGCCAAGTCCGATTATGATGTGACCGCTACACGCTACAAAAGGGCCGTTGAAGGGGTAAAGGGGGCGGAGGCCACCGTTAAGGCCGGAATCGCCGCCTTGCAGAATACCGAGGCGGGTCTTGACTATACTCTGGTCCGGGCTCCCTTCGATGCCGTTGTTTTGACCAAAAACGCTGATGTTGGCGACATCGTCACCCCCATGGGCTCTGCGGCCAACGCGAAAGCCGCCGTCGTTACGATTGCCGATATGAAATCCCTGCAAGTCGAGGCTGATGTTTCGGAAACCAGCATTGCCTCCATCCGGGTCGGCCAACCCTGTGATATCCAGCTTGATGCCCTCCCGAACATGCGGTTTCAGGGGGAAGTCTATACGATCGTGCCAACCGTTGACCGCAGCAAGGCCACCGTCCTGGTCAAGGTTCGCTTTCTCGACAAGGACCCCCGCATGCTGCCGGACATGAGCGCCAAGGTTTCCTTCCTTTCCCGGAGGCTCGCCCCCGAGGAGCTTAAGCCTCGTCTTGCCGTCAATCAATCCGCCTTGATCAGCAGGGGCAATAAGACGTTTGTTTTTCTCCTGCAGGGGAACCGAGTCAAGGAAACCCTCGTCCAGGTTGGTTCAAAACTGGGAGATATGACGGAGGTCGTTTCAGGCCTCAAGCCGGGAGACCGGGCGGTCATAAAGCCGTCGAAAGGACTGAAGGATGGAGCGAGGATCAAGATTGCCGAGCGATGAATGTCATCTTACATCCATGCCCGAAGGCGAGCACAACGAAGCATGAAAATCCCCCCTAACCCCCCTTTGGCAAAGGGGGGATGGGGGGGATTTTCATATAAACCATCAAACCCTCTGACCGGCGAATCTTCTCAAGAATTATATGGCTGAACAAAAGCAAAACATCGTAGAGATAAGACATCTTTACAAGTCATATCATCGGGGAAGCCTCGTCGTCCCGGTCTTATACGATATTACGTTCGACATCGTCGCAGGGGAATTCCTGGCCCTCATGGGACCCTCCGGTTCCGGGAAAACGACCCTCCTGAACCTCCTTGCCGGCATCGACAAGGCAGATGAAGGGAGCATCCGGGTGGGTGATATGGACATCACCACCCTTTCGGAAACAGAGCTTGCCCATTGGCGGGCCAATCACGTCGGTTTCATCTTTCAGTTCTACAATCTGATCCCGGTCCTGAAGGCGATCGAGAATGTGGAACTGCCCCTTCATTTGACGTCGCTGTCCAAAAGGGAAAGGCGTGAGCATGCCGAGATGGCCTTGCGCATGGTTGGTCTGGACCACCGGATGGATCATTATCCCCAGGAGCTGTCCGGCGGCGAGCAGCAGCGCGTGGCCATTGCCCGCGCCATTGTCACCGATCCCACCATCCTCGTCGCCGATGAGCCTACAGGTGATCTCGACCGCGTATCGGCCGAGGAAATCCTGGCGATGATGGAACGCCTCAACTCGGAAATGGGGAAGACCATCATCATGGTGACACATGACCCACGGGCAGCCCAGCGTGCCAAGATCCTCCGGCATCTGGATAAGGGATACCTGACCGATGATGATTCTCAAAATCCTCTTTAGAAATGCCTTCCACAATAAGCTGCGCAGCGGCCTGACAATCCTCGGCATCGCCGTAGCTATTCTGGCCTTCGGTCTCTTGCGGACGGTGATCAGCTCCTGGTATGCCGGTGTCGAGGCTGCTTCGACATCCCGCCTTGTTACCAGAAACGCCATCTCTATCATTTTTACGCTGCCCCTCTCCTATAATGAGAAAATCCGCCAGATCGAGGGTGTGAAAACGGTATCCTATGGCAACTGGTTCGGCGGCGTGTATATCGACGAAAAAAACTTCTTTCCCAATTTCTGCGTGGAGCCAAAGACATATCTCGAAATCTATCCGGAATTCGTGCTCAGTCCCGCAGAAAAAAAGGCGTTCCTTGCCGACCGGAAAGGTTTTGTGGCCGGCAGGAAGCTGGCGGCGAAGTATGGTTGGAAGATCGGCGATGGGGTCACCCTGAAAGGCACCATCTACCCGGGAAACTGGGATTTTGTCCTCCGGGGCATCTATAAAGGCAGGGATGATACGACGGATGAAACCCAGTTTTATTTCCATTGGGATTACCTCAATGAAACCATCAAAAAGGCGTCACCCCAGCGGGCCGATCAGGTTGGATTCTATATGATCGCCGTCACCAGACCGGATTTGTCGGCGGATGTGGCCCTGGCCGTGGACAAAACCTTCAATAACTCTCTGGCAGAGACATTAACGGAGACAGAGAAGGCCTTTAATCAGGGATTTATCGCCATGAGCGGCGCCATCGTCACGGCTATCCAGATGGTATCCTTCGTCGTCATTATCATTATCATGGCCGTGGTCGCTAATACCATGGCCATGACCACCCGGGAACGAATCGGCGATTATGCGATCATGAAAACCATGGGATTCGACGGCCGGGATATCACGGTCCTGATCTTTGGGGAATCCCTCGTGATAAGCCTGACCGGCTGCTTAACCGGCATGCTCCTCACGTTTCCAGCGGCAGCGGCCTTTGGTCATGCACTCGAGACCTTTTTCCCCATCTTTATTGTCTCGACAGAAACACTCTATCTTGATGTTCTGGCCGCCATCCTCATCGGTTGCCTGGCGGCGATCATTCCGACCCGCCAGGCGATCCGCATCGGCATCGCCGATGGTCTGCGGAGGATCGGTTGATGGCTGTTCCCCTGTCATATAGTCTGCGAAATCTCTGGCAGCGCAGATTGACGACGATTCTGACGGTTTCCGGCATGGCCCTCGTTGTCTTCGTTTTCGCCGCCATCCTGATGATGGCCGAGGGTCTACAGAAGACACTCGTGGAGACGGGTTCTTATGACAATGTCGTAGTGTTCCGCAAGGGCTCCACATCGGAGGTCATGAGCAGTATCGAGCGTAAACAGGCGTCGATTGTGGAAATGCTTCCTCAGGTGGCAATTGACCAGAATGGCCGACGACTCCTGTCCAAGGAGGTCGTTGTCCTCATTTCCCTTCAAAAAAAGGGCGATGAGAAGGCATCGGCCCATTCCAACGTCGTGGTCCGCGGGGTGGAGGAGAATTCCATTCCCTTGCGGCCCCAGGTGAAGCTGGTCTCGGGCCGCCTGTTCAGGATGGGATCATCGGAGATCATAGTGGGAAACAGTATCGCCAAAGGATTCAAAGGGGTCGGCCTCCAGGGAGCCCTGAACTGGGGGATGAGGAGCTGGACGGTAGTGGGCATTTTCGATGCGGGTAATACGGGATTCAGTTCGGAGATATGGGGGGATGTGGATCAGGTGATGCAGGCCTTCCGGCGTCCCGTTTATTCATCGGTTATTTTCAAATTGCAGAATCCCGCGGAATTTCCGGCGGCCAAAGGGGCAATCGAAGCAGACCCGCGGCTGACCCTCGAGGCCAAGCGGGAAACGAGGTATTATCTCGATCAGTCGGAGATGATGGCCAAGTTCCTGAGAATCCTTGGCCTGTCGCTTACCATCATCTTCTCCATCGGCGCCATCATCGGGGCCATGATCACCATGTATTCCGCCGTCGCCAACCGGATCGGGGAGATCGGAACGATGAGGGCCCTGGGTTTCCGCCGCCGGAACATCATGTTGGCGTTTCTTGCGGAGTCACTGCTGCTGGGCTTCATCGGCGGTGTGATGGGCCTGTTCTTTGCCTCCTTCATGCAGTTCATCACCGTTTCTACGGTGAACTTTCAGACCTTTTCGGAGTTGGCGTTCAAATTCACCCTCACCGGGCCCATAGTCCTGCAGGCCATGTCATTTTCCCTCATCATGGGGCTCATCGGCGGATTGCTGCCCGCCTTCCGCGCCTCGCGCATGAACATTGTCGAAGCCCTGCGAGCTGCGTAAGCATGGAATAACAAGCTCGTCGCTGATTGCCATTCAGTATCAACATGTTAAGCAGCGCCAGCATTCCGGAGTTGGATTTTGAGCCGCCCTGGTGTTGATCTTTGCCTCGATGTGCTTATGAAGCAGCTTTCGAACAATACTGCGCAGACAAGAGCAAGGAAAAAATGAAGAGTACCGGTTGTTGCTGTCATCTACGAGTCAACAACGGGGAACAATCGTTAAAACTGGTGATTACGAATCGAAACAGAGTAATCGCGGCGACGGAGTCGCCGGGAGCGAAAAAATCAGCCGGAGCAGAAGCGATCATCTGTATTTATTGGTTAATTTTTTCATAACCAATTTTACGAAGAAGAACGTGAATTGTTGCTAAATAATAGTAAAACATCCAGCTTAACCAAAGGGCTGTATCGTAATTTGTTTTTTGCTTTTCATTATGATGGCGAATGCCAAAATTGTTGGCTAAATTGAATAAATCTTTTTCGTCTTGTTTGGTTAAAATGCTTTGTACTTTTGGTCTCAAATATTCAAGAACATCTGCTAAATTCCTTACAGCTTGCCTTCTTTCATCTATTGTTGATCCATAACGCCGATACTGATGAATGGCTGAATCTATTCTCTCTGTTATACTCTTATCACTTGAAGGGATATCTGCTTCAAATATTTTCTCAAAACCAGCATCAGGCTTAGTAAGGATTTCGCCTTTTTCACTAAGCTCATATTTATTTATATACAATTCAAGAATTTTGTTAATTTTTTCTCTAAACTCTTTTTGCCCATCTGCCTTATTAAATGTCTCCCAATGCATACCACAATCATTCCAACCGTGATAATTTCCCTCAATTGGCTTAGAAACATGTATGTATAAAAATTCTATGATATCGAAGAAATCGTCTTCGTTATAACCGTCTATGCATTCTTCAATCGGCCATAAATTTTTCTTTCTGATATTTAGAACTATTTCAAAGTTGACATCAGCAACCTTTCCTGGGATTTTACCAGCATTGATGCACTTAAAACCGAAGCTTTCGTCAAAATAACCTTCTTTACTTAGATTCCAGTATAATCGTTGGAACAATTCTTTTATACCATAGAAAGCAAAACCATCTTTATTGGGATTTGAACCTGTTCTCAATGAATGATATTTGTGTTCTGTCATGTTTTACTCAGTTTTTGAAATTAACGCTTGGGCTCAGGGGCGCGCCGCGAAGCGAAGCGTCCCTGAGCCCAAGCGTTATGCCTAAAATTGCACCTGATTCTGTTCATAGAAACCTTTTAGCGCGTAGAGATCTTCAACATACTTGACGAATTGCCCCATATTCGCGAGCAGGACTCCTTTATCAAGATTTGGCGGCAAGTGTGGATGCCCAGCCTCATTGCGGCAAATACGGCAGAACTGAAAAATTTGCTCAACCTTTATTTCAAGATCATTTGTCCAGCCGTATCCAGTAGGTTTGTTAAGCGAACTCTTCCATGAATTTTTGAATTCATCATATACCTTTGAAATAAACTTTCCCGCCGTTCTAGCAATGAAACGACCCCGCATTATCTCATCTGGGATTGCTTTCGCGTAGGTCTCGACCAACAAAAGAAAAGCCTTTTCCGACGCGCCACCAAGTAGGAATGCACAGCCAAGATTTGAACCGGCTTTGAGTGAAACGATTGCTTCTGCTACAAAACGTACAATTATAGGGTCGATATCTGAAATCTTTTCCATTAAGACCTCTGGAAATCTTTCGATCTCAAACGGCAGGACCTCACCAATATCTTCTTCGTTCTCGACGGCGTTTTTCGCTTCGTCCAGAGATTGTTTTAATTTGCTTTCAGCACCTTGTAGCTGGATGGTTCCAGTCGTATAGACCTTTACTGCGCACTTGGCCTTGCCATGCTGGACATCCATGCGCTTACAGTCTTTTTCTTCTTTTTCAGTGAACGGAAAGTTGTTTCGCTCAATATAGGATTTCATCTGAGCGTAGTTGTTTTCTATGATCTCATTCATAGGCTCTCCTTCTATGCATAAAGACCAGTTGAGCCACTTGTCGGCTCTAACGGCTGGTTATGAGTCTTTTTTTTGTTTTATATTATCTTTTTCAACTGCTAAGGTAATTATTGCAGCCATACTTTGTTCTTTGTCATGTTTTGCTATGTACCATTCTTTAATAAGAGTTTCAATTAAGCCAATAAGAAGTTGTGCCTCTCTGGGCTCAACATCAATGATTAGATTAATATCTTCTTCCATGTGAGCACCGATATTACCAATTTTTCTTACTGAATCGATGGCAGACCAAGTAATATCATCTGTTTTTTCCTGCAAAGCATTGATTTCGTCCAACAGACGTTTCTTTTTAATCCCCCAGAAATCGCGAATCATACCTTGCAGACATCGACGTGCCAAAGTAGCAGATGCCTTAGGTGACAGATCTCTAATAAGGCAGGCTTCTTCATAGTCCGCAATAATTGGTTTTGGTATGTAATTGGGAAAAACTTTCATTTCAGCAGCAGGGATCAATTGCCACGTTTTTTTAGGATAATTTTCTGGACTATTATTCCCCAGTCTATCTTCTTTAGAATTAAATAATGCTACGTTTAGTGTGTATTCTCTGCATTCAGGATTTGGACAGGAGATTACATTGCTATAAACATACTGAAGACCATATTTGTTATTTAGAAGAAAGCTAAAACTATATATTTTATCATGATTATCAGTAATTGTTGCATGATGAGAACAGTACGGACATTGCCACGAATATGCCATTTTTATTTCTCCTTTTATTGCTACATAACGATTAAATAAGCGCCAACTAACCCAACAAAAGAGGTAAGAGCAACCATGTTTTGAAAATATTGTTCTTCATTTCTCTTCTTTTACAAACGGTATTTAATCAAATAATTATAGCAACAACGTATCATCTTAAGTTGATTATGAGAGAGAAAATGGACTCCTCCCAACCTCTCACAAAGTTTGAATTCAAAGATATTTTACCATCCGTATCGTGATCTCAGAGAGATCAACATCACTTATTCCTGTTTGAAGTCAAGTATTTTCTCAAAAGGTGACGTTTTACTGAGTTCAGGAAGCAGTGGATCTCCTCATTCACCTAAAAAATCGCCTTCCCATATCTGCATATTTCGACCCGTTATCATCAAATACTCAGAAAAACCGGGAATCCAGTCTTTTCAAGAGCTTTTGGATCCCGGGTTTGACCAGGAATGGATAAAACCCATTTTCAACAATAGATGTTTTGCTTCAGTCACGTAAAATTATTACAGACCGAGGAGAATTCGGAGGCAATCTTCAACTGCCTCCATTGTTTCCCTTTTGACAATCCCCCCAGGGCTGACCAGACGTTCTGTAGAGATGGATCGGAGGTCTTCGCACTTCACGAAACTGGGTTCTTTAAGGCCGGCCTCCGGCGGCGCGATCGCCACATGAGAACGAACGCCCTTGGCCTTAGTCGTGACGGGAAGGACAATGACAAGACCGGCGGGACTGCTATTGAAGTAATCAACGGAGATTACCAGGTGTTTGAGGGAATTCATTTTTCTTATCATCACATCAGGCATGTGATACGGTATACAAAAATATTAGTTGACGGTTTGTCCTCCATGAGCCTCAAGTCCAACAATCTCCTTTACGAAGTTAATGACAAAACGCCCCTGTGGCTGGCCCTCGTTATGGGGATGCAGCATGTGATGCTGATCTACAGTGAGATTTCGCTGCTGCCGGTGATCATTGGCAGGCACGCCGGCGCCCCCATGGAGCACATTCTTTTTGCCTCTTGCGCCGCCGGGGTCGCCTCCGGCATCACTACCCTGATCCAGGTCTTGCGGTTTGGCCGGTTCGGCGCCGGTTATACTTTATTTATGGGCAGTTCGGCCGCCTATCTGGCCGGCAGCGTAGCAACCGTCAAAGCCGGCGGATTTCCCCTTCTGGCCACACTGAGCATCCTGGTGGCTCCCATCGAGATTCTGATGGCTTATTTCCTGCGCCATTTACGTCATATTATCACGCCCACCGTTGGCGGCGCGATCCTCCTCCTCGTCGTCCTCAGCCTGGTGCCGGTGAGTATCCATGAGTGGGTGGGAGAAAAAGGGAGCGTCTTCTATAATTCCTGGGAAAACCTGCTTACCGGGCTTGCTGCCGTGGTCATCCTGCTGGGGCTGTCCCTCTTTGGCAACAGATTCCTGAGGCTCTGGTGCCCTATGATCGGCATGGCCGGCGGCCTCTGTACAGCCTGGATGCTGGGGCAGTTTCAATTCCACGCTCTCCTGTCCCACCCCTGGCTGGGGGTATTCCCGGGCACCTGGCCGGGCTTGACCTTTGATCTGAATATCGATTATTTACCATTATTCGGGGCCTTGGCCGTCCTTACCGTCATCAATGGCGTTCAGGCCATCGGCAACAGTATGGCCGTACAGAAAGTGTCCCATCGCGAACCACGTCCCATCAATTACAACGTCATCCAGGGAACCATGTACGGCGATGCCCTGGGAAATGTCATCAGCGGTTTTGCGGGGACCATACCCAACGAGACCTACTCGGAAAATATTTCCGTGCAAAAAATCACCGGCGTGGCCAGCCGCACCGTCGGCGTCTGCGGTGCGATCATGCTTATTGCCCTGCCTTTTTCCCCGAAGATGAGCATGGCCCTGGTCAACCTGCCTTCCCCCGTCTTCGGCGGCTTCCTTATGGGACTGGCGGCCATGATGCTGCCGTCGGGCCTGGAGCTGGTTTTTTCCCGGGGTATCACCCATCGTTCCGGCCTGCTCCTCGGTATTTCCTTATGCGTCGGCATAGCTGCGGAATCGGGGAGATTCTTTCCCGATCTTTTTCCCATTTCCCTGAGTGTATTTTTGAATAGCGGCGTCGCCGCCGGAGGGCTGGCGGCGGTTATCCTGAGCCTGCTCTTTTACCTGACGGAAAGGCGCGGTTATACGACCAGCGTCCCCGCCGGGCTGGACAATCTGCCGGTTTTGGCAGATCATATTTCCCGGGTGGGCGACAAGCTCGATCTCCCGCAGGAACAGATCCAGCGCCTCCAGTTGGCCTGTGAGGAAATCTTTGTCCACATTACCGGTCCGGGGGGAGGGGAAGGAGAGAATGCCCTGGCGCTACGGATTAATCTTTACGAAGGAGAACTGCGGGTAGAGATGATTCATGGGAAGCGTCTGGCTAACCTGGAGGATATCAAGATGCCGGACAATCTTATGGCCGCCGATGAAGCGGGGCTGGACAGGCTGGGATTGGCCTTGTTCAGGAATGTCGTCCATGACCTCCATCAGGCGGTTATCTCAGGGACGACGTATATCTGGTTCAAGATGGAATGATGATGAGAGCGGATTAGAATCTCTTTCTCTTCTTATTCGCGAAGGAGAAATCTCTGGATTTAGAAAATCCTTTATTTCCTTTTTCTTTGTTATATTTTCGGTCGGCATATTCGATATGAACCCGGCGGCCCTTGAAACCCACTTTTTTAAAAGCCGCAATCAGAGGCGCTGCCTGCCCCGCATCCGTTTCAAAGAAAGAGCAGCTCTTCATGACATCCACATTGATAATACGAAGATCCGCTATTTTTGACGTTTCCACGAGGTATGTTTTAATGCTTTTCGGTGTGAATCTCTCCATCAGCCCCATATTGACAAACAGACGGGCGACGCCGGAGCCGCTTTCTCTTTTCTTCAATTCAACGTTGATGTCGGGGGCATCCCGGTAATAGCTTAAAAAGCGGTTAAACTCGGCTGAAACAAAGCGCTGGATTATTTCTTCCTTGCCGATTCCCTGCAGTTGTTCATAGATCGCCGGTAAAAAGGCTTCGATTTCCTGATGCTGAATCTCGGTGTTCTTCATCTTGTCGACGAGGTGATAGAGTTGCTTTTCACAGACTTCACCACCCGTAGGAATTTTTACGGCTGCGAATTTCTTTCCTATCTGTTTTTCAATCTGCCTGATCTTGAAAATTTCCTTCAAATTGACAATAACAATGGAAATGCCTGATTTGCCGGCCCTGCCCGTGCGTCCGCTCCGATGGGTATAGTATTCAATATCGTCGGGGAGGTTATAGTTGATGATATGGGTTAAATCCGTCACATCTATTCCTCTGGCCGCGACATCGGTTGCCACGAGCATTTGCAAATTTCTGCTTCGGAAGCGGTTCATGACGCTGTCCCGCTGGGGCTGAGAAAGATCGCCGTGCAGGGAGTCGGCGTTATAGCCGTCTTTGATGAGGGCATCGGCAATTTCCTGGGTTTCAATTTTTGTCCGGCAGAAAATGATCGCATATATATCGGGATAATAATCGGCAATCCTTTTCAAGGCAATATATCGGTCCTTGGCATGGACGACATAGTATTGATGGTGAACATTTTCCGCCCCCGTATTTTTGGCGCCAACTGTAATCGCCACGGGGTTTTTCATATAACTCTGGGCGATTCCTTCAATTTCCTTGGCCATGGTCGCTGAAAACAGCAAAACCCTTTTACTGGCTGGAGTCCCGGACAATATGGCGTTCAAATCTTCCTTAAATCCCATGTTCAGCATTTCATCCGCCTCATCCAGGACCAGCCAACTGATGGCGGAGACATCAACCTTTCGCCGCTTCAACATATCAAGCATTCTGCCGGGGGTGGCCACAACTATCTGTGCGCCTGCGGCAATCTGCCTGATCTGGGTCAAAATACTGGCGCCGCCGTAAATGGGCACAATATTCAAGCCGTCCACATGTCTGGCAAAGTGGCTTAAATCATCGGTGATCTGCATACAAAGCTCCCGGGTGGGGGCCAGGATCAGAGCCTGCGTTTTCGATGAAAATTGATCGACCTTTTGAATAATGGGGATGCCGAACGCGGCCGTCTTACCTGTTCCCGTGTGCGCCAGGGCGACGAGGTCCCTTGTCTCCTGCAATAGAAAGGGAATTACCTCTTCCTGGACGGGCATCGGCGTTTCGAACCCCATTTCCGTGATGGCCTTTAAAATTCTTTTGTCGATGCGTAATTCTTTGAATGTCATTGCTTTTTTAATCCGATCATTTATTGGTTTCAGGAGAGTGCAGTAGCGATAATGCAGGAGTCAACCCGGATACTACGGGGGTGCACAGGACAGATATATGGACTCACCAAGTTCTTCCTCATACACTTAGTCAACGGGGAAAGCAAATCTTTATCCATATTCGCCTGAACGTAAGATCTTTTTGTCTTGACGGATAGTCTCAATCTTTCTTATACTCGGCCCAGAAATGAGAAAGCATGACCATGGGAGGAGATAATCTTGCAGATAAAGCGTTGCGTTTGCCAAAACTGGTCGAGTCCGATCCGCGGGGTCCGCAACTACTTCGCAGCCTGACCGCTAACACGCAGCCTTTGTGGCAGAAGAGCGAGCTTGACGTACCCGTGGCCAGGATGAATGTCGAACTGACGGAGGCCTTGCGAAAAGCAGACGGTGCCGGACAATTGATCCGTGGCCTGGAGAGTGCAGAACGAACACTCGCGTCTGAGGAGCGGGGCCTGCGAATGGCAGATAGGCAAAGCGGTGTGACGCGGGGGGTACGCGTCTCCCGGCTGCTTCTCCTGGCAAACGACGGAGCCGAGCGCTTTTACCGGAACGTTGAGGCAATGCTCCACCGTCACGGGCCCCGGGTTTTGGCAGTCCTTCTTGAAATGGATGCCGGCGGGCTGGGAGAACTGCTGTTCGGTCCCGGCAGCATTGCCCGCCTGGTGATGTTGGAGCACAAGCAGGCCGTCGGTTCGGTACTCCTGGCGATGACGGGGGATATTGTTGATGACTAACCCCCGTGCCCGAAGCGGGCACAACGAAGCATGAAAATTCCCCCTTACCCCCCTTTGGCAAAGGTGGGATGGGGGGATTTTCATGTAAAATTTCAAGGGCATACTCATGAATGGAAATAACCGCTCAAACATTAAATCCGGACTGCATGTGAAGATCGTCCAGAAGCAAGACCAACTCAGCGGTAAACTGTCTGAAGGCATCGTCAAGGATGTTCTCACGAAATCACCCACGCACCCCCACGGGATCAAGGTGCGCCTGCAAAGCGGCATCGTCGGTAGAGTGAAGGAAATTATGGATGCCTGAAAAGTGAAGATATATGTCGATGCGGACGGATTTCCCAGTGCGGTCAAAGGGCTGCTGATCAGGGCCGCCATACGCTTGCATGTTCCCCTGGTTTTTGTGGCCAACAAAAAGTTGAAATATGAATCCTCCATCATTATTTCAAGCATCATCGTTCCTGAAGGGCCCGATATTGCCGATGACCGCATCGTTGAACTGGCACAGCCGGGAGATTTGGTGATTACGGCCGACATCCCCCTTGCCGACCGGGTGGTTGCCAAGGGGGCCTTTGCCCTTGACTATCGGGGCAAACTCTATACGGAGGACAACATCAAAGACCGGCTGGCGTTGCGCGACCTGCTGTATGAGCTGAGAGACGGCGGTATGATGACGGGCGGTCCATCAATGTTCAGCAAAAAAGACTGCCATGCCTTTGTAAACCAACTGGATAGTTTTTTGGTGAGACAATTGAAAAGCGAGACCGCTCAAAAGTGACGTTCTCGCAAAAAGCTGTTTCCTGTCGTCATTGATCATTAAATTCCGTCCTCCTTGCAGCAAAATTATCATGATCCTATGAACTGGCAGCGTAAAGCGATCAAGAAAACTTGACACGGACGGTATTACTTAGTAATATATTGCAGCGTACCGCAGGAGTGTATCCATGAAAAAAAAGGAAGGAATAGTCACCTTCAAAGTCAATGGTGACATGTTAGAAGTTATCAAAAACATACCCAACCGTTCGGAGTTCATCCGGGCGGCGATCATGACGGCCCTCGAGAGCGCCTGCCCCCTTTGTAACGGAACAGGCCTCCTGACACCAAAGCAAAAGGAGCACTGGGAAGGCTTTGCTCGACACCACGCCGTCAAACGCTGTGAGGATTGCGATGAACTCTTCATTGAATGCGCGAAGGCGGACGCCTCATAGTGAAGACCTCGTAAAAGTCTCACACCCCGTCACCCCGGCGGAAGCCGGGAACCATGAACAGGAAACTGGATTCCGGTTTTCACCGGAATGACGAAAAACGACAATTTCTGATTTTTTTACGAAACAATCATGTAGTGGATTATGAAGGTTCTATGCTTGGAAGAGGGTTGCATATTAAAAAAAATCTGGTCTTTTTAATGTTATTTGTTCCCATAATGATTTTTTCACAACTGGCCTGGGGACAAGGCGAAAAGCCCAAAATTCCCGTATTTGTTAGCATTCTTCCCCAGGCCTATTTTCTCGAACGCATCGGCGGGTCTTATGTGGATGTCGAGGTTCTCATCGGGGCCGGGCAGTCGCCTCACAGCTACGAGCCGACGCCGAAACAGATGGCAAAACTCGCGACGGCCAAGGCCTTTTTCAGCATTGGCGTGCCAGTGGAAAAGGGCGTTTTAAGAAAAATCAGGCAGTCCCATAAGCAACTCATAATCGTGGAGACCCAGCAGGGAATCACTTACCGCTATCTCGCCGGCCATGATCACGACCATGGCGACAGCCATGGTAAAGCCCATAGCACCGAGGGACTCGTAACATATGCCCCTGCGACGGCAGGCCAAAAAACGCCGGACCCCCATATCTGGATGGCGCCGAAGCTCGTCAAGATCCAGGCCCGGAATATTTATGAAGCCCTGAACCGACTGGACCCCGCCCACAAACAGGAATATGCGACAAATCTGCGTGCCTTCGATGCGGATCTGGATCGGGTGGATGCCAGGATCTCCCGTGCTCTCGCCCCGTTCAAGGGGAGAAAAATGTATGTCTTTCACCCATCCTTCGGATACTTTGCCAACGCCTACGGGCTTATTCAGGTCCCCATCGAAATCGAAGGCAAGGAGCCCGGGGCCAGGCAATTGGCCAAGCTCATCGACCAGGCAAAGAAAGACAGGGTTAAGGTCATGTTTGTACAACCGCAGTTCTCGGCAAGAAGCGCCGAGGCAGTGGCGAAGGCCATTGGGGGCGTCGTGGTTCCCATCGATCCCCTGGCCAGGGACTATCTGGCCAATCTTGACAGCATCGCCGCCGCTGTGGAGGGGGGGCTCCGTTAAAAAAGATGACGAACAATACCCTTGTTTCCTTTCAGAATGTCACCTTTTCCTATGACGGGGCGCCCGTTCTGGATGATGTAAGTTTTACGATTCAGGAACGGACCTTCATCTCCATTGTCGGTCCCAATGCCGGAGGGAAGACGACGCTGCTTAAGCTCATGCTGGGGCTTCTCAAACCTTCCCGGGGAACCATTGAGATCTTCGGACACCCCCCCGAAAAGGCGCGCCCCCGGATCGGCTATATGCCCCAACATGTCCAATTTGACCCTAACTTTCCCGTGACCGTTTTAGACGTCGTCCTCATGGGCCGTCTCGGCAACGGCGTGCGTTTCGGTCCCTATGGGAAAGCCGACAAGGCGATTGCCCTGGAGGCCCTGGCCAAGCTGGAGATGGACAAGGCAACGGATCGTCCCTTTATGGCCTTGTCCGGAGGGCAACGCCAGCGGGTGCTTATTGCCCGCGCCCTGACCGCGGAACCGGAGCTGCTCCTGTTGGACGAACCGACATCCAATGTTGACATGGCGGTGGAAACGGAGCTTTTTGAACTCCTCAACAACATGAGCAAAACCATCACCGTTGTCGTTGTCAGTCACGACCTGGGATTTGTTTCCCAGTATGTGCAGAGTGTGATCTGCGTCAATCGCCGGGTGATGATGCATCCCACGACCGCCGTTACGGGGGAGGTGATCAGCGCCCTCTACGGATCGGATGTCCGCATGGTGCGGCACGATCACGGTGTTTAAAGGAGATAGGAGATGAAATGAGTGCCTTTCTTGCAGATCTGCCACGGTATCCTTTTCTCCAATACGCCCTCCTTACGGGTTTGCTTGTGAGCGTCGCCTGCGGGATCATCGGCAGCTATGTCGTCACCAAGCGCATCACCTATATTGCCGGAAGCATCGCCCATACCGTCCTGGGCGGCATCGGCGCCGCCCGCTATTGCCAGACGGTCTATCACTGGGAGTGGTTTCATCCCCTCTACGGTGCGGTCCTGGCCGCCCTCGTCTCGGCGGTGATCATCGGTGTGGTGAGTATGCGGGCACGGCAGCGGGAAGATACGGTAATCGGTTCCCTCTGGGCCGTCGGTATGGCCGCCGGAATCCTCTTTATATACAAAACCCCCGGTTACAACGAAGACCTCATGAGCTATCTCTTCGGAAGCATCCTCATGGTTTCCCCCCAGGACCTCTGGATGATCGCCGGTCTTGATATCCTGGTCGTGATCGTTGGCGTGCTCTTCTACAACCAGTTCCTTGCCCTGTGTTTCGATGAAGAATTCGCCCGCCTAAGAGGCGTCCACGTCGAATTTTATTACCTGTTGCTCCTCTGCCTCACAGCCCTGACGGTAGTGCTGCTCGTCACCGTCGTCGGCATCGTCATGGTTATCGCCCTCCTCACCCTGCCTGCCGCCGTGGCCGGTGAACTGACGAAAAGATTATGGCACATGATGGCCCTCGCTACACTGCTGACCGCTCTTTTTACCACGACAGGCCTCGCGGTAAGCTATGGACCGGATCTTCCCGCCGGGGCAACCACCATCATCATCGCCGGGATCGCATACCTCCTCGTTGTGACAGGATCAAGGCTCTTCAGAGCACGGCGCTAACGGCGCCGTTCTTATAGTTAAACCCCTTTGCAGATATTGTCATCCTCATTTTAAAATGCGGTTGACAATGTTCGTCCTATTTGTTAGAGCGGCCCATCCCTTCGGAACAGGAAATGTTTTACTGCCGGGCTGCGGCGGGGAAGAAGCGCCGTAATGGATAAGGAGATGATAAAGGAGTGCAACCTTGCCAAAGATGAAAACTGACATGGAAACAAACAGGCAGTTGGAAGCGGATGACCTGAAATATATCTGGCATCCCTTTACTCAGATGCAGGAATACGGCCGGGAAACGCCTCTCGTTATCGCCTCCGGTGAAGGTTGTTTACTTCGGGACACCTACGGTAATGAATATATTGACGGCGTTTCCTCCCTCTGGACCAATGTGCACGGCCACCGGAAGCAGGAGTTGGATGCTGCCCTCATGGAACAATTGGGCATGATCGCCCATTCCACCCTTCTCGGCCTCTCCAGCATCCCCGCCATCCGGTGCGCGAAAAAACTGATTGAAATCGCCCCAAAGGGTTTGACCAGGGTCTTCTATTCGGACGACGGTTCGACATCCGTCGAGATCGCCGTTAAGATGGCCTTTCAATACCATCAGCAGGCCGACCGGGGCGACTCCCGGAAGACCAAATTCATTACCCTCAAAAACGCCTACCACGGCGACACGATCGGCTCCGTAAGCGTGGGGGGGATCGATCTTTTCCACGCCGCCTACAAGCCGCTCCTCTTTCCCACGATTCAGGTGGAGTCCCCCCACTGTTACCGATGTCCCTTCGGGAAAGACCGTCAAAGCTGCGACTACGAGTGTTTTCATAATCTGGAAGAGACCATAATCAGGCACGCCCCAGAGACGGCCGCCTTTATCATCGAACCCCTGGTTCAAGGCGCCGCGGGCATCCTGCTCCAGCCCCCCGGTTATCTGAAGAGGGTGAGGGAGCTGTGCACGGAACATAAGATCTTCATGATTGCCGATGAAGTGGCCGTTGGGTTCGGCAAAACCGGCAAGATGTTTGCGTGCGATCAGGAGGGCATCACCCCGGACATCATGGCCGTTGCCAAAGGGATTGCCGGGGGATACCTGCCCCTGGCCGCCACCCTCGCAACGGAAGAGGTATATGAGGGGTTTCTGGGTAAATTCGAGGAGTTCAAGACCTTTTTCCATGGACATACCTTTACCGGCAATCCCCTGGCCTGCGCCGTTGCCCTCGCCAGTATGGAGCTTTTTGAAAAGGAAGGAATCCTGGCCGGCCTTCAGGAAAAGATCTCCCGTTTCACCCGGGCGCTCGAACCTTTCGCTTTCCTGCCCCATGTGGGTGAGGTCCGTCAGCGGGGGATTATGGTAGGCATTGAGCTCGTGGCGGACAAGGAAACTAAGGCCCCCTACGCCCCCCGGGAGCGGATCGGCCACCGGGTGATCAAGGAGGCGCGGAAGCATGGCGTGATCATTCGGCCCTTAGGCGATGTTATCGTCCTGATGCCGCCCCTTGCCATCACGGCGGACCAGTTGGACCGGCTCTGCGCGGTTACTTCCCAGTCCATCCGGACGGTTACGGAAGGGCAGAACCAGTAATGACCTCAACGTCACCCGGCAATAAGGATGTGTTCGCAGGGACGATCTTCTTTGACCCCGCCGACGGGATCTACGCCGACCATTTTCCAGGGAATCCCGTCGTTCCTGGCAGTCTGATCGTTCATGCCTTTATCGAGGCGGCGGAAAGGTTCGGTTTGGACTTCCCCTGCCGTCAACTGGAGAATTTCGGTTTTCGGGAATTCCTGGCCCCCGGCGAATATCCCTTCAGCATGGAGGTCCTTGCGGACCGGATTGTCTGCCGCCTGTACGAAGGAAGCAAAACCATGGTTACGGGAACAATCAAAAAATGATCCTTAATTTTCAAGGTAAAAAAGCCCTTGTTTTGGGCGGCAGTTGCGATCTGGCCCTTACCTTGGCCGCCGCCATGATGGCAGCGGGAATATTTCCCCTCCTGACCTTCCGCAGCGAAGAAGGCAGGGAAAAGATCGACGCCCGTCTGTCGCCTTTAGGGGGAAAATATGGCGCCGCTTATCTCGACTTCGGCGATCGCGATTCCCTGACCTCCCTCCTTGCCCAAGGGGGCGATGAGATAGATTTTGTTGTCGATTTTGCCCAGGGGGATTTTGAGGGTTACGTGGCTGCCGCCGCTGAGGCGCGAGTTTATCAATATTTCAACGATAATGTCTCCTTTCGGGCGGAGCTGTTGAAAAAGGTTGCGCGGATCATGCTGAAACGGGGAAAGGGGCGACTTGTCTTCATCTCTTCCGTCGCCGCCGGGAGAACCAACCCCGGCCAGGGGTTCTACGCCGCAGCGAAATTGGCTTCCGAGGCCCTTTACAGAAATCTCGGTCTTGAGCTGGGAAGAAAGGGTATCACTGCGGTTACCCTGCGCCCCGGCTATATTCGGGCGGGACGGGGGAAGGCTTACCTGGAGGCTCACGGAGAGGAAGCGTTGCACCTGGTACCCACGAGGAGATTCCTTACGGAAGGAGAAGTGGCGGAAACAATTCTCTTTCTTCTTTCCGAGAGTGCCGCGGGCTTTAACGCCACGGAATTGACCATGGACGGCGGAATGACGGCCTGCAAATAATCTTTAGGAAACTAAAATGGATGTCTTAAA
>JBAYKV010000024.1:0-22707 GCA_041664405.1 Syntrophales bacterium
ATCCCGGCGTTCCTCCCCGGGTCCCAGGTTGATATAAGGCCTATCAGGGATCTCGACCAGTTTGTAGGTCAGACTATAGACTTCAATGTTATCAAATACGACCGCAAAAGAAATAATGTGGTCTTGTCAAGAAGGGTCATCCTGGAAAAGCACCGGGAAGAAGAAAAGCGCGTCACCCTTGAAAACATTCAGGAAGGTAACATCGTCGAAGGCATTATAAAGAATATTACCGATTATGGTATTTTTATCGATCTCGGGGGTATCGACGGCCTCCTGCACATTACCGATATTTCCTGGGGGAGGATCTCCCGACCCGCTGATACTTTCAGCAAAGGCCAGCGGATTATGGTGAAGGTCCTTTCCTTCGATCGGGAGAAGGAAAGGGTTGCCCTTGGGCTCAAGCAGTTGACGGAAAATCCCTGGGAGACGATCCATGAAAAATACCCGGTCGGGTCGGTCATGGAGGGCAAGGTCGTCAATCTCACTGATTACGGTGCCTTTATTGAACTCGAACCTGGCGTGGAAGGACTTGTCCATATTTCCGAGATGTTCTGGACAAGAGAAATAAGACACCCCTCCAAGGTTCTGTCACCGGGACAGCAGGTCCAGGTCATGATCCTGGAAGTAAAAACAGATGAAAAGCGGATATCCCTCGGACTTAAGCAGACCATGTCGAATCCCTGGGAGGCGTTGAAAGAGAAGTATCCCGTGGGAACGCTGGTTAAGGGGGTAGTGAGGAATATCACTAATTTCGGCATTTTTGTCGGCATTGAAGACGGAATAGACGGCTTGATTCACCTCTCCGATATATCCTGGACCCAGAAGTTAAAACATCCTTCCGACCTTTTCAAGAAGGGTCAGGAAATTGAAGCGATGGTCCTGAATGTTGACGTGGAAAACGAAAAATTTTCCCTTGGCGTCAAGCAGATCGAGAAGAACCCTTGGGAAGAATTTACCAACAAATATGGTGCCAACGCCTCCGTGTCGGGTAAGGTCACCAATATCACAGATTTCGGCATTTTTGTTGAGATCGAAGAGGGTATCGAGGGCTTGGTTCATATCTCGGAACTGAGTCAGAAACGGGTCAAATCAGCGTCGGAACTCTTTGCTATCGGCGATACAGTTACGGCAACCATCAAAAGTATCGATTCCAAAGCGAGAAAGATACGTCTGAGTATCAAGGATTATGAAACGGCGTCCGAAGGGCCATCGGTTCATAGTCAGCATCAGTATCTCAACAACCGTGAAAACATGGGGTCCAGCTTGGGAAGAGCCCTGGCGGATGTAAAGATCATCGATTCTGACGAATAGACCAGCTTAAAGCATGAGAAGACACCCCATTCTGTTTGCCTTCGTGCTCCTCATCCTGATGGCCATGGTCTTTTCCGCGGTTGTTTTCAGTGTCAGCGCCCTTTCCGGGAAGCGGAAGTCCCTGCTGGCATCGGAAAAGGTGGGGGTGGTCACGGTCGAAGGGGTAATCACCGACGCCAGGGAAACTGTTCGGCAATTAGAGGAACTTGGGAAAGATGATTCCGTGCGCGCCGTTGTACTCAGGATCGAGACGCCCGGCGGCGGCGTAGCGCCTTCGCAGGAGATATACGGGGCCGTTCGGGAGCTGAAGAAAAAGAAAAAGGTGGTCGCCTCCATTGGCTCCATTGGCGCCTCCGGTGGTTATCTCATTGCGTGTGCCGCCGATCGCATCGTTGCCAATCCGGGTTCGATTACGGGCAGTATTTCCACGGTTATGCATCTCCTCAACGCCGAGGGTCTGCTGGGTAAAATCGGATTGAAACCATCGGTAATCAAGAGCGGAAAATATAAAGACATGGGCTCACCTTCCAGAGAAATTACCCCGGAAGAAAGAGCCCTGCTACAAGCGGTTATTGATGATATGAATGATCATTTCATGGATACGATTGGGGCGGACAGGAAAATGCCCAGGGAAAAAGTGAAGGCCATCGCCGATGGAAGGATATTCTCCGGACGTCAGGCCAAGCAGGCGGGGCTGGTTGATGAACTGGGCGACATGAATTATGCCATTGGGCTTGCGGGAACCATGTCGGGGATGAAGGGTAAACCGGAAGCTATCTATTCGGGTAAGAAAAAATCATATTGGGACGTCTTATTTAAAAACAGCCTCTCTGCCATGATTTCGGAATGGAAAAATCAGGAAGCAAGACTGGCGGGGGCATATTATCTTTACGAGTAAAGCGAGTAGGGGATTATGACGAAAAGAGAATTGGTCGCAAAGGTACAGGCGGAGTTTCCCGATAATCGCGCTGTGGATATTGCATTCGCAGTCTATCGGATGTTTGACGCCATGACGGAAGCTTTGGAGAGGGGAGAGCGGATTGATGTTCGTGACTTCGGAAACTTTACTGTAAGAAGCAGAAAGGCCCGGCAAGCAAGAAATCCCCGGACTACGGAAGCAGTGAAGCTAAAGGAGCGACGAGTACCATTTTTTAAGGTGGGCAAGGAACTGAAGGAACGGGTGGCGGGAAAAAGGAATGTATAAAACAATTCTCCTCGAAAAGAGAGAAGGTTACGCCATCATTACCATGAATCGCCCCCGGGAGATGAACGCCTTGTCCGGGGAGATGCGTTTTGAACTAAACGATGCCCTCAATCACCTGGAAAACGAGGAATCAATCAGGGTCCTGATCATGACCGGTGGTGAATATGTATTTTCCGCCGGGATGGACATAAAAGAAATGGCGGCCCTTTCCGATGAGGAAGTCGCACCGTATTTCGGGTCAATTCTCCAGTATTTAAAGAAGATTTACACTTACAGAAAGCCGGTTATTGCCGCAGTGGGTGGAATCGCTCTGGGGGGCGGTTTTAACATTACTACGGTCTGCGATCTGATCATTGCCTCAGAGAGCGCCATTTTTGGGCATCCCGAACTAAAGTTCGGTTTGAATCCCCTCTTCAGCCCGTTAAGGCATCTCGTGGGGATGGCCAAGGCGAAGGAAATCAGCATGCTGGGCGAGCCGATCGGGGCAAAAGAGGCTCTGAGAATCGGATTGGTAAACAAAGTGGCGACGCCGGAAAAATTTATGGATGAAGCCATTGCTATGGCAGAAGGTCTGGCGGCAAGATCCGGCCGGGCGATCGAATCGGTTAAGAAGATCTCCGTGATAACAGAAAAACTAGACAAAACTTCATCCCTGGAACTGGAGTTCGACGTTATGGTGCACTTGTTCTCCGGTCCGGAGAGAAAGATCCGCATGAACGAGTTTATGACCCGGGAGTATCTTTCGAAGATGTCCAAGGGTTAAATATGTGAATTCAACCGACTAAAAATCCCAGTCATTGTCGGGTGATGCAAAATCACGCAACTGATCCCGCCTTTTTTTATGCTGTAGTTTCTTGAGGGCCTTGGCCTCGATCTGACGGATTCTTTCTCTTGTCACCCCCATCATTTCCCCTACTTCTTCCAGTGTGAATGGTCCAAAATTACACGCCACCCATGTGCAATTAAAAAAAGCCTCATTCTTCAAGCGCCATTCACATGCCTGATCAATGCATATCTCACTGATAAGACTGCCCTTTTTCTTGCATCTATAAGTATTGTTCAAGGGATTGTCTCTCCTTTATATGGTAATCAAATGTCCGCTAAGCTATTAACGAGACGTCCGTTTGTCAAGCAGTTTGATCAATAACATAAGGCCTCGAAAAAAGCTCCGGAGGTGAGGCGCGCGAGACCTGAGAAATGAGACGTAGTTCTATGTACGTCGCAGTGACGAAGGATGAAGGGCAACGAAGCATATGGGGCTTTTTCTGAAGCCTTCATCGTTTACGTCCGGAGTAATCTAATATGGAAACAATAACAGTGATCAGAAACGCCTGTATGACAAGGAGAATGCCGTCCACGGGCCGGGCATATCGCAGGGCGATGGCGCTGACTCCCAGGGTGATGGAGAGGAGATAAATAAATAGCACTGCCTTTCTCTTGTCCCCAAGCATGGTATAGGTCCGGTGGTGGAGATGATCCTTGCCTACGTAATCGATCCATTGCTTAACAGTCTTTACCTTCCCCGTGAGAACTCTTTCCACGGTGATATAAGTCATGTCAAAGATCAGTACCCAGAAGATAAGGACGGGGGCGGCAAAGGAAACGATGGGATTGTTGTCGGCCCAATCTCCGATAATGGCGAGGCTTGCGAGCACGAAGCCGAGAAAGATGCTGCCCGTATCGCCAAGAAAAATGGAGGCCGGACTTTTCGGATGAAAATTGAAAGGCAGGAAACCCAGACAACTGCCCAGCATGGCGATGGCGATCCATCCGAGGACGTGCTGATTGGTTTGAATAGCCACAATAGCAAGAAAGAGGGAAATGATCGCCCCAAGACCTGCTGCTAGTCCGTCCATGCCGTCGATAAAATTCATGGCGTTGGTGATCCCGATGATCCAGATCATGGTAAGCAATATATTCAAAATATACCCCCACCATATCTTGTCAGAAAACAGGCTAAGGACGACACCATTATAGATTAAAAAAAGAACGGCAAGAATCTGCACGAGAAGCTTGAAACGGGCTCTGAGACCCTTCCAGTCGTCAATCAGACTTGTTACGGCCACAGCACCGCCGGCATAAAGAGTGAGGATAATATCCCGTTCCAGGACCATGTTTGCCAGGAGGGAGGCGGTAAAGGCGATGATAATGGCCCCTCCACCCAAAAGGGGCGTCGCCCGCTCATGGATTTTCCTTTCCTCGGGAATATCGAAGATATTGAACTTCTTGGCCAGCCACCGCATCAGGGGCGTCATCAGCACTGAGACGGTAAAAGAAAAAAGAAGGATATACAGCCATCTGCCGACGACGTTAAAAAAATAGGAACGCACCTCCGGCAGGAGGAGGGTGAGAAAAAAAGTCGCCACTATGCCGAGGAAGACAAAAGACACCATGGCTACCTAAACCTTAGGAAGTAACTTAATCATATTTGAGCAAACTGTTTCAACTTCCTCATCCGTGAGGCCGGGATATATCGGCACGGAGACGGCGTTTCGCCAGATACGATTCGTGCCCTCAAAACCAGTCAGTCCCAGGTAGTCGTGGAGGGGGCGAAAAACCGGCCTGCGGCAGACCACCCCCGCACGGCCCATATCTTCGAGGAAACGATCCGTACTGTCAAGAAGGAAAACATAGCGAAAATAGCTATGATCTCGGTCCGTTTTTTTGACTGGAGGCGGCAGACCTGCCTCCCGCACGACGCGGTCATAATGCCGGGAAATGTCCTGACGCCGGGCAATAAAGACGGGAAGCTTTTTCAACTGACTCATCCCCAAGGCTGCCTGCAGGTCTGTCATCTTGTAGTTGAAGCGCGTTGCGAGGCTGTCTTTCTCATCATAGTCCCGCATATCACGGATCCTGTCGATAAGGTTCCCGTCCCGGGAAACCACCATGCCCCCTTCTCCGGCAGCAATGACCTTGGTGGCATAAAAGGAAAAGATTGACGCAACGCCGAAGGTTCCCGTGGGGCGGCCCTGGTAACGGCTTCCCAGGGACTGGGCGCAGTCCTCGATAATAGGAATGCCGAGCTTGAGAAGCTCGTCGAGGTCGGCGGCTTGACCAAACATATGGGGCAGGATGATGGCCCTGGTTTTTTTTGTCAGACGGGGCAGAACATCGAGAGCCGAGAGATTGAAGGTATCCCCTTCGATATCGGCAAGGACGGGCGTGGCGCCGGTATAGCGGACAGCATGCCAGAGGGCGGTGCAAACGTAGCTGGGAATAATGACTTCGTCCCCCGGTCCCGCCTCCAGGGCGAGGAGGGTCAAATGCAGGGCCGCTGTCCCGGAACTTACGGCGACTGCACTGGAACTCACGGCGACTTCCTGGGAACTTGCTGAGGTTGCACCGGGAAGATCCAACTCCCGGCAGAAGGCCGCTTCAAAGGCCGCAACCCTTTCTCCCTGGACAAGCTGGCCCGATCTGAGCACGTCCAGAACGCTGCGGTAGTCTTCATCCTGAAGGAATGGCCGGGAGTGGGGGATCATATTCGCCTTAGGTATCAGATGTTGATAAACATGCGGAGAGGCATGAAGCCTTCCGCGTATTGAACACGCCCGGAAATACCTCTGAATACTGCCGTAGAGCGGGCAATGTCGACAATGGAAAGCCCCTCTATATTTGTCTTCGTCACCTGGGACTGATGGGCTAAAAGCACCTGCATTTTTTCTTCCAGGGTATCCCTGATATCTATAAAAACCGTTGGGGAGAAGTTCTGGGACGTCGGTCCTTCGTAAAACATTACGTTTTTGACGTATCTCGTTGCGGAAACGGTCGCCTTGGCAAGGGCGCGGTGGTCCTGGTGGGTGTCCTCATCATAGTGGACAAAAATAAAATTGGGCTGAATACGTTCCAGGATGGCCTCAATGTCGTGCACCATTTCATTCATCTTGGGGGAGAGCTCCGTGTCCCGGTAGGAACCCCAGATCACTTCCTGAAGCTTGAGTATCTCGGCGGACCGCTGCTGTTCCGCCATACGCTGCTTGGCCTGGCCCCCCTTGTGACCTTCCGTCATGACGAGGATATAAACGTCGTGACCGTTACGGATGTATTTCAGCAGGGTTCCCCCGCAGCCGAATTCAATATCATCAGGATGCGCGCCAATTGCCAGAATATTCATCTTCCCCTCCGGATAATCTCAATGCTCTCCGCGCCGTGATTGTAGATCAGATCAACGACGGACATAAACGGTTCAAAATCGCCGAACATCTGCGCGTAAACAGGATGAGTGTATTCCTGAAAGCTCACCTTGATCCCCGCGGTGTTATATTTTTCCAGATCCATATAGTCATGTCCGCCGCTGCCGGCGAGGTAGGCATCGGCGCCGAAATGGCGGGTTATGGCGATAAGGCGCTCATCGGGATCATCAGGAAAAGCGGTAAGCTCCGAGGCTACATGGATAGGCGTAAATATCCCCATCAGCGCTGCTAACTCCCGGACGACATGGATATTAAGCTCTCCGATTGTTTTCCATTCCCTGGCGAATATTTCCTCGAAAAGAGGTTCCAGGAGCGGCCAGCAAGGGGCCTTTCGGTAATTTGAAAGGATAGCCTGCCGCTGTTTATGCTGCCAGCGTTCTTTAGAGTTGATTCCGACCTCACAGATCAACTGGGGGAACCGGTACAGGACGGGTACGGTTAGCCACTGTGGCCCTTGGGCCGTTTTGATCCGGTTGCGGTTCTGCCATTCGTTCTTCTTGAACTGGACGTTGTCGAGGAGAACGAAGACATCGGCGCGGTCAATCTTGTCGAAGTAACCAAGCCAGGGCAGGTATTGGGGCTGATGGATGGAGACAATCATGGGAGCCTCTTACTCGAAACTGACAAAAATCGGATTGGAGATAATCTTACCGGCCCCTTCCACATCCAGGCGATAAAAAATTTTCTCTTTCTGCGGCTGGTAGGGATCCCCATAGTCGACGGTCAAAGGCAGGGGGCCGGTAAAGGTCTGTATCATCGCTCCGTTGCGAATCAACCGTACCTTGACGGAAGCGCTGGCCGGTGTTGCCGTGGTAGCTGGTGTCGCTGTGGTTGCAATTGTTGTAGCCGAAATCGTGGTTTTGGTCGAAGCCGTTGCTGCTGTTGTCGACGCCGGCGGCGTCGACTCTTTGGTCATTGGTTTTGCTGCAATTGTTGCTGTTAATGATGTGGCAGCCGCCGGAACCTCCGTCGTAGTTGGTGGAGTTTGCGCCTCCGTTGCCTTTGTTGTTGCCGCAGCCGCCGACATCTTCTCGGCCGATATGACGATCCGGATGCGGGGATTGCCCTTGATTATGATATCGTCGCCCGATATTCCCAGTTTTAGACCATCTGTCGAGGAAACGGAAAATTCGTCGAGACGGGGCAGATTAGGAAAACTGCCCTGACGGGCGTACATCTTTCCCGTCTGCATGGCCTTGAGGACGGCGGCCCGGGTATTTTCTTTTACCAGGAAGACCGTCTGATAATCACCGAGCTTGCCACCCTTTTCATCATGATAGTCCGCGGTGGCTACACCCCAGGGGGGCCACATCCGGTATCCCTTGCAGTATTCCCTCAACGTTGTATCCCAGAGACTTCCCGGTTCCGTGATAGTGGAAGTATCCCCGTAAAGGGCGGCAAAGCCGGTGTAATCCCTGGATTCAATAATGACCTCCGGATAGGGCTTGGTGCTTACTTGAATCGGTCCCAGCTTTCTGACCCCGGACTGGGTTTCGGGATAATTCCAAAACGTCATTCCTCCTCGTGCGTTCACGTAATCGATTAGTCCCTGATAGGGGGCAAGGCCCTTTTTGCCGTGATAAGGATCGAAGGAGGAGGCGCGGAAAGGATGATTGTCGATTATGAACAATAGGGAAATTATGGCCAGGACGATACCGGTAATGCGGAACCAGCCCTGCCATACTATCATAACCACCGCAAGAAGAAACGATACGATAAAGGGAATGACCCGTGGAAGTAAATTAATGTTGAACGGGCCCACGTTATGTACCACGGGCATTTTACGATAATCTTCCGCTTTGTCGAGACCGACGGTCAGAATCCGCCGCTCATGATCATGGGCGATTAGATTATTCTTTAAAGGGTTGCCTGTCCAGAAATAAAAGGGGGCCGACTCGGTTCCCGGAATGATAATGACATCCTTGTAGGCGCGTTGCGCCCGCCCGATTGTCTCAAGATATTCTTCCGGACCTCTCTTGAGGATTGAATTCATTTCCTCGGTCTTGCTAATGATATTAGGGAAGGGAGGGAGGCCGTAAGAAATAGTCATTTTATCGTGATCGTTGAGGAACAGGACGTGAATACCCCGTTCCCTGGTCATCTTGGCTAATCCTTCGATGCTGTAAATCCCGTCACTAAAATTAGAGCGAACATCAAGGACGCCGGCTAACTGCTGATATTCCGCCCCCCAAATCTTCCCTGGAAAAAAGACGAAGGCCAGGAAAACAAAAACAAGCGAGATGAGTAAACATAAATTATTTCCCTTTGAAGAAGGGGAGGGTAAAAAGCCTTTGTTTGCAACTGAATGGGGATAATGATTCTTATTTCCTCCCCCTTCAAGGGGGAGGTTAGGAGGGGGATGGGGTATAAAGCGAAGTTGAAATATATTACGTATGATCATACTTGTCTCTTATCAGTTCTGAATATAAGGTGTCAATCTTCTCGATCATGGCCGTGTCGGAAAAAGCGGCGGCCCTTTGACGCCCTGCCTCTCCCATACGCTCCCTTCGATCCGGATCACGATACAGATCTTTTATCCCCGCTGCCAGGGCCTCCGGATCCGCCGGGGGGACAAGGATGCCGCTTATCCGAGGGGCGACCAGGTTTCTGATGCCCCCAATGTCACTGGCGACAATCGGCTTGCCGGCGGCCATCGCCTCAACGATCACCCGGCCCATCCCTTCGTTGAGGGACGGCAAAACAAAAACGTCAAAGACGGAGATAATGGCGGCCACGTCATCACGCCAGCCGAGAAATAAAACATGCACTCCGATTCCCAAGTCAGTAGCCTTGGCCTTGAGCTCTTCACGAAGCTCGCCGTCGCCGAGGATAATACAGAAAAGACCAGGAATATCCGCGGAAAGCTTCGCTGCCGCCTCCAGGAGATAACGCTGTCCCTTGACTGCCGTCAAGCGCCCGACGGTACCGATGATAAAGGCGTCGGCGGGGATGCTAAGCTCTTTCCTCATTTGTTCCCGGTCTTTATCGCCCCGCAAAAAAGGTTCCAAAGTCACGCCGCTGTGGATGACGGCGAACTTTTCTTCAGTTCCAATCCGGCAATGGAGATGATCTTCTTTTTCCTGCTCTGTCAGCATTACCATCCGGTCCGTACCGTGGGTGGCAAACTTCTCCAGAATTATAAATAATCGCGAGGTCAGGGGGCCGAAATAGCCCCAGAACACATGGCCATGAGGGGTGTGGACGACGACAGGGGCATTGTTAAGGCAGGCGGAAAAACGGCCCAGGATACCGGCCTTGGAGGTATGGGTATGGACGATATGGGGTTTGATTTCACGAAGGAGCCGATTCATTTTTGACAGGGCCTGCAAGTCGCGAAGAGGATGGATATTTCTGATGAGCTCGGGGATAATATGGAGGGCGATTCCTGCTTCTTTTATGCTGGCGAGGTTCCGCACCGTCGCCGCCACTTCCGTATCTCCAATTCTCGATTCTTCTGTCAACCCCACGATCAGGTAGACATCATATCGCCGTTTATCAAGACCGAGCACGGTAAGGAAAGTGTTCTCCGCAGACCCGCCCTTGTCGAAACGGGTAATTATGTGGACGACCCGGATTCTCTTCACAGCTCCTTTAGTAAATCAACAAAACGAAGCACAAATAAGCCTTTCCTCATTTTCCCCCTCCCTTTCAAGGGGAGGGTCGGGGTGGGGATGGGTTAAGATTATGGCATTTTTATGACGACGGTTTTTTCTCCATGTATCTGTAATACCAGGCCTGAAAGCAGATCAGGTTCCAGAGCTGCCAGGAGGTATCGAAGCGGCCGGAAAAAAGCTTCTTTACCAATTCGTTAATAATATCATAATTAAAAATCCCTTGTTTGACAATGATTTCTTTTGACAAATATTCATCGATGAGGAATCGCCACTCTGCCTTTAGCCACTTGCTGACGGGGACTTCAAAACCCCACTTGGGCCGCTTATGGAGGGCGGGGGGGAGGAGATCGCGGAATGTATCGATGAGAATGGCCTTGCCCTGCCCATTACGGAGTTTCCAAGCCCCGGGCATAGAAAAGGCTAATTCACAGACGCGATGATCAAGGAGGGGCACCCGTACCTCCAGGGCATGGGCCATGCTCATGGCGTCAACCTTGCGGAGCATATCGCCGGGCAGGGAAACGGTAAAATCAGCATAGAGCATCCGATTAAGCGCGTCTCCGTTGAGCGAATCGCCGTGAAAACTCGACAGGGCAATTGAAAATATATTCAGAGCGGTTGCATAGTTTCCAGATCCGTCAGTACGATCTCCCAAGCTGTTGGAATATTTAGTGGAACCAGCAGCGTGGCCATTTGCTTGTTCGCCATGGCTCAGTAAACCGGTGTTATGGTTTAAGGAGGGATTATCAAGGAGCAGGCATCGTCGTTGCTCGGCCGGGAAAAGCTCATTCCATAGGAGAAAGCGCTCGGCAAGATTATTCCCCTTGGCCCCTTTGATAAATTTTTTCATTCGCCGCACCAATTCAGGTATCGTAGCGTCCCGGGAGGCGGGCAGGGCGGCGATGAAAGGTTCGATCAACGTTTTCCGAATAATGGCGGGAATCCGGGCATAGGTCTGATATAGGTCCTCGCCCCGATACATCCGGTAACCGGCGAATAGCTCGTCGCCCCCGTCTCCGGAAAGGGCCACTTTGACATGTTTTCTTGTTTCCCTTGCTACCACATAGGTGGGAACTGCCGAAGAGTCGCCAAAGGGCTCATCCAGGCTGTCCAGAACTTCCGGAACAACGGAGATCACGTCTTGAGAGGTCAGGAGAATTTCATGATGATCCGTAGCGTACATATCCGCGACGGCGCTGGCATAGACCCGCTCATCGTACATGGGCATATCGGTGTAACCAATGGTGAAAGTCTGCACCGGGCGGGAGCTGCTTCTTGCCATAAGGGCGGCGATGATGCTCGAATCGATTCCGCCGCTAAGGAACGCCCCCAAAGGTACGTCGGCGATCATCTGGCTGCGGACGGATTCAGAAAGGGTAGTAAACAGGTGATGTCTTGCCTCTGCTTCATTTCCAGCCCACGGCTGTATTTGAGGCGGCGCTCCCCCCCCCGCAGCTTTCACTTCGCCCGCAGTGCCTTGAAATTCCTTTCCGGCGCCGAGTTCCCAATAGGCCGTCTCCCGAAGTTTCCCTCCCTGAACGGTCAGATAGCAACCCGGATTCAGCTTCTGGATATTCTGAAAAATCGTATAAGGGGCAGGAATGTAATTGAGGGTAAGATAGAGTTCCAAGGCCTGCCGGTCGATATTTCTCGGAATATCAGGATCGGCAAGAAGGACCTTGATCTCCGAGGCAAAGACGAGAGTCTCATCGTCCCAGTAATAGACCAGGGGTTTTACGCCTGCCGGATCGCGCACCAGATGCAGAGTCAGGCGCCGCTCATCCCAGATGGCAAAGGCGAACATCCCGATCAGCCTCTTAACACAGGCAATACCTTCTTCTTCGTAAAGATGAAGGATGACCTCCGTGTCCGTCCGGGAACGGAAGCGGTGTCCTTTCTGCAACAATTCTTCCCGGAGCACCGAAAAGTTATATATTTCGCCATTGAAGACTATCTGGAGCGAGCCGTCTTCGTTGGTCAGGGGCTGCCTGCCCGCCGCGGACAGATCGATTATACTGAGGCGGCGGTGTCCAAGTCCCACGCAGGTCTGATCGGAGTTGTAAAGATAGATGCCCTCGTCATCGGGGCCGCGGTGAGCGAGGGCGTCAAGCATCCCCCTCAGGACTCTTTCATTGATTTCCCTCCCACCACATGTCATTTTACCGCAGATTCCGCACATTATGATTGCTTCTCAGATCCTTTTTCAACTTTCATCTTGCCTAATTTAGCCAGAAGCTCCATGCATGAACTGAGCACTTCATCCGGGGTGATTGCCTCGAGGCAAAGGGGCCGGGCACATTGGTCTTTCTGACAAGGACGGCAGGGTAGGGGCTTATAAATGACCCGGTAAAGGTCCTCAGAAGTGTAAGGCCTCATCAACACAGGATCTTCAGGGCCGAAGATAGCCACAACGGGCGTTTTTGTTGCCGCCGCAATATGCATGGGCCCGCTGTCGTTGGTGATCAATAAATCCAGGCGGCTAATCACATAGGCCAGGTCATTGATGGATAAATTTCCTGCAAGATTGACGACTTCGGATTTCATTTTTCCCTGGATGCTGCCGGCGATCTGCTCCTCGCCGGGACCGCCGAAGATCAATATCCGGGCATTTAAGGTTGCCGCTATTTTATTGCCGACCGTAGCGTAGCGTTCAATCGGCCACCGCCGGTTGGCCCGGTCACCGCCGGGATTGATACCCACAAAAAGGGGATGCCGCTGCCTCAACGTTGCCGCCGCTGGATCAATAGCAGGTATTAACCCCGAAACAGGCTTTAGAGGCTCATCCATGGCAAAAGGCAGGAAATATTCCTGTGAAAAATTAAAGAGATGTTGACAACGTCTTTCGGATTCCTTTTCCCAGAAGACTTCAATGCCTCGCTCATCAGCAATTCCTCCGGCGATAACAACCATCTCGGTCATCGCTGCAGCAATATGTCTATTATCAAAGAAACCGGCAGGGATCTGTTTATCAAGAAAAAGCCCCATGCCATGCCGATCATGACCGATTTTCTCATCGGCATGCACAGAAAGGAAAATAGCGCCCATCTTAATTGCCCCCGCCCAGGAATCCACATGATAAAGATTAATAGCGCGATTGAAATAAAGCGAGCGCATTTTTAAAAGCAGGGAGAAAACTTTAAAATATGCCGTTTTCTTCCTACGAAGTTGCCGAACCGGAAAAGACCAAACTTTATTGATATAAGCGTAATTAACCGCAAGTTCAGCAGCTTCAATGCTTGTAAGTAGATGCAGTGAAGAATCAGGATGACCATTTTTCAGAGCCCGAAGGGCCTTGGAAGCCAGCACCAGATCTCCGATCCCGGCAATGAGGATGACGAGGATAGATTTCTCTTTCATAAAGCAATACAATTAAGAATGTTTTGGCAATTCACTTTGTAAGCACAGCGTCAACCGTCAGGGCAGGGAACATCCGGAGGGGACTCTGTTCATAGGCATTAGGAAAGCGGTTGAAGATGGGCTCCAAGATAATATTCCAGACGGAATATCGCTTTCCAAAAGTTATTTTCGCCTGACAGGATGAAAATTGGAAATCAAAATAACCGCAGTCACGGGCATAGTAAAAGAAGGTGTTATAGCCGAAAAAATGGCGGTGCGTCGGATCATGAAAGGCAAATTGCCAAGTGAAGTGGGGAACCGTAATTCTGGCCATCCCCCCCTTTTTCAAAATACGATGAATCTCTTTCATTGCACGATTATGATCAAAAAGGTGTTCCAGACAATGACTCATCATAATCTCGTCGACGGAGTCCGTCTCGAACGGCCAGGGATATTGATCCAGATTATGCACGACATCAACCCTTGGCGCGCAGGCGTTCTTATCAACATTGACATAACCTTCCTGTGGTTCACCGCCCGAGCCAAGATTCAGATTCATCGCTATATAACTCCAACGCTTAAATTTTAATTTTCACATCATCGTTAATCAATCGACTTAAATGAAGGCTAAATATTTTCATGTTCCTTCGTGCCCTCAATAAACACGGTAATAATTAGTTCAACTTATAAATATTAATTGTGAATCCCTGATTATCAATGAATCCGAAAAAGTGTTTAAAATGGTCAGAAAACGATGAATTCTGATTATTATCTGACAGATTATTATTGAAGGTCATAACAAGCTCAGCCTGTTTTTCAATCTCGTCATAGAAGTCATTTTGCTTAGGGTAAAGACTGGGTAATGCCCTGAATCTATGATAGACGTGAGATGACAAAATCATGAAGTCATAATTTCTTTTCACTCGAATAAAGTCATAATCAACACTGCTTGGTTTTGTACATTTTCTTTCATCTTCGTCAGTAAAAAATACTTTCCGACTTGCAGGATCAGGACATTCAAAAAGTGGGAATTCATAGAAATAATATCTCTTTCCCGATATGTTCTCTGCGTAATAACGGAAATGTCCCCCTCTTTTAGGATCTTTAATGCGTCCCATAATTTCAGATATTCTTTCAGAGTTTGGGATTACACGAAGGGATACTTCCGATGCGATTCTTTTATCTTGAGATATGTGTCTCTCTATCCAATCCTTAGCGATTATCCGGGTATCCTTTGTGGACTTGTTGAATCCACTGACAATATCAAGCATAATCGGATTGAAGAAAATAAAAATAATCAATATTGATTTAATTATGGCAGATCGTACGTGTTCGTTAAGCCTCAAAATGGCTTGAGCGGAAAGGATACAGAAAAACGGATATAAAGGCAAAGCATATCCACCTGCTACATGTCGAGTCTGAGCAAGAGCCGCATATAATAAAAGAGGAAAGGAGTACAGGATAATCTTTTTACGATTAAGCATCATTAGCGTGAGCAAAATGCCGCAGAGGGTGCATAGGTAAAGGGGCCAGCCTGCGGACATAGGAAAAACTTTAAATGTATACTCAAGAAATCCGATCTGGGCGCCTTCCATGCCGAACCATTGCGTACGATTCTTGGCCAAGAGAAAGTTGATGTCAAAGAAGAATTTCTTATAATCGAGGAGGGAATAGGGCGTTGCTATAAAAAAGCCAAACAAAATGAGGAGTACACCTGCCAAAAGCGTTGAATATATCTTCGGGCGAGTGGAAAAGGATTGGATAAAAAATGCCAGAATACATGCCATAGAAAGCGGTGCGGCCGTATATTTTGTGGATATGGCAAGTCCGCAGATGAAGCAGGAAATCAGGAAGAGTCGTTCTGTTCCATATTCCAGATATCGGATGAGATACAAGAGGCTTAATAATACTAGAAATACCATAGCTACATCACATTTGGCATTTTGGGAAGCCACGATGTGCGCTGGATAGATTGCCAAAATCAAAGCAGCAAGTTCCGCTACTTTTTCGTTCAAGACTCGTCTAGCCAGCCCATACAGGACAAAAATAGAAAGGCCCCCGAAACCGACCATAACTAATCGCGCTGTCAAATAAAAGAGGGTAGGGTCTTGGTAGAATGCATTTTTAAAATCGGTCAGACTACTAAAAATACCAATTAAATTTCCTATCAAGAAAAGAAAGCCAAAAGCAAAAAAATTAATGTAAATCATTAAGGAAGGATTGTTGAAATCGCCAGGATTCCATTCCCCCTGCCCGACGCGCAAAGCTCCGACCACGTATACGTCTTCATCAGCAAGAAAAAAAGGCAACCCTCCCTTGATGCCCCATAATCTCAAGACTAAGCCCAGAATAATAATCAATAGGAGGCGAAAGGTTCGGTTTCCCAATATCGGTGACTTGACGTTATTCCGAAAGCTGAAAAGGTATGACAATGCATTCATATGTGTAAATTAAAGAGCCTCTCCGCCAGATTTCAAGGGGGTGCTTTCGTTTGTTCTCGGTTGATTATTCGTGCTGACTATTTTTAAAGGAACGTAATACTGAGGATGCCTGTATCAGTCTCCGATGCTGGCAATTGAGATGCCAAGCATCGATCTCTCAGTCATTGGTAGGATTCTTTTGCAAGAGGTAACATGTATAGGCGCATAATCCAGTAAAAACCTTTGATAATGGTTTGGCAAGGATATGGGGTAATGGATAGATGAGAGATGATCCTTGTTGGTCCAAGAGTTTAACGGTAGATATTGAACAAATGAAATCATGAAAAGTTTTATGCGTGAAGCCTCTAACATGACTACTCAATATTCCTATGCACATTGGTTGTCTGCCAAATAACAGTAGGTAACGATTAATCAAGTGCGCAAGGTTTGGGATGCCAATCATGATGTAACCAGCTGGATTTGTAACTCTTATTATTTCATTAAATATTTGTAAAAAATTTTTTAAATGTTCAAATACTTGGTTACAAATAACCAGATCAAACATGTTATCATGAAAGGGCAACGCCTCTTTTTCCAAATCAATGGTAAGAAATTGAAATAGGTGCCCCGTTATTTTGACGCATGGAGAGTCAATATCTAATCCATAAACATCAGCCAATGGGATATTCAATTTGTGAGCAATGAATATAGTGTTTTCACCACCGCCACACCCAACATCCAAGAAATTTTTTACTGCTGAAGAGAAAAGGTTTCTTTCAACCAAAAGAAGCATATTATCGCGAATGCTCTCATGTTCACGGTTCGTTCCAATTATATTTTTTTTAAAGTAAGTGATCATTTTTTATATAGATCCGGGGCAAGATAGAATCCATTTCATACTAGCCACCCGCATTGCCAAGCTCATATCAGAGGACTATGACCGATAAATTCATTAAAGTTCACTCAATTGGCAACCAGACGAGAACAGGTGTCTTCATTCCCAATTCCGCTATAATGTATAGTTAATTAGTGATTCAAATTATTTGACTTTTTCTTAGCATTATCAGATTTCCCCAATAAGCAGCAAGTATGACCTGTTGCATATTATCTGTGTAGAACAGTAAGCGATCGACCAAATGGGTTGAGGGTGTAACAATCAGCCTGTTAGCAATAGTCATTAGAAAGATTATCATGAATAGGATATCCATTCTAGACCTCAGTCGCCAGGGTGCCATCATCAATAAAACGCCTATGAATATTCCTTCGCGAAAAGTGAAACTGTCAATAAATTTGATGACGGACAATTTGCTGTATTCAAGCCACCTTCTCGACAGGAGGGTTGGTAAAACTCTTTTGGAAAGGGAATCAATACCTAAGAACAATTGATCATCATCATGAGGCGATTTAAGTTTATAGACCGTTTGATATTTCTTCATCATGCCAGTAAGAATTGATCCTGCAAAGTGTCGAAAGTAAAATGCACCAGGTTGATAGCCCATGATGTGATGATAGCGAAGTAGAATTCTTTTTTCATCAAAGTCTTGCAGAATTTTCTGTATGATACTTCTATCAACAGCATTTTCGATGGCCCCAGCATCACTGGTATCGGAGACAAAAAGAATCGTTCCAAGAACTCCAAAAATGCCGCCTGGCGAAATAATTGAGACACCGTTGACGAATTTGTGATATTGCCTATCGGCCAACAATCCGCCTGTCATCATGACAATTATTAGAAGGGTGGTCTGTAAAACAATCTTGAAATTCCTGCTTATCTTGAACATGAATAGTATCATAATAAAAATTATGGGATACATGAAGACAAATTGAAGTCTGTTCAAGGTATTCAGAACGCAGAAGAATGAAAAAATCGAAATATTTTTCCTGCTTGGATCGAAAATGCTTTTTACCAAGAAAATCAATGAAATAATAAAAATACCATATGAAAGTGCCTCAGAACAGATAGTGTTTCCTATGTTTCCATAAATTCCTGCATAAATCCGATGAGCAGGTATCAGAGGGGATACAAGAAGGAAATGAACAATTAGAAAGATAAAGGACGGCAATTTGAAATATGTTCTTAATGTCTGGCTGAGCCAATATGCGGCGGCAAGAATAAAAGTGATTTGAAAAACAACTAATAACAATAAGTAATCTGAAGCAAAGAGGGTATAAAATAGTTTGGTCAGAAGAGGATACAGAGGAGGACGAATAACAGAGAGGGTTAAATACCCTTGCGTGTCTGGAACAATCCAAGAACCAAACATCACACCATATCCAAGGATAATGATACTGACAAGAAAGGTGAAGAAATTCTGTTGTCGTATAGATAGATGCTGTACTTCTTTCAAAAATAGTCCTCTTTGTTTTTTAGAAAGGGAAAGGTCTCACTTAAGTAATCATTTGTCGGGCGTTTGAATTGGCAATTCCGGAGTTTTGAATTATCTTGAAAGTTAAATCGTATCAACTTAATACCTGATATCTGCTTGCCAAGTCAATCCTCACATTGAGATGGACGTTCAATTGCCAAGTTTGAACATCCGGGGATATGTCAATTCCTTTATTGATACTTCTTTATAATTATTTGTCGGGCATTTGCATGATTCCCCTTCCCAACAAAAAAAATATTGAATATTGTAGAGAGATAAGTCACTGTCACCCTGCTGTAATTCCTTATCGCGGGCCATGATTCCAAAAAAACGTGATTCCGTAAAATATGCAAGAAATGAAGTTCTGTCATATTCAGTATTAGCAGCGTAATTGCCTGTAATATTGTTCTTCTGCAAAATATTTGCAATCACGTAATTTTCTTTTCCTGCATAGCGATTTGCATAGAGATCCCTTACGGGGAAGTAAAGAAAAGAAATCGCTGTTAATATAATCAGCAATTTTCTATTCAGTGAGAATTCAATGGGGTGGTTGCTGATAAAAAAAGCCCCCAGAATAAAGAGCAGCAGCATATTAAAGTAAAGATATCTTTTGGTAATTAGAAAAGGTAGATATCCGGCATTGTAAATCATCATCGATAAAATTACGATAAAGATTTTATTCTGATATATTTCGATACGGTTCTTCAGAAGATAAAGGCACGCATATACCATAACCGGTATGGCAAACCACGACATGGTTTGATACGTATCAATAGAGGCGATGATATTTCTAAGAATATTCTCAAACAAATGGATTAGATTTTCCATTGAAACAGTATTTAAATCCGGTTTCACCATTAAATATGGATCTTCCCAGGCACTGAAAGCTGTGGCATTGGGCAAAGGAAATAAACCACCCTTGCTAATGGGGCTGGAAAGACCGAAGCCAAAATATAATAAGTTATAGTGTCCGGCCGTATTGAAGCCCATCACGCCATATTTTCTATAAAGAATATATATCCATGGAATTGTCAGGAGGAGGTAAGGAATCAATCCGCAGGTTAACATCGTGAATAATCTTTTTCGCGAATAGGTATTAATTGCCATGTAATACCAAATTGCATGGATTATGAAAAAATGGATAGCGAAAAAGTAAAAGTTATAGCCTTTTGCATACGCAGCTAACGCGGCACAAATTCCACACAGGATAGCATTTTGGATTCTATTTAAATATCCGGGAGATATGAGAATATAGATATAAACCAGAAGGAATGGCAGGGCTAAGAAATCAGGGGTCATGTATCCATAGGCTATGGAAATACAAAGGAGGACCGACGTCAAGAGGAAAGAATTGGCTACGTTTTGATCAATTTCGAACATTATGAAGTATTTTCTCAACAATATTATGAGGACAAGCCCTGACAGTAACCCGATGATATGAAAAGCAACGAGCGGGTCTATATGAAGCATTAAAAAGGGAACCAGGAGCCATGAGATGAGGGGAGACCAGAAACCATTGACAGCGTTGAGATAATCACCAGCTGCATACTTTTTCGCAACGGATATGTAAGATGGCGTATCTGTACAGAGATGAAATCGGTATAAGGGTAACGCCATAGCACCAATGATAAGATAAAGAATCGGAATGAAATTTCTTCTTAACCATGAAGGCACAATGATGATTGCCATTCTATATGTCCTTAAAGATCATTTCCGCCACCTCATACGGTGTGATAAGGCGCATACAGTCATGACTCTTGATTTTGCAGTAGCCAAGATTACAACCGATGCAGGGCAAATCATCTCTTCTTAATACACGGTGAATAGCTCCGAGGGGAGTCCACTGCTCTTGAACGGTGGGTCCCATAAAGGAAATGGTCGGAATGTTCAGCGCTGATGCAATGTGGAGCGGTCCGGAGTTATTGCAGATAAATATTTGGCATTGAGCTAAGAGCGCCGATAAATATCTTAAGTTATTTTGAATGGATACACAAATGTCAGTTCTTACTCTAGTGATGATTTCCTCAATAACCTTGGCGTCGGAAGGTCCGCCAAACAGAATGATACCTGTTTGAGGCTGACAGCGAATCATTTGAATGAGCTCGGCATAATACTCGGGCAACCAGCGTTGCGTTTTATAATGGGCCCCCGGATGTATGCCCACGACGGTATTTCCCTCAAGGCCGTTATCAGCCAGCCATTTTTTTGCCCAGACCTGTTCATCATCGGAAAGATTAATTTCCGGAATCCTGTTTGTGGCAGATATGCCGATGTCCTTGAGAAGATCAAGGGCAACATCTACAAAATGTGTGTTTTCTTTTATTAGCGACGCCGGTTGATTAAAAAATATCTCCCGGCCAAAGGCGCCATATCCTATCCTAATGGCAGCACCGCTCAAAGCGGCCAAGAAGGCAGTTTTCAATTCATAGTCGTTATGAGGATCGACGGCCAAACTAAACTGCCGGGATCTCAATTTCATCATCAATTTCATTTTATCGTGCAGGCCGGCACAGCGATCATAAACAACGACATCATCCACATCCGGATTATTCATAAGGATGGCTGCATTTACCGGCGTAGCCATCACCGTCAGCCGGACGCGGGGCAAGGCCGCTTTTATGGCTCTGAATGCTGGTGTGGACAGCACCATGTCGCCCACTCTGTCGACGCGGATGAAAAGGATGCTTTGGATATTCAGGAGCGACAGGAGAGATTTTTTCTTGGTGAATAAGAGGCGCAGTGCTTTTAAGATTGAGCCTCTTATACTTAAGTAGAAACTTTTCAGGATGGTTTTCATTGCCGATTAAATTCGCGTTGCGTGGCCATCGAGGGCATTGAATAATTTTAAACCACATCTTTTTGACAATTTTAAACTTGTCTCTGCCACAGAGATTACAGCAGGCTTCACGGCTTATTGCCGCCGAGCAGCTCCGCATATATCTGCTCAGTTTTTTCAACATTCTTTTCAATGGTAAAGAGCTCCTCAACCCTCTTGCGTGCTGCCGCGCCAAATTTCTGCCGAAGTTTGTCATCCATCGCCAAAGCGAAAATTCGCTCGGCCAGCGCGGCTGAATCGGCATGTGGAACAACGAAACCGGAAATGCCATCCTCGAACGCTTCTTTCGCCCCTCCTACGTCCGTGGCAACAACGGGCTTCCCCATGGCCATTGCCTCGATGATGGCCCTTGAAAAAGCTTCGCCGGAAATGGAAGGTAATACAAAGATATCTGCTCGAGAGAGTACTTCTAAAATATTTTCTATATGTCCGGGAAATGAAATATGATCTCTCATTTCCAGTTCCGCCACTTTCTGCTGGCAATCAGCGAGATATTCTTTATTTGCAACATCGCCCGCAAACAAGAGATGAAAGGTAATTTGTCTGTCATTGAGTTTAGCGCAGGCTTCAATAAGATAAATCTGCCCTTTAGCAGGTTCAATTCGACCGCTGCAAAGAATTAATAATCCGCTTTCGGTTTGATTTGCCTTCTCAGATTCCTGATTTGCGGATATTCCCCCATCGAATTCCCTTAAATCAACACCATTGTAAACAGTTATGAATTTTGTATTATCTGTAACCCAATTAAAGCGGTTTCTCAAGGCATTGGCAACAAGAATGATTCTATCCGGACATCTGTAAATAATCCGGTCATAACGATCCCTATCGGAAGCCCGGACATGAAATACAAGGGGTATTTTCTTCAGCCAAGCGACAAAACCCGCGTACAAAGTATTTCTGGGGCCATCTGTATGCATCAACACAATTTTATTATCGTTGATCAGCCTGTAGAGGTAAACTATAGATGAAAGGCACAGAAACAAATTAAAAAATCCAATAGGGGGCAGGTCATGAATAATGACAACTACCCCCTGTTTTCGCAACGACTGGGCAAAATCCTCATCCGTGGGCAGCAAGACATAGGGGCGGTATTTTTGCCTGTCCAGTCGTGTCACCAGATGAAAGAGGCTTTTTTGCCCACCCCACCTGATGTTGCCGAATGTTGAAAAAAAAAGGATGTTTTTAGGCATTGACGACACGTGTTTTATATTCCAGTAATTGATCGTAGAGGGTTTCAACTTGGCGGATCATTTTTGACAGAGTGAACTTTTCTTCATAAATCTCCCTGCCTCGTCGTCCCATGCTGATTCTTAGTCCTTGATCATTTACAAGCTTCATTAAGGCAGCAGCCAACTGTTCCGGGCTTTCGGGAGAGACCAGGAAGCCATTTACACCATCAGTAATGACTTCTGGTATGCCGCCCA
>JBAYKV010000025.1:0-22618 GCA_041664405.1 Syntrophales bacterium
AATCGGGCGCTCTTTATGATCATCTCCGACCAGGAACTCCTCCAGATATCCCGGACAGGCGAACCGACACTGGTTTCATTGATTACAAGCGCCGGCCTTTCTCAAGACAAGGTGCAGCGATACGGAAACGAACTGCTCGACATCCTCAAGGAGTGACCCTCAACCTGATGGTCTGGATGTTGACCGGGGGAACCCCCTTCTCCCAAGGTCGGAGATAACCCAGGGCAATCTCGGTCTCTCCGGGGCCCATGGTGCGGAAAACCCAGATCTCCCGGCCCCCCGCCCCCACTAATCCTGTCTGCGGGGCACGATACTCATGGCTGACCAGCTTTACAGTTGTTTCTGCAAGAGGTTTCATCAATTGCCATTGATAACCCGTCGTCGGATTCGACGGCAGGGTCGCCACAATTTCATGATCCCCCTTCGTATTTACCTCACCGATCCCGTCACTGAAGCCGGTCGCGGTGCCCCCTTCGGGACCCCTGACTTCGATAAGACCATTCCCGCCGCCAATGGCCGGGGTGATAAAAAACAGACCGCAGATAATGGCGGTCCAGAAATATCTCATGATTCATTCCTCCAATTCTTTCGACTCATGACTGAAGGTAACTGTGGAGTCCGGGAAGATAATTCACACCCAGGTAGGTAAACAGCACCGCCGCAAATCCGATAATCGCCAGCACAGCCATGCGCTTGCCCTTCCATCCCCGGACGTAACGGGCATGGAGCATTACGGCGTAAATGAGCCAGGTGATTAGGGACCACGTCTCCTTCGGATCCCAGCTCCAGTAAGACCCCCAGGCGTAATGGGCCCATACCGAGCCGGTCATGATGCCGAGGGTGAGAAAGACAAACCCCAGGACTGTATTCTGGTAGAGGAGTTCATCCAGAATATCCCCTTCTGGAATGAATCCAAAGAGAGGAATGTTCCTCAGAAAGTACATGATGCCGATGGCAAAGGCCACCGTAAAGGCGGCATAACCCATAAAGCAGGTCACGACATGGCTGGTAAGCCAGTTGCTCTGGAGGGCGGGAACCAGGGGCTGGATACGGTCACTGATATTCGGGGCCAGGGAGGCAAAGGCCATGAGCAGGAAAGCCACGGGGAGCACGAAAACGCCGAGACTGCGGTTTTTGATCCGCCATTCCACAATGACATAGAGCACCACAACGGCCCAGGCAAAGAAGATGAGGGATTCGTAGAAATTGGACAGGGGCGCGTGGCCGATGCCGAGGGCATAAGACTCCTGCCACCGGAGCAGCAGGCCCACGGTATGGGCGACAAGGCCGCCAATGACCGTGTAAAAAGCCCCTTTACCCCAGAACTCCTTACGGAATACGAGGCAAAAAAGATAAAAGACAAAGGCCCCGAAATAGAGAAAGGTGACCCAACTCAGTATCATGGTGTTCGTCATGTTGATCCCTTCTCCAAGCTGATTTTAATCTGTTCAGTCAACTGCCGTACCTCGCGCTCCAGAACCACGGGGTGCTTATTGGTTCTCGCGGCGACGCTGATCCTTGTTTTCTCCCCGGCCGGTTGAATCTTGATCCAGATACGGCGGTGAGATGAAAAAAACGTCCCTATCAATCCCACCATCATCAGCACGGCCGCAGCCGCCACCAGCGGCGCTCCCGGATCGCGGCTCACCTGGAGACCAGTATAATAGCGTTCTTCGATGCCTTTTAAGACAAAGAGATAGGGCTTGAACAGGGCCGGATTGAACATCGGGACCTGCTCCGTTACCCCGGGATTCATTTCCCTGATTTTATCGATATGCAGAAATATCCAGAAGGAGACCTCTCCCTGCCCGGACCGGACCAGGATCTTCACCGCCGGCCCCATCTGCATGAGGTTTTCCTCCAGCCGCACTATCTGGACGGTTCCTTCCTTTCCCGGCAGGGAAAAGCTTTCTCCCGGTCCAACCTTTATTATCTTTCCCTCCTGACCACCCCGGGAAATAGCAAGCGAGGCCCGGCCATCGGGAGAACTTCCATAGCTGGCCTGGTAAACCTGCACTCCTTCCAGGGAGACAGGATGATTCACCAGGAGAGGTCCCTGGTAGATCGTCTTGCCGTCTTTCAAAAAGGTCAGGTCCGAACGGTACGTCTTGGGGGCGCCATTCTCATAGAATGAGACCATAAACTTGTCACAGCGAATGGTAAAGGGGAGCGCCTTGGTCCCCTTCCCCCCCTTGAGGTCGATGGCGTCCGCCTTCTCTCCTTCTCCGATATTGACATAGCCTTCCCACCCCCAGAATGCCCCCATCAGCGCCCCCAGGATAAGGAGCTGCACGGACATGTGGACAACATAGACGGCGAAGCGGGAATATCGACCTTTTTCACCGCATATGATTACGGCATCCTCTTTTTCCTGAGTCTTGCCGATCTTTCGATACTTCCGACCTAAAAATCCCTCTATCCGCCCGGTCATGGTCCCGACATCTTCGTCGCACAGGAAGATACGTTCGGGGCTCAGTCCCCGGAACAACCCTTCCTCCCCGGAAGAAGGCGCCCCCCGGAACTGCTTCCACGTCAGGGGCCAGCGGTTCAGAGAACAGACGATGAGGTTCAGGGAAAGGAGGAGCATGAGAAGAAAAAACCAGACCGAATGAAACAGATCGAAGACCTGCATGGTCTGCAGAAAAGAGGCCAGCCCCGGTGGCATCCCCTGGGCAAACCCCCGCGCCGCATCCTGCTGGGGGATGAAGGTGCCGATAATCGACAGGACAACCGTGAAGACAAGGAGGGTAATGGTCAGATAAACGGAAGTAAAGAACGACCTGAACGGATTTTTTTGTTTCGTCAAAAAGTTACCTCACCTAAGGAATAGCACAAATGATCAGTCGAGGGGCAGTATACGGGCTTTTTATGCCTCCGTCAATAGAATAGGGCCGCCCAGAAGATCAGAACCGTCAGCAACAACCCCAGCATCAGGCTGGCCAGACCGAAAGCACCGGCAAACAACTGGGTCCAGAAGCCGGGTCCCTCCCGCTTCATGGCGTCGAGACGCCCTTCCGCCATAAGCCGCTCGTATTCGAGGGGCCGTTCATGCCGCAGGGCCTCCAGGCGATAGCGACCGGTAAAGATATTCGTTTCCAGGGGGAACTTGTTGGGCACGAAATGGTTGTTGAAGAAATGGACCGTAAAGATGAATATGGCCGCGAGGAATGCCTCCTCGGAATGGACCACCGCGGCCACATTGATCATCCAGCCGGGCAGGAGATAAGAAAATTTCTCGGGAAACCAGAGCATGAACCCGGAGCCGCCGATGGCCGTCATCCCCCAGAAAACGGCAAAGAAATCAAATTTTTCCCAGTAGGTCCAACGGTCAAACTTCGGCATCTCCTCCTTTCCGAAGAACCACTTGAACATACCGATGATATCCTTCAGATCCTTAAAGTTCGGGAACAGGGAGTCAGGACCGAAGAGACGCTTGAGCGATCCCCGGAACTGTTTCTTCGGAAACAGGAACTGGAGGGAAAGCCACAGGGTGTAGAGAAACAGGCCGCAGAGGACCAGGGCGGCGATACGGTGGAACAGCCCGGCCCGGTATGCTCCGCCCCACATGTTAATGAGGATCTTGGCCCAGGGAGAATCGTAATACTTGATAGGAAATCCCGTCATGACCAGGGTGAAGAATGACAGGATAAGCAGGACGTGCATGACCCGGTCCCGGACGGGAAAGCGCTGGATCTGCTTTTCTTCCCGGCATTCCGGAAAGGTTGTCTTTTCGATGAAGCCCGCCTTCCCCTCGCGGCACTTATCGCTATAGGTCCGCCGCCACCAGAGAATGGTATGGAGCCAGAAAAAAGCGAAGGTCCCCCCCAGCAGGGCAATCATGAAGACTTCCGTCCAATAGTAGACGAGTGAACGCCTGGGGTCCAGCGGTTCGGGATGGGGATCGAAAGAAACGAAACGATCGTGAAATCCCTTATGGCAGGCCTTACAGGCGGCCTTCATGTTGTCCGGGTGCATGGCGGAGCGGGGGTCATTTTTGGGCAGAATATTGTGCCCGAGGTGACAATCGGCGCAACCGGCCACCCGTTGGGGGTAGCCGATGTTGAGAACCTTGCCGTGATAGGAATCGTCATAACTGGCGACGGTTTTGGTGGAAAACTGGTTCCGCTTCGCCATTTTCACATCGGCATGGCAGGAACGGCAGCGACGGGTATAATTTTCCCGGGCGGCGGCCTTGTCCCGCTCCAGGGAAGGATCGTAATAAGGGGTGTTGTGGAGGCCGTGGCAGTCCGTGCAGGCGGCGGCATCGGCATTCCCCTTCAGGAGGGCGCCGCTGTGCCCGAGGAGCGCATAGTCCTCACGGCTGTGGCACTGAGTGCAATTCTCCACTGCCGCAACCTTGAACCCGCCTTGCGATTTCCGGATGCTGTGGATGTCCTGATGGCAGTCCTGGCACTGGAAATTTTGCTTTACATAATGGACATCCTTTTTGAACCGGGAAGCGACATCCCGATGACAACTTCCGCAGTTGACCGGGCCGGGTTTGTTCTCTCCGGTCATGTGACGGCGGAGGTCGGTAATATCCGCATGGCAGCTCACACAGGTGTTCCTGCCGTGAGCGGAAGCCTGAAAGCCGGCCTTGAAGACGGCATCGGCATGACAGGACTGGCAATTGCGAGGCGCCTCTGACGGGTTGCCCGCCGCCTGGACGATCCCTGCGGGCCAGATCCCCCCGAGGGCCAGACAGACAATCAGGGCGAAACAAAGTCCGTATCCGATGTTGCCGCGACTCCTCATGGCGCCCCCCTTTTATTCCAGGTCTGCCAGGCGGCCATGCCACCCTCCAGACGACGGACGTTCTCGAAGCCTTTACGGCGCAGATAACTCGCCGCCAGGAAAGAACGGGACCCATCGGCGTCGATAACGAGGAGGGGACGATCCCAGGGAAGATCCTGGTAGGTCCTGTGCAGCGATACCAGGGGCATATTGACGGCGCCGGAAATGTGATGGGACTGGTAGGCCACCGGGGAACGGAGATCGATCATCAGGGCGCCAGGCGCCGAATTCAACCAGGGTTTCAGGTTGCCCGGCTTGACGGCCGGCCATAGAACCCGGGGGATCCGATTGACGGACTCCACCTCATAACCGGCCCGCTTCCACGCCGTCAGGCCTCCCTTGAGAATATAAAGATTGGCAAAACCTTGACGCTGAGCCTCCCTAATAATCTCACATCCCGCTTCGACAGGGGTATTCCCGCCGTAAAAAACGAGCTTTGCATTTCGGTCCCGGGGCAGCAGGCCTGCCTTTTCTCCCTTCTCTTCACAGGCAATACAGAGGGAAGCAGGAATCCGGCTGTCCATACATTCCAGGAAACTCAACACATTAATTAACACGATGCTTTCCCGGTTATCCATCATCCGCACCACCGCCCGGGGTTCAATTCTCGGCGGCGGTTTCTGATCCGCCCCCGCCGGGGAGATGAACATAGGCAAAAATATCATGATTATAAAAAAAAGTTTAATACTCCGCATTTCGTATCTTGTCATATTTCATGCCACACTTTTTATTGGCAGCCTTTATTATATTCCGATTCTAAATCAGAGATGAAATCAAGGCGGCAAGGCAGAGGCGACGCAGGCGTATTTTTTATACGTCGAGGAGCCGATTGCCGATGCCAACGAAGATAGCGCTTTGATTTAGAATCGGAATTACTCAAACGCGGGTACTCCCTTCAGTCCCCAATCCACATACTGGGGAACGACATTTGGCCCTTTCAGGGCCGGATAATCGTTTTTCAGAAAATCACGGATGTTCCGGATGGCCATCTTGTTGAAAAAGGCCGAAGTATCGCTATGGCAGTCCCCGCAGCCATCGGGCCGCCCTCTCACCCCATAGGTCTGTTTCTTATTAAGGGGGGTCACGCCGTGTTCCACCCCGTAAATAACAGGCGAGCCCACAAATGGCTCTCCAACCAAGACTCCTTTGTTAACACTGTAGATCCGGTCGGCGACAAACACCACCTTTGGGAAACCCAGGGCCGACAGCCTCGTGATCATTCCGATGATATCCTTATCTTTCACCGCCGTCAAATATTTCCCCGCCTGACCGTCCGGCATTTTAACCTGCAGGGCGGTCAGGTCGGAAGCAGTCTTTCCTGCCTGTTCAACGTACCGAAGGGGGATCGGGCGGATTTCCCCGTTTGCCTGTTTTTCTCCAAACCATTGCAGGATCTTTGGAACAAGCGGGGCATAGCGTTCTTCCCGATCCTTCCCGGTGGCACGACGGTTCATCCATGGTTTCCAGGGTTCTTTTGCCAGACCCGCATAATCAGAAAACCAGCGGACACCTCCCAGGTCGTCGGCGGTGTACCCCGTTTCTCGTCCCGTGCTCATATCAAGAACAACCATCCCCCGGGCGGGCTGAGCCACGGCATGACAGCCGTTGCAGGTCACCAGGTAGGTATGGAAAGTCGCCTTGGAGAATTTCTGATCGTGAAGGGCTTGAGGATTTTTTGCCTTTTTTGGCATGCCGCGCCGCCCGGGCTTATATTGATCGCCATGATGACAGCCGGCGCAGGTTTTCATGCCTACGTAATCGAGATCATCCCTGACGGTATTCAGGGGGGAGTTCCCCTTGGCAATCTGATGCCGGAGTCTTTCTCCGGTATTGCTGCCAATCAGACCGTGGCAATCCGTACAGATCAATCCGGAACGGATATGGGCGTCATAAGCGGGTTCATGAAGACCTCCCGTATTTTTTGCCTCTCCTTCCCCGTGACATTGGAGACAATTATTCGCTTCCACGGTTTTCTTTATGATGCCGCCCTTCATCCGCCCGTCGGTCGCAAAAAGGCTGTGGTTCGACCAGTGATAAACCGTAACAGGTCGCTTGGAAAAGTTCCATGACCCTTCCTTGAATCCCGCCTCCCCGGGGCCGGCCCCCGGACGGTGATAGGTAAAAACGGCGCCGGATATTTTCCCCAGTCCGGCCCCCGCCGTAGCTGCCCAGCGGTAATTCCGGCGATTCAATTGCTCGTTGCGCTCATGGAAACGGTAATTGCTGCGATGGCAAAGGAGGCAATCGGCCTCCACAACACCGCTTTCCCGGAAGTGACTTTTTTTGTCCGGTGTCCCCACCGCGCTGTAATCGCCATCGAGGGGATTTTTGTTCAATTTTTCCCCGGCGGCGAGATTTCTAGTCTTGTCTGCCCTCCCCCGGGCGTCCCGGCCGTATTCCAGGGGCCCGCCACCGGGATGACACCAGCCGCAGGCGACCGCAGCTGCCTTGTGTCCGGCGTCATATTTGCCGCCGCCGATCCAGTCATAGGTGGACAGATCTATCTGCCGAGGATCGGTGTTGTTTTTCGCTGCCAGACGACCGGCCGCCGCGGTGGGGAGCCATTTTCCAAACATCCCCGGCGATAGCAGCCAGGGGCGCTTTTCGTCGTAGCGGTCGCCCATCCGATCGAAGCCCTGCTGGAAGTGGTAACCGGATGTAATCAGGTTATAATTGTGACAGCCGCCACAGGTCTTCCGGGGGCTGTATGGATCGGCGCTGTTTTCTCCGGGGCTGATCCTGTCTCCCTGCTCATTTTTCAACCAGACATCCTGATGGGACCTCGCCAAGCCGACACCGGCGAGGAGGACGACCAGAACAATAGTGAGAATTATTAAGTTGTGTTTGGATGTTCTCAATATGCTCTCACCTGTGAATGGGCTTCGGGGTCATGATCAGACCCTGATTGGCCTTTGACCCGCCTTTGATCATGGTATCCATGTTCAGGAATCCGGTTCTTTCTACATGACAGGCGTCGCAGGAACGGGTCCTGTCGGTGCGCTTGCGAATGTTATGGACCGGCGAATCCCAGTAGTTCGGCAGGGCGTCGAAATTCTCCATCTTGATTCCTTCCTTGACAAAGGTTTCCCTGACGGTGGGAATAAGACGCAAGGTCGTTAGGGTCTTTTTGTCCCGGGGATTCAAACCCAGCACCAGGGCCGGTTTCGCCGCAGCGCCTTTGCCAAGATGGCAGTCCTGACACTGACGGTACGCCGTCGCGGTATGACAGCCGTAACAGCTCACCTTGCCCTGATGGCGCTGATGGGAGATCCTGGCCGTCAATTTCGCCTCCTGCCCCAATTTGTGGCAATTCCGGCATGACGGCCGGTCTTTTACGGCCTGCTTGTTGTTATAGGCCGTCCCGTCACCGTGGAACTCAGCCTTCTTGTGGCATTCCATACAGGTCATGCCTTTCTGATAATGGACATCGGGGCTGCCGCCGTATTCGCCCGTATATTCGGGATACACCCGGCCGCCGTGACAGAAGGCTCAGGTTTTACCTTCGTCTTTTTTCACGAACTTGTGCTTTTGGATGAGACCGATGCTGATCCCCCCCACCGCCGGGGCCTTGACATGGCAATCCCCGCAGGAGGCGTGGCAACTCCGGCAGGACTTTTCAAAAACCTTGGCATCGAAGGTTTTCAGCTCTTCTTTGGAAAACCTCGGCATCACGCCGTTTCTCTGCCCTGCCGTGGTGTAATGAAGTGATTTTGAATAGTTATCGGCAATCTGCTTGTGGCACATGCCGCATGTCTTCAGGGAGTCGGAAGGGCGCTTGATCATGCCTTTGTGAGCCCCTTCTTTGCCCTGCCCCTTCTCATCACCTTTATGACACAACCGGCAACCCATGCGAAAGTGGGGATCTTTTGCAATGAGGGCCCCGTCCACGACATACCCCTTGTACATCTCTTCCGCCTTAACTGGCGGAGGCGCCCCTGCTCACCCTTCGCCTTCTTCACCGGCAGTGATGACCGGTGGTTTGTGGAGGGATTTCATGAGGGCTTCATTGGTATGGCACTGGACACAACTGCTGGCGTTGGCCAACACACCGGTAGAGAAGAGAAAAAGGAAGATAAAGGAAGATAAAACAGCTATAATTCTCATCGTTCCCCCGAATCAGTCTTTCGTAACTTTGTAGCAAAAGGAACCTGATATGTCAAATAGATTCAAAGAAGTCATCGGTAAGTCGAAGTATTTTTTATAGTCGCAGGGGGCATTAAGAAACCACTATCCTTGAAATATTCACACCATTATCTGATTGCAAAATTCTTGGTTTTTCTATATGGGTTTGGCCATTATTGGTGAAGGGGATTTTTCGTCGTTCACGTCGTTAGGCGTCTATTCTTGACTTTTCATTATTGGGATTTTATTTGGAGGATGCGATATGGGAAAATTGATGCTATGGAGTCTTAAGAACGCCAAGCTTGTCATCATCATCAACGTCGTCATTACCCTTATTGCCGGCTACTATGCCGTACAGATCAAAGTGGATTCTTCGACCGAGGGCATGATGATCAGCGGGGACCCGGCCAAGGATTACCATCGGGACACGGTCAGGAAATTCGGCAGCGACAACATCACCGTCGTCTTCGTCCGGGACAAGAATCTTTTCACTCCCGAAAAACTCAAAGACGTAGAAAAAATCTACTACGAACTGAAAGACCTGAAATTTGAGCCGAAGGACCCTGAGGAATACGTTAAAGCCAAGGACCCCGAGGAGTATCTGAAACTCAAGTACCCCGCGGTATATGCAGAGTTGGCAAAAAAACCGGATGAGTACGCGAAACTTGCCAAAAACCCCGAGGAATACGGAAAACTTGTTAGCGACCTCGAGGCGTATCTGAAGCCCAAATTCCCTGATAAATACAAAGAACTCCTGAAAACCAAAACTAACCTTACCAAAGAGGAATATAATAATCTTGTTCAGGAAGCGGTGGGGAGAATAGGGAAGCCGGGGGTAGGTCGCTGCGAGAGCCTCTTTTCCGTGACCAACTTCAAGGGCGTGGCCGGAGGACTGGAGACAAATCCCCTGATGGACCAGGCGCCGGCTACGGTGGAAGACGCCAAACGCATCCAGGCCGACGCTATGAGAAGCCCCCTCTTCATGGACAGTCTTGTTTCCAAGGACGGCCAGATGACGGCCATCAACCTCTATGTGGATGTCGACCCTTCCGATCCTGAATTTCATACCCAGTTTTCCAAGAAAGTGGATGAAGTGACGGCCAAGTACCAATCCAAATTCGACCGGGTCTTCCAGTTCGGCAACTCGTACGGCCGCCGCAATATCGGCGAAAACATCATCACCGACCAGGCAAGGATCGTCCCCCTGGCCTGTCTGGTCCTGATCTGCACCATCGTCATCGCCCTGCGCAATTTCGGCGCCGGTATCATGCCCATGATTACGGCGGGATCGAGCGTCATCTGTACTTTCGGTTTCATGGTCGTCGCGGGTATCCCGCTGAATGTCCTGACCGTCATCGTCCCCTCCATCCTCCTCGTCATCGGTTCCGCGGAAGACCTGCATATGATGCACGAGTACCTGGAGGGCATTGAAGAGACCAACGGCGACCGGGACGGTTCGATCAAGCTCATGGCGAGCAAACTGGGGCTGGCCGTCTTGATGACTTCGATTACTACGGTTGTCGGTTTTGCCTCCATCATGTATAATGACATCTCCATGCTCATCCAGTTCGGCCAGGTCGCCACCGTCGCCCTCACCGCCAACTGCTTCGCCACTTTTACCTTCGGTCCGGCCCTCCTCCATTTTTTCGGCCCCACCAAGGTCCGCAAGCACGAGGCGAAGGTGCATTTCATTGACGGTTTCTTCAAAGGAATCGCCACCGGCACCCTGGCGCTGGTCAATAATCCCAGAAGAAAGATCATAATCATCGTTACCCTTTCCCTGCTAACCTTGGCCATGTTCGGCGCCACCTTCCTCGTCAAGGTCAATAACGACTTCATGGGCTACTTCAAAGCGGATTCCGAGATCAGAAAGCGCAGTGACACCCTCCATAAGGAATTAGCGGGGGCGCAAACATTCTTTATCCGGATCAGCAGCGGCATGCCGGACACCTTCAAGCAGTCCGAGTATCTTTCCCAGGTCGCCGCCCTGCAGCAATTCATGGCCCAGAAGGGCTGGTTCGACAAGACGGAGTCCCTGGCCGACCGGGTGGCCCTCATTAACCGGGAGATGAACAACGGCGACAAGAAATTCTTCGCCATCCCGGCGGATTCCAACCTCGTTTCCCAGTATATGCTCTTCTTCCAGCGGGATGAAATCTCCCGTTTCGTATCGCCGGACTTCAGTGAGGTCAGCATCATGGTCCGCCACAATGTCAGTGCCAGCTACGAAATCACCGCAATCCTGGAAGAATTGCAGAAGTACATGAAAAAGAACATGAACCCGAATTTCAAGTTCGATGTCACCGGGGAATACATTCTCATCAACAAGGCGGCGGAGAGTCTGGCCATTAACTCGGTCACATCGCTGGCCTTGACCCTTTTTATCGTCTTCCTCTGCATGTATTTCCTCTTCTGGTCTTTCAAGGCCGGGATGATCTCCCTCGTCCCGAACATCTTTCCCATTGTTTCCATCTACGGCATCATGGGCCTTCTGGATATCCCCCTGAACGTGGGCACGGCCATGGTAGCCGATATCGCCATCGGCATCGCCGTCGATGATACAATTCACTTCATGAACCGTTACAAACAGGCTATGCAGGAGCTCCAGGACAGTGAGGCGGCCGTAGCGGCCGCCGTTCATGACGAAGTCCGGCCGGTGGTCTGCAGTTCCATCGCCCTGGCCGGCGGCTTTGCCATCTGCGCCATTTCCCAATTCATTCCCGTCATCCAGTTCGGCCTCCTGTCCGCGGCGGTCATGATCATTGCCATCGTCGGAGAACTCCTCATCACCCCCATCCTCCTCAAGTCCACCCAGCTCATCACCCTGTGGGATATGATCGGGATGAAGCTGCAGGACGCCGTGGTCAAGAGCGCACCCTTCTTTGACGGCCTCCGCCCTTGGTCGCGCCGGAAGGTCTGTCTCCTGGGCAGGATGAACGAGAAAAACGCCGGTGAACTAGCCGTTGTTCAGGGCGAAATGGGCAAAAGCATGTATCTCCTCCTGGAGGGCAAGGCCGATGTCATTGGTCATGACGAAGCAACAAAGAGAGACATTGTCTTTGCGACCCTCAACCCCGGGGATATCTTCGGTGAAATCGCCCTGGTCTCGCCTGGTCCGCGCTCCGCGAATGTCAAGGCCACTGAACCCATCAAGTATCTGGAAATCGACTGGGAAGGCCTCAAGAGAATCCAGAAGATTTACCCCCGCATCGGCGGCCAGTTGTTCCTGAATCTGTCCCGCATCCTGGGCGAACGCCTCATCAGCACCAACTTGATGCTTTTCAAAAAAGCATAACTGTTAGTCCGAACCGTCCCCTCTCATCGCGGCGATGAGAGGGGACGCCCACCGTAAGGCATATTTTTCCGTTTCCCTTCACGTCCATCTTCTGCTATAAGCGGACACATGAATGTCTTTGCAGACCTCGATTGACGTCTTCCTAATCACGAACTATTCAGCCTAGGAGCCTATATGAAGAGAACCAACTTGATAGTTATCGCCATCCTTGTCGCCGTCCTGGTAGTGCTGCCCACCTTCTCTTCCCTCATCAATCTTTACATCGACTGGCTCTTTTTTACGGAGACGGGTTACACCGGCGTCTTCTCAAAGACCATGACAACCCAGATTGCCTGCGGAGCATTCTTCGGTCTCCTTTTCCTCGGTTTTGCCCTGGCAAACCTCGTCATCGCCAAACGGATAAAATTCCCCAACCAGGACCACTACAGGATAAGCGGCACACCGCTTACGATCAATCTTAGCTACCTGAGAACAATCCAGCAGGCAGTCACTTTTTTTATCCTTTTCATCGTCACGATTATGATGGGGAAATGGGGCGCCTCCCTGTGGTCGGAGATATTGCTTTTCGGAAACGCCGTGACCGTCGGTTTCAACGACCCCGTATTTGGAAAAGACATCGGCTTTTATCTTTTTAAATATCCCCTCCTCGAATCCCTGAAGCAGTTTGTCGATTTTTCGCTGATCCTGGCCATCATCCTGGTGGGAATAACCTTTTTCCTTGGCGGCGGAATACAGATTACCCAGCGGCAAATCATGATCGATCCCCGGGTCAACAGGCATATCGGCATTCTCATCGGCCTCGTCATTATGAACATGGGCCTCGGTTTTTATCTGGAATCGCTGCGCATGCTCTATTCCGAACACGGGGTGATCTTCGGGGCCAGTTACACCGACGTCCACGCCAAACTGACGAGCTATCAAGCCCTCATGCTGCTGGCCCCCGTCGCTGGTATCGGCATGATCGTGGCTATTTACAAAAAATCAAAAAAGTGGGCAGCTATACCACTGGGGGTTGTCTTTGCGGTCTATTTCCTGGGCGTTGTGCTCTACCCGGCGGCCCTCCAGAAATTCAAGGTCGCCCCGAACGAACTGCTTCTGGAGACCCCCTTTATCGAGAATAATATCCGCCTTACCCGCATGGGCTATGATCTGGACCGGATACAGGAAATCCCCTTTGACGTCGCCTACAACCTCACCGGCAAGGATATCGACAAGAACGATGCGACGATCAAGAACATCCGCCTCTGGGACCACTCGCCCCTCCTGCGAACCTATAGCCAATTGCAGCAGATAAGAACGTATTACCGGTTCATGGACGTCGATAACGACCGCTACACCGTGGACGGCAAGTACCTCCAGGTAATGTTATCGCCAAGAGAGCTCTCCTACGCCGATCTGCCGAGCAAGACATGGATCAACGAGCGTCTGATTTTCACCCACGGCAACGGCCTCACCCTCGGCCCGGTAAGCCGGATCAGCAAGGAAGGGTTGCCGGAATTTTTCATCAAGGATATCCCTCCCGCAAGCAATACGGATCTTAAAGTGAAGCGTCCGGAAATATATTACGGCGAGCTGTCCAATGATTACGTGATCGTCAAAACGAGAATACCCGAGTTCAGTTATCCTACCCCTGAGGGCAATATATATACCTCCTATGCCGGAGAAGGGGGTACGGGGACGGGATCGCTGATTCGCCGGCTCCTCTTTTCCATGAAATTCCAGACGGAAAAAATACTTTTCTCTTCAGATATAACGAAGGACAGTAGAATACTCTTCTACAGAAACATCAGGGAAAGGGTCCAGAAGATTGCCCCCTTTCTCCTTTTCGATCAGGACCCCTATATGGTCATCACCGACGACGGGCGACTGGTATGGATGGTCGATGCCTACACGGCGTCATCCAGAATGCCCTACTCCAAGCCTTCCCTGCGCAACAAACCTGGGGTCCGCAATATCAACTATGTTCGCAACGCCGTTAAGGCGTCTATAGACGCTTATAATGGCAAGGTCACGTTCTACGTCAGCGATCCCAGCGACAGCATCATCCAGGTATATATGCGGATTTTCCCGGATATGTTCAAGAGCCTTGATGCCATGCCTGCCGATCTGAAACGTCACATCCGCTATCCCCAGTGGCTGCTCCAGCTTCAGGCCTCCATCTATTCCGCCTATCACATGACGGACCCCAAGGTCTTCTACAACAAGGAAAATCTTTGGGAAATGCCTGTTTTCGATGACAAAACCATGCAGCCCTACTATACCATCATGAAGCTTCCCAACGAAAAAAAGGAAGAGTATATTCTCCTCCTCCCCTATACGCCGGCCAAAAGAGACAATCTGGCCGCCTGGCTGGCAGCCAGGTGCGACGCCCCCGACTACGGCAAACTCGTCGTCTATACCTTTCCCAGGGACCGCCTCATCTTCGGCCCCAAGCAGGTGGACGCCCGGATCAATCAGGACTCCTACATCTCCCAGCAGCTTACCCTCTGGAATCAGCGCGGTTCCAAGGTGATCAGGGGCAGCCTGCTCGTTATCCCCGTCGAGCGGTCCCTCCTATACGTACAGCCTCTTTATCTGGCCGCCTCCGATACCGTTGGGCTGCCCGAACTCAGAAGGGTTATTGTCGCCTACGAAAACGAGGTGGTGATGGAAGAGAATCTCGAACTCGCCCTGCAAAGGCTATTCGGGGCAAGAAAGGCGGTTGCAGCCCCAGCCGGAGCGACGCCCCAAGCCCAGACGGCGGCAGGCAAGTCATCGGTCCGGGAACTTGCCGCCGAAGCCATGAAGTCCTATCAGCGAGCCACGGAGATGCAACGGCAGGGCAACTGGGCCGGTTATGGAGAAGAGATCAGAAAGCTGGAGGAGCTTCTCAAAAAAATGGCCAGGTAAAACTATTTTCATCTATGATACATTCCACGTCTGCACCAAGGAAGAGACCAATTCACAGGAGGAATCCATGAAGCTTTTGAAGAGGATTTTCGAGCATGAGGTTTTTCCCGCTGTCGGCTGCACGGAGCCCATCTCCTGCGCCTATGCGACGGCGGCTGCTGCGGGACAGCTTGCTGCCCCGGTGGAAAATATTGAGCTCGTTGTTGACCCCGGCACATTCAAAAACGGTGCGGCCGTTACGATCCCAAACAGTAAAGGCCGGAAGGGCAATCTCATCGCGGCGGCCATGGGGGCGATTATTGCGCGACCGGAACTGCGGCTGGAAATCCTCAAGGAAGTATCACCGGATATTCTGAATAAGGCTCTGGCGCTGATCGATAGGGGAGCCGTCTCTTATCTGTGCAAAGAGGACGAAAAGGGGTTTTATGTCGAGTCGAAACTTGCAGGCGGCGCTTCCCGCGTGCGCTGTGTCGTCATCGGCGGCCATACCAATATCGCCGTCCTTGAAAAAGACGGCATCTCGTGTATCGGAACGTCTTCTCAAGCACCGGTCCAGAGCGATCTTTATCGCGAGAAAATGAGGAACATGAGGCTGGAAGAGGTCCTGCGCGAGGTCGCCGATTTAGATGATGGGGAGCGTTCTTATATCCAGCGCGGCATCGACATGAACCTGGCGATTGCGGAAAAAGGCGTCGATTTAAAGAGAAACGCTTACCAGCTTAGGCAGATGATGAGACAGGGTCTCAAGGCGGATGACCTCTTTTACCGGGTCAAGGAAAAAGTCGCTTCCGCAGTGGATGCGCGCATGGGCGGCCTGCCCGAACCTGTTATGACCAGCGGCGGTTCCGGCAACCAGGGCGTGCTCACCGTCCTGGTCCCCTACCTGGTAGGCAGGCATCAGGAAATCGAATTGCCCCGCATTCAGGAAAGCATTGCCGTGAGCCACACCGTCAATTCATACATTAAAAGCTACACCGGCGAACTGTCCGTTATCTGCGGTTGCGCCATTGCGGCCAGCATATCCGCCTCTATTGCCATCGTTTACCAGCAGGTGGGGATCGACATCGAGAAAATGACTTATGCTATCGACAATGTCATCGGCGACCTGTGCGGGATTATCTGCGACGGCGCCAAAGCAGGCTGTTCAATGAAGATTGTAACCGGAGCCGAGGCGGCAATGCGCTCGGCATTCATGGCCTTGGCCGGCTACGGGCTCTCCGATGATGACGGCGTGCTGGGAAGGTCGGCGGAAGAATCCATCCGCAACCTGAGTAAGATCTCGCTGGAGGGCATGCAGCTCGTCGATTCCACCGTGGTCCATATCATTCAGGATAAGACGCCGCGCAGCGGTCAGGCTTAACCGTAAACTGTCATTCAGAGAATATCGCCATGGAAGGGGAGGATCAAAACATAGAACCCGCAACCGGTTCGGACTTCGCTGGGCAGGTGTCAGCCGACAAAACGTCGGAGCTGGGCAAACGGCAATGGAAGGAAGCTACCCGTTTCGACAGCATCGACTGGGGCTGGGTGATCATGAGCATCGGCATGGCCATCGGGGCCGGCATCGTTTTCCTCCCCGTCCAGGTCGGACTGACGGGACTATGGGTGTTCCTGCTATCGTCTGCCATCGGGTATCCCGCAATGTACCTCTTCCAGCGCCTGTTCGTGAACACCCTGGCCGACGCCCGGGAGTGCACCGATTACCCCGGAGTGATAACCAGCTACCTGGGCAAGAACTGGGGAATGGCTATTGGAATATTGTATTTCATAATGCTGGTAATCTGGGTTTTTGTTTATTCTACGGCCATCACCAACGACAGCGCCTCCTTCATCCATACCTTCGGCTGGACAAATAAGCTGCTTTCCGAGAACCCTTTTTACGGCTTGGTGCTGATCATCTTCCTGGTGGCTGTGGCCTCGCGCGGGGAAAAGCTGTTGTTCAAAGTAGCGACCGTCCTTGTTCTGACCAAGCTTTGCGTCGTTGCTTTCCTGGGTCTTTCAATGGTGCCGGCCTGGAGTTTGAAAAATGTCGGCGCCGTGCCGGCCCTGGGCGAACTGATCGATAAATCCATAATCATGCTGCCTTTCACCCTTACCTCCATCCTCTTTATCCAGAGTCTTTCGCCGATGGTCATTTCTTACCGGTCCAAGGCAAAGTCCGTCGAAGTCGCCCGGTACAGGGCAATGCGGGCGATGAACATCGCCTTTGGAGTCCTGTTCGTAGTGGTTTTCTCTTATGCCCTGTCCTTTACCCTGGCGATGGGTCATGATGCAGCGGTGGAAGCTTCGCGGGAGAACATCTCAGCGCTGGCCATGGTCGCTTCGATGATGACCGGTCACGGCGCGCGGAGCACACTGGTGCAGATCTTGTCGCTCATCCTTAACATATTCGCGGTCATGACGGCATACTTCGGCGTATTCCTCGGATTCCGGGAAGCGTGCCAAGGTATTGCCATGAATGTTCTGCGTCGGACCATGCCGGAAGATAAGATCAACAAAGCTCTGGTATCCAGAGGGATTCTGGTCTTCACGGTCCTGGTGTCCTGGGGGGCGGTCTTGCTGAACGCTCCCGTACTCTCCTTCACTTCGATATGCAGCCCCATATTCGGCCTTATCGGCTGCCTCATCCCGGCCTATCTCGTTTACCGTGTGCCTGAGTTGCACAAATACAAGGGGTTATCTTTGAAGATCATCATCGCGACGGGCATATTGCTGATAATTTCACCTTTCCTGGCCTTTTCATGAACGGAAGTTCTCGTCAATTGCCCTTTGGGTCCAATCTTTATTGTGATATAGCCGTATCGCCGCGAGAGGAAACGATCCGGACCATGTAAGCAATATAGCTTTTAGAAAAATGATGAATATACGCAGCATTATGTTTCGGTTAGTTAGGGAGAGAAAGGATAGGATTACGAAGATGGAGATGGTCAGAATATTCAGTAGATTGAAAAACTACGGCCCGTGGCGTACCCCTTATCACTCGTTGTTCGAAGTGCATTCAGTTACTCCCGGCAGTTTTCCGTTTAAAGGGCCTTGCACGGGGATATATTTCAACAGGCTTAAAACCTTTTTCTTTTTACAACATGCTGAAAAAAAACTGCTTCCTGTTCTCATATATTTGCAGATTTTCTTTTTTGCCGCCCTGTTTCCCCTATGTGGCGCCGCCCTTGCGGACCTGGCCGAAAGCATGGCGGATTGCGCAAAAATTGGCAATAGTATAGAACGTCTGAAATGTTTCGATGATCTGTCCGGACGGCAAGCTCCTGCCCAGGCTAAAATCCCCGACCCTGATGCAGCGGACGCTAAAGCGAAGATTATTGACAAGCCTTCCGTCATGTCCAGGCAATGGGAATTGGATCCTTTAAGCAGGAAAGAAGCTCCAATAGTCAGGAGCCACCGTTCATCCTATTTCCTGCCGTTAGCATACAACACCACGCCTAATAAAACCCCTGTACCGAATGGCGAACCAATTGAAAACATGCAAAATGCTGAGGCAAAATTTCAGTTAAGCTTCAAAACAAAGCTTTGGGAGGATGTCATAGGGAAGGACATGGATTTATGGTTTGGGTATACTCAGATTGCCTTCTGGCAGATTTACAATACAGCATTCTCTGCCCCCTTCCGTGATACAAACTATGAACCGGAACTTCTTCTCAATTTTCGCACGAATTACGATCTATTTGGGCTAAAAGGGCGCATAATAAATGTGGGTATAAATCATCAATCGAATGGACGTGCCGAACCACTTTCCAGGAGCTGGAATAGAATTGTCGCTAATTTCGGATTTGAGAGAAGCAATTTCAACTTGTTATTAAAAACATGGTACAGAATACCGGAAAGCGCACAGAATGACAACAACCCGGGAATTGAAGGATATATGGGATATGGCGAGATATGGGGTTCCTACTATTGGAGGGATCACAAATTCGGTGTGATGTTCCGCAATAACCTCCGTCTCGGTGACAATAAAGGTGCTGCACAGATCGATTGGGGGTTCCCATTGCCATTTATAGAAAATAATCGAATCAGCGGCTATGTACAGTATTTCAACGGTTATGGAGAGAGCCTGCTTGATTACAATGCCAGTTCAAATCGCATCAGCATCGGTCTTATCCTTACGGATTGGAAATGACATCGTCATAAGTACTCCCGCAATGGAGAATATGAAAGTCGATTGTTTTAGACGTTTACGCATCCAGTGATTTTGATATTCGTACCTTAATGAACTACCCTGCGGCCCACTGCGGGGTAGTTCATAGCCTGATATTTATATAATTATTAACAACACCTTTTGGGGAAGCAGAACCGGCTGAACCGGTAAAGGCGGATTGCCTAATGCGGTGCATCAACACCGGCCAGAGACCGTATCGCCTCCAGGGCCAGGTCGATTTCCTCATCCGTATTGAAATAACCGAATCCAAAGCGGATCGTCCCCCGGGAGAAGGTCCCGATCGTCCGGTGCGCGGCGGGGGCGCATTGTAGTCCCGGTCGGCAGAGAATCCCGAAATGTTCATCTAATTCCAGGGCCGCCGCGGATGGTGAAACACCGGCAATGTTAAAGGACACTAACGCTGTCCGGTTTGCGGCGTCGGGAGGCCCATAGACGGTAACGCCGGGCAGGGCGGCAAGTCCGGCAAGGAATCGCGCCGTCAAACCTTCTTCTTTGCTGCGGATGGTTTCCACTCCTTCGGCAAGGACAAAACGGACCCCGGCGCCCAGACCGGCGAGCCCGATAGTGTTAGGGGTCCCCGACTCGTATTTGTCGGGCATGAAATCCGGTTGTCCCTCGAATTCCGAGCGGCTCCCCGTGCCGCCCATCATCAACGGTCGGAGCTGCTTTTCCAATCCCTCCCGAACATAAAGTCCCCCCGTCCCCTGAGGGCCTGAGAGGGATTTATGGCCTGAAAAAGCGAGGAAATCGATGGCCATCTCGTCAACATTGATGGGCAATGCCCCCGCCGTCTGGGCCGCGTCCACGCAGAAGAGGATTCCATGGCGACCGGCGATTTCCCCCAGTTCGGCAATGGGCTGGATGGTGCCCGTCACGTTCGAGGCATGGGTAACGACGAGCATACGGGTCTGGGGCCGAATCGCCGCCCGGACATCCTCGTGGTTCAGTCTGCCATCTGCTGAACAGGAAACAACGGATACTTGCACCCCTTGAGCTTCCAGATATCGCAAGGGCCGCATGACGGAATTGTGCTCCATGCCGGAGGTAATAACATGATCGCCCGGGCTGAGGATGCCCAGCAGGGCAATGTTCAGCGCCTCCGTGGCATTTTTTGTGAAGGCAATCCGGAGGGAATCGTCGCACCCGAAAAGCTCCGCCAGGGCCTCGCGGGCCTCCAGGATAATCCGTCCCGCATCGAGTGAGCAGCGGTGCCCGGAGCGGCCGGGACTGCCGCCGATCTGCTCATTATAATTGATCATCGCCGCCATCATTCCCGCAGGTTTGGGCCAGGACGTGGCGGCGTTATCGAAATAGATAATCGGGTGGTTTAATTGATCGAGGGGCATGGCCTATCTCCAGGTTTCACGATCCAACGGAATCTCTCTCGCTTTTCACTCTTTACCTACAACAATAACGCCTTGTCCCATTCCACTTTCCCAAGAAGCTCCCTCTCTACATCCTGTTGCTTATCCTCGGTAATGCGCACACAGACGCCGCAGTCCGAACTGATATGGCGGGGCACGGGAATCAGCTTATGGGCGATTCCCGCGACCTTGAGGATCTTCTCCGCCTTCAGGGCATAGCTGACGGAGGGAAACAGGAATACGGCGTACCTTTGTTCTTCCATCAGGGGCGGAGCAGACGGCCGGCGCCCGCCATTGTTTCAGCAATGTCATACATATTGGAGATATGGCCCGCGGCCACCTGATCGCCAATTTCGAAATAGTTGACACAGGTCCCGCAGACCAGAATATCCACCCCGCCCTTGGCCAATTGCTGCAGATCATCGACAACAGTAGAATCCTTCACGACCAGTTTGACCCCGGAGTTGTAACAAATGACCGTATCCGGCAAGGGTTTCAACTGGAGCAGGGTGTGGACAAAACTCCGGATCAGGATATCCCCCAGAACATCGTCCCCCCGTCCCATGTGATTGTCGGACAGGACGACCACGAGAGGGCCGGTTTCCTTTCCCGCAACGACGGCGCAGGACAGCTCATTTTCCTGAGCGCTGGGCCCCCTGCCCCTTTCAGTCTCATCAATAGCTCCGGTCCGCACCAGGGAAATATTCCTGGTTCCCCCCTCTTTTTCAATTACGGAGAATCCGCAGGCCATTTTTACGGCCAGGCGACGGATGTTTTCCACGGCCATGTCATTGTCCACCAGCACGATTATCTGTTGATTTTCCTCGATTGCTTTTTTCGCCATAATGACGGGCTGCGGGCAGGCCAGCCCTCGGGCGTCAATGGTTACCGGCATAGATCATAACCTCCTCTTCTTTTGAAAAGCCTACCTATCATAATTAAAGTCAGATTGCCCCCTCTTTCCACATTTTCCAACGAGCCGGATCAGACTTAGAAATGGGCGCGCCAATTACCTAGGGATCGAAATGTTTGATCACACCGATAAAAGGATGGTCATGAAACACCCGTCCGACGATGGAGGAGCCTCCATATGACCCATATAGCAATGATGATGGCGGCAGTGAAAGCGACTACCGGCGCCAGCAGGGACAGGGTCGTGGCAATGACCGCCCCGGCAAGCTCAAACGTAGAAATCACGACGTTTGCCAGGCCACCCGTCGCAACGGTGGACATGCCTCTCACGAGGGCCGTACCCGTCTGAACGGCGCCGGCCATGCCGCCGCCGGCAATCAGGGCAATCGACCATTTCATGAAGGGCGACACATCACTCATGACCGACGCGGCGGCGATTGTTCCTGCGGCAACAGCCAGAGGCGTGGTCACAGCGTCAAGAAGATTATCCATCCAGGGGATGTAATAGGCCCCGATCTCCAGCGCCGCCGCCGTCGCAAAGGCGATCAGGGCGGGCCATGTCCCGATCCATTGAAACTCCGGAGCCAGGCTGACATAACCATTCATGGCGGCGATGCTCAGGCCGAGAAAGGGCAGGATGACGCGGAAACCGCAGGCCGCGCTCAAGCCGATGCCGATAACGATACCGGAAAATCCTCCCCAGGAAGGTTCGATAGCATCGATCATGAGCCGGTCTCAGTTGTCCGTCGTTTCAGGAGCTGGGTGCATAAAACCGTTTGCACCGTTTCATCCCGCTGGTTCAAGGTTGCGCAACGCATGCGCACGGTGCCGCGATCCGGGCGCGAGGCGGACGGACGGACATCAATAACCTCGGCTAAGGCCCGCAGTGTGTCTCCGGGCCGCACCGGACGCAACCACCGCAGCTCATCGAAGCCGGGCGAGCCCAGATTGTTGGTCAGTACGCCGGTCATGAGCAGCAACCTGAAGGTGACAGCAACGGTATGGATGCCGCTGGCGATGAGACCCCCATAAAGTGACTTTTTCGCCGCTTCCTGATCCATATGGAAGGAT
>JBAYKV010000026.1:0-22372 GCA_041664405.1 Syntrophales bacterium
CCGCCGCTCTGCTCCACCTCCGCCCCTGAACCCGGCGGCCGATGCCAGAAGCAATCCCGAATCCGCCGCGCATAGGCCCAGGCGTACAGGGGCGCCGGTATCCTCTTCACGATCCGGACGTACTTCTGGTAAAAGTGCCACACCCACCAGTGCCGGGCCCGCCGCTTCCAGACGGCCTCTTTCCTGATCCAGACCACCATATCCCTGGGCGCCGGCAGGAAATAGGTGAAATCGGTTGGCGCCCCGGCAGCCTGGATCAATTCCCGGGCGCTCTCCGGAAGCCCTGCAACCAGGACATACCGGAAGGGCAGTATCTCCGCCTCCCGGATCTGGGCCAGCATCTCCAGGATAATCCGAGTCTTTGTTCGATAACCGAAATCAGCCGGGAAGCGGCATTTGTCTTTTTTCGCCCACCGGTCTTCACCGCACCAGACCTCGGGAACATAGAGGCGCGCAGCCACGGGGACGGCACCGTGACGGGAGACATAGACGGCTAAAATCCCGACCTGGCCATTCCGGACGCGGCCGGATGAATCATAGGGCTGTTTTTCCGTTCCGGCAGATTCTTCGCCCTTCTTCGTAAAACCCGCCTCCAAAAAGACCAGGGCCGCCTCCCGATACCCCAGGGCCGCCCGCACCTGCCTGTGATAACGAGCCAGGATCTTTTCTTCATCCCAGGCGGCATCGCTGAGAAACCGCTGACGAGCCCGGTCAGACCCCGCGTCTTTGGGGTCGGCGACACTTCCTTCCGTTCGCACCCCCTTGCCGCATCGCTCCATCCAATAATGAAAAAGCTGTGCCCAGGTCTCCCGCCGGGCAAAACAGTCCCGGAATTGCTGGTGGAAGGCCTGCCATGTTTCAGGAGATGGTTCACCGCATAGTTTGGCAGAAGCCTCAGCAGACAGTTCGGTTTCAACGCCGGTTAGCATGAATGTAAGGATTCCGTCGTTTTGTCAGACCCTATTCCACAAACTCCCGCCTCTCGGCAAGATAACCAAAACTCATGTTCGGCAGCACCACGCTGTGTGGGATCAGGAGGTATTTCCATCTTTTACCGCCGTTCTTACGGTTATGTTCCGAGGCGTGTTTGCAGTATTGCAGCGCCGCCCTTGCCTTTTCCCGCACTTCCGCCTGCTCCAACTGGTTATCGGCCTTGATCTCGGCAAGATAGATCGTATCGGCCGTTTCTACGACGAAGTCCGGTTCGTAAGTGTGGGCATCGCGGTCCCAATATATTTTGAACTGTTTCGGTGCGGGGCGCAGCCACTTGACGACGTCTTTGTCGCCTTCCAGGATGGTGGCGAAGTCCTTCTCTCCCTTGGCGTCAAACTTGTACAGAGAATGGCAGGCCTTCTTGAATCCGGAAAAAACCTTTAGGGGGATCGCGCTGGTCGGGGTGATCGTGTCGGTATAATGGTGGATGCTGTCCGCCTGGATCTTGGTCAGGTTGTGCCCCTCGATTTCCGTAAACGGCTTGACAATGGGTTCTTCAAAAGATTTGGTCGTGCAATAGAAATGGGGCTTCATCTGGGCGTAAATGAACCCCGCAATCTCCTTTTTATGGAATTTAGCCACATTGACAAGTTCCTCTTCAGCCAGATAACTTTTCAGCTTCGTAATAGCCTGTCCCACCAGTTTATACAGCAGGTCGTACTGGGTGTCGTAATCAATCTCCGGAAGACTGATCAGTTCGTTAAGAATCATATTCTTCGGGTTGTCCGAGGCAATACCGTACTTTCCGATCAGGGTTTGCTCGTTGTTCTCCCTGCGCGCCAGAAAGTGAATCAGAATTTCATCCGATACGGGCTGGTAATTGAGGTTCTTTGCATCCAGTTCTAAATCATGGAACCCGGAATCCACTTCGTCCGACGGCTGGATGACAATGCGGGGAATCTCGATAATATTCCCAATATATTCGCTGACGGTATCGTTGTAGGCATTCCTGATCTCTGCGATGATCTCGGCGACAAACAGGTTTTGCTGCGGGTCCGCCAGTATCGTCTGCTTAACTTTCTCGACAACGATCTCTTTGATCTCTTCCGTGGTCAGCTCCGCAGCGCTCTTCACCCGATTATTTACCTGGGGGAGGGTTTCAAGAATGGTTTTACGAATCTCAAGCGTCAAGCCCGCCGCTGCCTTTTCCTTTGATTCCGGCATGGCGTCTATTATTGCCTTTTCGGCCTCCATCTTCTCTTCCAGGGTTGCCTTGGCGACAACCACTTCCTTGCGCCCTTCGTATTCAGCCGGATCGATCTCGATGATGTTCTTCTGTTTGATAATGGAGCCGGGCTTGTTGGCCTCCTCGATGATGCGCTGGAAATTGTCGTGGGCGACGATGGTCAGTTTGTCCACCTTGTCGTTGCCAGTGCGTTTGCCGTAGGGCAGGCGCAGGCCGCGCCCGATGGTCTGCTCCGTCAGCGTCTCCGATGCGGACGTGCGCAGGGGGATGATAGTATAGAGATTGGTGACATCCCACCCTTCCTTGAGCATGTTCACATGGATGACGATCTCGATTTTGTTTTCCGGATCTTCCAGGGTCAGGAGCTGCTGGATGTTTTCCTCCTTTTCCTCTCCTCGCTGGTTGGAATGGATCTCCATGACCTTGTCGCTGTATCGCCCCTCAAAGAAGGCGTTTGACTGGATCAGGCCTTTGATCTGCGAGGCGTGATCGGTGTCTTTTGTCACCACCAGCACAAAGGGCTTCACGGGTTTACATTGTTCATCACGGGCATAAATCTCCAAGGCCACCTTGGTGTCCTCGTGAATGCGGATACCGTCCTCCAGCTTAATTCGATCCAGCTCTTCCCGACCATAACTCGAAGGGTCAAAATTCTTCCGCGTCGCCACGGCAGGCTCTTTGACAAAACCGTCTTCCAGGGCCATGCCCAGGCCATATTGATAGATAACGTTTTTGAAAAGCTTCGTGCCCCCCGTTTCAGTTTTGGGCGTGGCTGTTAATTCAATCCCCAGGACCGGATTCAATTCGTTGATGACCTGCATGCCCCGTTCGGCCCGGTAATGGTGCGATTCGTCCATGAGGATCACCAAGTCGTCCAGATTTGACAACTGCTCGAAGTAGGATTGGCCGATGTATTCGGAGAGCCGCTTGATCCGGGGCTGTTTACCGCCCTTCGTTTCCGCGTTGATCTTGGAAATGTTGAAGACGTTGATATTGATGGATTCGTCGAATAGGGAAAGCGTTCCCCGGCTCGTGTAGTTGTCACCCGTGATGATCCCCGGCGGGCGGTGGACAAAATCGCCGATGCCGGGAAAGACGTATTTGGGGCTGCGGGAATTGGAGAAATCCTCGATGAGTTTGTTGTAGATGGTCAGGTTCGGAGCCAGAACAAAGAAGTTTTTGATTCCCTTGGCCTGGTTGAGCCAGGCGATAAAGGCGCCCATGAGGCGGGTCTTTCCCACGCCCGTCGCCAGAGCAAAGCAAACGCAGGGGAAGTTGCGCTCGAATTCGGTAAAAACCGCATCAGTACCTTTCTCTGTCGCCCATTGTCCGGCGTAGTCTCGCACCTTTTCCTGCTCGGCGGCAAGATCGACGTTTTTTCGAAGCGGCAGGACATCCATAAGTCCGGCGAGGATTCCCAAGCTTTCGGTTTGGGGAGGACGCAGGCTCAGACGGTTTTTGATGTACGCGGCATGTTTGTCCATTCAACCTCCATAAAAATCATCCGTCATGCCCGAGATCTCTTGTCGGGCATCCAGTCTTTATTCCTCCATGTCTTCAAAGATACTCATCTGATCGGACTGCCCGGCCTTTGCCTTCTTTTTCTCTTTTTTCGTTTCCATGACAGGCGGACCGGAAGGTACAAACTCCGTTTCACTGCCATTCAGCGGCATGTCCACAATATTCAGGCTATAGTCGTCCCGGCCAAATTCGCACTTCCCCAGCAGCATGGAAGGGATCTTCTTGACCGTAATGCTGTCATACTTGCCGTCGGCCCCATCAAAGTGGGACTTGCAGCAGATCAGCAGGCTTTCGCCGGACTGCATTTCCTCGTGGATTCTGTCCAGGTGTTCCGGTGTCAGATGGACCGTGGTAGTAAAAATGAAGTCCTTCTCCGAGGACTGACCCTGCTTCCAGTAACGGACCTCGTCGGGACTGTAACGGAAGTTTTCATGCTTCGCCATGGCGGCGGCCAGCATCGGTGCGTTGTAATCGGCATTTATGACCCACTGGTTGTAATGGTCTTTTTTCAAAAGGCTCGGGGCCATGTAGTAATATTTGAAACCGCCGCCCCCCCGCCAGTTGACGGCCTTGGAGATGCCGCTTTGGTCAGTGCCATTACAAACACTCTTCATACGAGGCAGTATGTGACTTTGACAGTGATCTCCCAATTCCACCATTACCCATTTGAGTCCCATTTTGTGGGCCACAGCACCAGTAGTTCCAGACCCTGCAAATGAATCAAGAACCCAGTCACCGGGTTTTGTCGTTAGATCGAAACAACGCTTTATCAATCCTTCCGGTTTCTTCCCTTTGGGAAAATGAACGCCACCTTCATTATGCAGATTGTTCGAAAGAAGATCATCCCAAATACTGGTTAATGGCTCACCAGTAACATATTCACCATCAATCAACTTCAGCTTATCTGAATAAAATAAGATTCTCTCTCCACGGGCAAAGTACATATCTGAGTACTCGTCTCGTTTGAGAAGCAATATCTCATCTTTTTTGTTACGTGATGCATCAATCATTGCCCTTGCATCACTACTAACGGCATTATAATCGGGTCTTGCTTGACGTATTACCTGCCCTGCGTTTTCAATGACGAATTGAGTTAATTTTTCTTCAAAATCATCACCCAATGCTTTCTTAATTCCACGCTCTGGCATATTAAGGCTGGCTGCAAAAGCCTTAGCCAAAGTAGTAAAGCACCACTTCGAAAAATGGTCCTGCTTGTTTATTATAAAATGACCATATCTTTTATCTCGATCAGCTTTTGCGGTATAAACCCGGTTAGGCTTCCAAAAAACTTTGTTTTTTGCATAAATTAAAAGAAAATTAGAGGTGCTTACCACACCCGGATTTATTGCCTTGTGCCCTGTAGCTGCCCCTTGTTTGAACGTTATGACAGAAATTCTGTTTGCTCTTCCAAAAATTTCATCCAGTAAAACTACGAGATAACCGAGCTCGTTGTCGTCTATATGAACGAACAGGGTGCCGTCTTCGGAAAGCAAACGACGTATTATCTCAATGCGATCACGGACAAGCGACAGCCAGATTGAGTGCTCAAAACCGTCGTCATAATGCTCAAATGCCTGTTGTGTATTGAAAGGTGGATCTATATAGCTGCATTTGAATCGTCCGAAAAATTCCTGCTCCAGCGCCTTCAGCGCCAGCAAGTTATCCCCGAAGATCAGCATGTTCTCCGTATTCCGGTCACCGTAGGAACGATCAGGATCTTCAATCAAGATCCGCGGCTCCAGCTTCAGCCGCTTTTCCTTGCCGATCCAAGTCAGTTCGAGTTTTGAGTGTTTGTTTGCCATTAATAACAATACCTTTAAATGCGTAATCAGGGCTATTCTGTAGACGGTGGTCTGTTTTATGGCTCCTCGTCTTCAATCCCAGAAAGTTTATTATTTATCACTAACCTACTCTATCGTCTTGACCTGCCAACCGCACTGTTCCAGCTTCTGTACTTTGCTCATGTCTATACTTCCCTTATTGTCTTCGAAAATGCTTCGCTTCATCGCCAGGCAAAGGAGGTGCGATGGGCGAGTCATGGCAACGTAATGGATTTTGAGGCGGTTCTTGATCCTCATACTTTGTTTTACAAACCCCTTTTGATCGGCACACAACCAATTTATAATTGATTCCAAATTGTGATTATGCCAAAATGTCTCTAGCACCAACGTCGCCGTGTGGGTCTCACCTTTTACTGAGTGGACTGAACCAACTTTAACGGCAACTTCCTTGTTGTTCCTGGAAAAGCGATAGATGTTGTCGTGGCTTTTTTGGGCAATGGAAACAACAACTGGTGCTCCGTCCCCATATTTCCATTCAAGGAAGCCGAGAGCATCTGGATTAGAAAGGGATACCCCCGCAATAGTCGTGGCGACATTATGCACAACACCCCTCCAAAGCCCATTCCATGTCTCTTTCGTAGGGATATCTCTCTCCATCGCAAATTTAGCGATAAGATCCTCGTATGTCTTTCGGACAACTGAAAAATCTTCTAAAATTGTTAATACATACCGATGGTTGTGTCTACGATGAGGGCGCATAGCCCCGCCCGCTGCCATTCCGGATAAGCGGAGAATACCTTCAGCAATCTTTTCAACGGCCAAATGAGTTTGGCCGGTTGTCTGTGAATCCCGTAGTCCTGCAAATACATATTGCATGAAAGTCCGTGGTTTTGGTTCTTTGCTTGATAGTTCCGGATCATAGTCGGACCAATAATGACCAATGTGGCGTGGCTTATGATCGTCTCCATTATACCTATGGATTTGGCCAACGGCTGTAAAAGTGCCTTCTCGCAACGCTTGCTCTGAGAAAGTTTCAATGAGCAGTTCCCCATAAGCAGCCAATACCTTGTCTATGTTATTTTCATCGAATAATAAAATGGTATGTTGCGCTTCTGATTTGTTGATTGATAGATTTTTTTGTTTGGGGCCATGTCCCTTCAAACCGTAAGGGCTGAGGCCAAGCGGATCTGCCAAGTTTGCTATATTTTGTCCAAAGCGATGGCTGTTGGGCAGATCCTTCTTTATTGAGTCAATTGGAAATCCGTCTGTAGTTGTTTCCTTTGCATCTATGAAATCAAAGATCGCCTGGTTCGCATCACCAAAACGTTGGCGGACAACCGATCCATCACCATCCATAAAAATGCGGTGGAGAATTGCGGATTGTTCTTCACTATTGTCCTGTGCTTCGTCGACAAACAATAGTGGAAAGCGTTCGCGGATCATCAGAACAATTCCAGGAACATTTGTCATCAACTCTGATGCCCACATAAACATTTCATCATAACAGAAATATCCTTTCGTTGCGGATAGTTGACACGCTATTTTCATAGCACAATATGTAGGTGTCTCTGTTCTGAGTACTCTTTGCTTACCCCAACGCACCTCACCTAAACTAAATTCGGGAGATTTGACAGATAAAACCGAGGAATTGTGGTTATTGCTTTCAAGGCCACTTCGAATTTTAAAAGGTAAGTTACTCCAGCGCATTGTGCGGCATATGTCAGTGTCGATTATCTTGATCGGGTAACCTTTAGACCGTAGCCATGGCAAGGCGAGGAATTCATTAACAAAACCATGAATAGTTCCGATGAAATGGGGATAACCGAGCAAGCGCCGCCCAACAGCGGTATGACCGATGCGCGCCTCGATTTCGTGGCGTGCTGCGTTGGTATGAGAAAGAACGCAGATGCCACGTGTGCGGTACTGCCACCTCAACGCCAGAATTGCCAACTTCGCCACCAAGAGGGTTGTTTTCCCACTGCCAGGGCAGGCTGCGACGTCGATTGGTATCATGGACTTCAGGACTTCTTGGCGCGGATCAGTCCTATCTTCTCCACAGAATGCTGTAGCCGGAAGTTCAAAAAGATTTGTCGCCCAACAGATATCCTCATCCGTAATGACGGGTAGGACAAATGGCAAGTCCTTAGTCATTGACCAGTTCCTTTTCAGCAGCGTTGAACTCCACGGCACCATTCCCCGTTACATAGTCGATGGCCGCCACAAGATACTTCGGAAGCCTTGCCCGCAATTGATCGGATGTCAATGCCCCGGTTATGTGTTTGGACTGCAATCGTTCGGCCAAGTACTGCGCAGTAATTGGCTTGGAAACACCATTCTTCATAAACTTTGCATAGATCTTCGACGCCAACACCTCTTGATCGGTACATCCATCTTTCGCTACCGCTGCCATTCTCATGGCAGCGAATTCACTCACTACCTCCTTCTCCACATCGGCTTTTTTAATATTTTGGGAATTGATGTCGTCATCTTTTTCGGCGAGACAGACTGCTACAAAGACATCCTCGGCTAAGCTGTCTGAAAATCTATTGTTCTTGTCCCTGGGACCTAGTGCAAGATCATATTCCAAAGTCCATTCATCAGAGATGAAGGTTTCAACGCACTGACCGGAGGCTTTTGCATACTTTATGTCACGATGTGCGGTTAGAGCCTTTTCACCGCCGATATCTCTCTTGGCCAACCATCGGCGGCTTTTCTTCGCCGGCCATTCGTCACTGTCATTAATTTTCCCAATAATGACGGGTGCACAGTTTGGCATAACATCCATGTCTGTCACGCAGGCAACTGGGATATCAAGATTACCATCTCTTTCTAGGTTCTTGCGTTGAAAAATCCGGGCATAGCGGCGCAAACCCACGCTGCCGACATTGACAACGGAAACACCATGTTCCGTAAAATCACGACCGAGGATATTCGCCAACGTGGGCAGGAGGATGTTTTCTGCATCACCCTCTACTATCATCACACCACGTGCGAAGAACAGATTAGCTTTAGTAACATCGAGGAAGCGTTTGAGAAATCTGTAATCTGAAGGTTCCAACTTCGTTTCTTCCTCGGCCAGCGAGAAGGCGTGTCCATTACGAATCATCACCATATTTGCCAGTTCAATGGCTGAGGCAAGATTGGGGCTGTGGGTAGTAACGATGACCTGAATACCTTTTTCTTTGGCCTCTTCCTGTAAAGATTTCATCACCCGTAACTGACGCTGTGTATGGAGGTGGACCTCCGGTTCTTCTATCATCAGCAATTTGGTTCCTTCATCTTCTTGAGCAAGGAGAAGAAGTTCGCAGGCCATGAACAACAGGTTATTGGAACCCAATCCTAGTTTACCTGCCCCGTCAATTTTGAGGTCAAGCTTCTCCAATAACAGCCGTAGGCGGACATCGGGGGGGGCATTCGCCCCACTGACTTTGATATTAGTTTTGATAACATTCCCACGTAGGGAAAGCCCATCAAGATGCTTATCTATCTTATTACGCGTAGCCGTGATCCCTTTTTGCTTCTCAAGAAGAGAATTGGCGAGGTCGCCGATGCCGAGGACATTGAGTGTTTTTGGATCGATCTCAATAGAGGAATCATACCCGACTCCAGCAGTCTTGATCTGATCCGTGTGATGGAGAATCTGAGACAGACGAGAACCTCGGCCAGCGGACAGGGCGTACTCTGCATCGCGCAGAGGCCGCAGGTAGGTAGCGCGCAATAGTTCGCGCACTTTTGGATCAATGCTTGGACCATCACCGTCTTTGCCCGAGTGAACCTCAACACGTCGGTAAGGTCGCCCTTTCAGCGTTTCCCCTGTATCCTTGGCCGTCCAATGGAGGTAAAAAACTGGCTCGCTATTGCCCATTTCGCCGTAAGTAAGGTATTCGACGAAGGCTCTTTTGTCCCGCATGTTCAAGTCCTCGAACTTGCAGACGATCCTGATTTCGTGGGATGTCCCTCCATCATGGAAGTCGGTATCTTCGAGCCGATACCACTCTTGATCGGTTGTTCCCAGTACGAAACGCAGTGCGTCAATGATAGCGCTCTTTCCCACATCATTTTCACCCACCAAAGCAGTCAGTCCGCACCGCAAAGGCAACTCAAAGCGATTGCCACCTTCACCGAAGCACCGAAAATTCTCAATTGTAATTTTGGAAAGATACATCTTGCCCCCTTGAAAAAGTTAAAAAGGGTCAGAGTTTTAAATTGTTTCCGTTAACCTGATGCGGCTTATTGGCGGTAGTCACGTCCATGATTTTCTGGGTAGCCCCTCCAGCTTCTCCAGATGGAACGCTTTATCCATTCCTAAACTTCACTGATTTGTTCCACCGACATACGTCCTTGCCGCCCCTGATCGGTTTGCCGATGCCGGCAAGGTGATCAGGGTAATCATGGATTACCGCCCAAAACCTCTGCGGGAATGACAAAGCCCCGTCGCCATCAATCCCTGTTTACCTCCCAGCAGCCGCCTTTCTTGGGGCCGACCCGCTTGAGCTTTCCATCCTGCTTGAGCTTGGCAAGCTGCATCTCAACAGCTCTTGAAGACAATCCCAGCATTTCCGCCATGTGGCGCGCTGTAGCCTTCATGTCCGACCTGATAATTGCCAGGATTTTATCCGAAGTTTCTTCCGAAGGTACGACGGTTTTTTCGATGATGCCTTTTTCCAGTCCCTTCCTCCAGAACCTTGCGACAAACAGCGTTGTACCCACCTCCTCGAACTCGGTGGCCGGTTCCCGCTCCAGGATCATCTTGATGCCGCGGCCCCATTTTAGATCCGGTGGCTGCTTCGGAAAAGTTCAATAAAAAAGTTCGTTCCATCTGATTCAACTCTATGTTTCCTCACAGCTATGTTTCATATTCCAGCGCCAATTTGACTATAGAAAAATCTTGACATTTGTAAAGCCATTTGTCATAGTATTTTTAATCCGGTTATCCGGAGGTGGATGGCGAAGCCATCGGAGGCCCGCAAGGGCCTTTTTTATTTTGACCTCAAATGAATTTCTTCCCAAAACAGCGCTGCCCCTCCTGATCATATTTACCTTGAAGAATCTTTATTACCTTTTCGCCGAAGGGTAAAACACGCCCTGCCAATACGCCCTGTTCTCGCAGGATCTCATTTCGGCTTGAATGGGCGACCAAATCACAAAGCTGAAGCCCGGCAATATTGTTTGCTTTTGTTTTTACCTTCAGGTGACGGCTTGTTAAGCATGCCCGAAACTGTTCCGGCGCAACATAATCCGTCCCATTTTGCCAAAGCCGCTCGAAAGAGTCCTTCAAACGTCTATCCTCCTTGCCACCGCGCGACTCCGCCATAGCGTCACCACAGGCATCATTTCTTTTCAAAAAGAATACAAACCGCTCCAGTAAGACCTGTAGGCAATAGTGATAAGGATCAAAACGCCATACCGAATACGTCTCTTTATGCTTTTTCTTGTCAAGGCAAACGGAAAGCACCGTGTATTGCCAATCTTTCATAAGGCTAAGGAGATCATTATCAAAAGATTTTCTGGTAGCAGTATCGGATAAGGCCTCAAATGGATGGCGATTGTTAAACATTTCTTTGCGGTGTAAAATAATCGGCTCATCAGGATGTGCATGAAAATAGCGCTGTTTGAGCGCCTCCATTTGAGGATGTACGACAGAGGCGGTATATCCTAGCTCTATGATCACTCCAGTGAGACTAAGAAATTGGTGATTCGGATTATCCGAGCTTTCCAAATCAGGATTGCCGACTTCATCAATATAGATTCGATATTTCATCGTTTTCCCCTATGCGACCTCACGTGTTACCCTTTTGGTGCCATCAGCTTTACTTCTCTGGAAACCAGGTCAGTTCGAGTTTTTGGTTGCTATTCATATTACTTATAGTGTTTTGCCTGCCTCAAGTCCAAAGCCTCGCATTGCGTTTTCCGACTCTCGTTCAGGCCAGCGCCACTGGAACCATATTTTGGTATTGCCGGGGCATTTGTTCCCATATCCTTCCTTGTAGTTCTTTCCCGGCTTTCTTTTTGCGAAATCCGCCCCATTGCTTGAAGAAAAAGGGAATATTCAATCGTAAACAATGCTCCTTGATTTCGACGACCCATTCTTCTTTCATCGAACGGGCGCCAGGACCGGACTCACCACCGACAATAATCCAGTCTATTCCCTCCAGACTGAGGCCGGAAAGCGATCCCAATAGCGGTTCAATTGAAAGGAATTTGACATGGGCATCTGTCAACCGCAGAAGGTCTGCACGGAACCCATAGTCGCTGTTTTCCACGCTGACTCCCATCCAGATATTGCTGGGCCAAGGCAATTCCTGGTTCAACTCCACAAGACGTTCCGCCCGCTTTGTCAGCACCTGAAAGGTATGCCAATGCGCCCTTTGCATGACATCGAAGACTTTCTTGATAAAGTCCGTCGGAACATCCTGCAAAAAGAGGTCACTCATGGAATTGACAAAGATGGTCTGAGGCTTCTTCCATGCTAGGGGCAGTTCCAAAACGTGGGGATGAAGTACCAGATTAAAGCCATTGACATAGTTCTTCTGTCCCATGGCCTGTAGGCGTTTGGACATACGTTCGGCGTAGCAATGCTTGCAGCCGGGGCTTATCTTTGTGCAACCGGTCACCGGGTTCCAGGTTGATCCAGTCCATTCGATTGTGGATTTGACTGCCATCAGATAATTCCTTTGTTGCGATATTTGTTGAAAATGTCGATTACAATGTTCTCTGACACCGGTTTCTGCGAGGCAAAGAACAAGTAATATACGGTGGCTCCTTTGCTGTTCCGCATGGGAACTGGTTCCGGGACATATTTGAATCCTGCAATTTTCTTCAATCTTTTTCGAAAAGCCTGCACAATTTCTTTGTTGGATGTTTTCTCTTCGTAACCGAATAAGTTTCCGGTTGTATCATACGCTGCTTGCCGCCAAGATTCATCGCCCCAGAAAGCCGTCATGCGCGCCGCCTGTTCCGGATCAACCTTCTCTGAATTTTTCCACAGGACGTTTCTATTCATATCAGCAACAGGAAAATTAAGGAAGACTTCAATGCTCTTCATTTGTCCGGCAGTGAGCAGAACATCCCAATTTAGATGTAATCCATATGGATCAAGGAGACAAAGCGCCCTTCTGTAATCGTCAAATCTGGCACGCGGAAAAACTTCGCGGAGCAAAATCTCGTTGCAGTCTCCTGCATGGATGTTCACGTTCATTTCCGAATATGCCGCAGCCATCTGCTTGAGTAGATCTACCTTTTCACTATCCAAATCGATCAGGTGATATTCCCGAAAAGGAGGGTTCAACAGCAACGCATTCTGAGGACTCCCCATGATAAAATCACCAGTTCGCTTTGAAACATGGGCGCCAGCACCGGCAAAGGCATCTATGTAAAGATGGTAAAAGGGCGGATTTTGCTGTGCATTTAATATCCGGGAGTAGACGCCGGCATACTCCCGGACGATATCAAGCTTAAGTTCTGACCAGTATCCGATTTCATCGTATTTCATGCCTCCTCCTTTTCGAATGTCATCTGGGTAGTGTCTCGCTTTATTTGAATCCGATTCTTGGTCTCCTTAATATACGACGCCGGGGGATTATGCTCCGACCTCTCTCCCTTGCTGCCCGTGATCGGTTTGCCGACGCCGGCAAACCGATCAGAGAAAGCCTGACACTTCGCACCGATCCAGGCCAGGCCGACTTTGTATTTTATTTAATAAATTTGCGGCTTATTGATGGATTGACCGCGATCATGTCCATGTTTTTCTGGGTAGTTTTCTGGGTAGTTCCTCCACCCCCTTGATAAATGACTCTTTATCCATTTATCACCCTTATCGACATGCTCTGATCATGCTTTCTCCGAAGTTTCTTCCGAAGTCACCTTGACCAATTCGCAGATAACAATTCGGTCGTTTTCGCATATTTATTAGTAATATTGACATAGTACGCTACACCACCTGCCAGCGGATAGCAAACAACTCCGACGTTTGAATCCGCTGCCGCAACCGTGCTTCCACATCCGCGATCAACCCTTCTTTACGGTTTTCGATCTCGTCCTGGGCTTCGAAAAGGTTGCGGCGCATGGCATTGCGCCTCTTTTCCAGTTCCTTGATGGCCTTCTGGGCTGTCAGTTTATCCTCTAATATGAGGATTTTCTTTGATTCGGTCTTCTGAAACTTGATATCCCGATCCAGTTCTTTCAACTCGAATTCCAGGCCGCTTTTCAGGTCATCCGCCCACTTCTCAAGTTTTTCCATCTCGCGGTCGAAGAAATGGCTATTTCTGGCGCTGATGGCCTCAATAATCAGGCTCTGACGAGATTCAAATGCGTTTTGAAGTTTGTCGCGGCAGATAATTGAGCTCTTCAGTCCCCGGCATTCCCCCGGCAGCGAAAACAACCGCTGCGCCTGTTCTTCGTCCAGAAAGGCCCCATCTTCCGTAACGGCAGAGAAAATCAGGTAATCTTCCGTTTCAAAGGATTCGACGGACATGCCGACAAGGGATAGATAGCCGGTTTTCCCCACCATCGGCTCCAAAATGGAAATCTTCACCGGATGTCCTGAATAGTCAAACCGGATGTCTCCTTCCGGCAAAGCCTTCCCTGTTGCGGCGTTCAGGATGTTCTGTGCGAGGGGGTGTCCGATCCGGTAGATATGGGCGTCCTCTACGTTCCGTCCCATCCGGTACAGTCCAAAAGGAACGGAATCTCCTTTGAAGGGGTTTTCCTTAAGTCGGAATGCCGTTTCTCCCTGAAGAAAGTCGGCATGGGGCCGGAGGTAATGGCCGGTCAGCTCCCAAAGCCAATTTTCGTACCTGCTCAGGTACTTCGTGCTTTCTTTCAGGTTGACCCGCAGTTTTTCATGAACCTCTTCGTCGAAGTTTTCCAGGAGCTTTTTCCTGGTGAGCTTCATGTTCTCGTCTATTTCCGGCTCCAGCTCCCGCTGGAGTTTGTCGAAGGATGCCTGGATCTCTTCCGGAGTTCGACATTCCTGATAAATCCTGACGATCCGTTTCTCGAAATCCACGCCCGATTCGATGGTCCCCAGCACCTCATCACTGGCGCCAAAGACGCCGTTAAAGAGGGTGAATTTCTCCGAAAGCAGTTCAAAGACGCGCTGATCGGCGGCATTGTTCCGGTTGAGGAAGTTGACCACAACAACGTCATGGGCCTGGCCGTAACGGTGGCAACGCCCGATCCGCTGCTCGATCCGTTGTGGATTCCACGGGAGGTCGTAATTGACGACGAGGGAGCAGAATTGCAGGTTGATCCCTTCCGCGGCCGCTTCCGTAGCGATCATAACCTGGGCCTGCCCTTTGAATCTGTCCACCAGGGCGGACCGCATATCAGCCGTCCGGGAACCGGAGATTCTATCAGTACCCTCGTGCTCTTCGTGCCATGTCCGGTAGATCTCCCGCGACAGGGGATCGTTGTTGGAACCGTTGAACAGGACAATTCGCCCGTTATATTCCGTCGTGGAAAGGACGCGGACGAGGTATTCTTGCGTCCTTCTTGATTCCGTGAAAATAATGGCCTTCTTGCTAGCCCCCAGTTCATCTGCTTTGGCAAACCCCGCCTTGAGAGCCAGGAGCAGAGCCTGCCCTTTGGCGTTCTGGGTGATGGATACCGCCAGATCACGAAACGCTTCCAGATCGCCAATTTCCCGCGTCATGGTCTGAATGTCTTCGGCGGAAAGTTCTTCCTCGACGACGTCCTCTTCCCATTCATCTTTGATATCCTCAAGTATTTCATAGTCTTCGGCCAACTTTTCTTCAAGAAATAATGTCGCTCCCGAAGGTTCAATCGGAGATGACAAGCGATGGGCGTCTTTCAATTTCGCTTTCAATCGTCTGACCAACGAGTCCAGGGCGCCGGCAATGGCAAAGGTTGAAGAGGCCAGGAGCTTCCGAAGGACGAGGGTCATCAGGGTGCGCTGGCTGGCGGGCAGGGCCTGAAGGCTTTCCCGGCGGAGATATTCGGACACGAGGTCATAGAGCACCTGCTCATCCGGCGTAGGAACGAACTCCTGAGTGATGGGAATGCGGTTCGTGTACTTGATATATTCGAGCACCTGACGCCGCAGGGTTCGTTTGCAGATGGGCGCAAGACGGGCCTTCAGATCGTCGAAGTTGATATCGGTGTTCAAGCGGGCAAACTGGCTTTTGTAGCTCCGGATATCTCCAAAGGTATGATCATCGACAAAACTGACCAGCCCGTACAGCTCCATCAGGGAATTCTGCAAAGGCGTGGCTGTGAGCAGCAGCTTGGGCACACCGGTAAGAACATCCTTGATGGCACGGGCGATCTTGTTGGAAGGCTTGTAAACATTCCGCAGTCGGTGGGCTTCGTCTATCACGACGAGATCCCAGGCAACTTCATGGATCCGGTCTGCCTTGTTGCGGGCGAACTGGAAGGAAGTTATGACGATTTCACTCTGCTGAAAGGGATTCCGGCTTTTCTGTTTGATATGCTGATTATAGGACTTTGTTTCAAGAATCATGGAGGGAAGAAAGAACTTCTCCTGCAATTCCTGACTCCATTGTTTTCTCAGGCTGGATGGAACGATAATGAGAATTTTCCGCTTCCGCTCGGCCCATATCTGGGAGAGAATAATACCCGCTTCAATGGTTTTGCCAAGACCTACCTCATCGGCCAATATCGCCCCGCGAGAAAGGGGCGATCTGAAGGCAAAAAGTGCCGCCTCAACCTGATGAGGGTTCAGGTCAACCTGGGCATCCATGAGGGAGGCGGCCAGTTTTTCCAGATTGTCCGAAGAACAACGCTTCGTCAACTCATGGGCATAATATTTGGCGTGATAGTCGGTTATTTGCAATTGGCCATAGATTCCTTTATTTATGGGTAATCGTAGAAATCGGGACTATATTCTTTTGCCGCACAATCACTCATTATTATATTGCATACTTATAACAATCCGTCAATTACTGACTTTCACATGGCTTTTAAGAAACCTACCGTATTCAAGCCATTTCTGATTTTTTTAACACATTGTATTTCCAGATGGGGCAATCTTTGCCCGAATGCTCCGTGTTTCAAGGTGAAGATATTGGTCAACGGCGTCCGGAAAGCTATCTCTACGATTGATGAGGAGGTTTGCTTGTTCCTCGAAGGTAAGAGGCGGTTTGATATATTTCATGCGGCCTCAGGATAAATAAAAAATCCGCCAAGATTGAGCGTGCTTCAGAAGAAACAGAGGCTTGGCGGATGTGCTGATTGTCACTATAATTAACGGATCGGAAATGTCAAGAGGCTTTTGCAAGGAATTCATTTGGGGAACATCATAATTATTTCCTAACTTTCCGCACCGGCATGATGAAAGGTCATATATCTACAATGCGAGAGAACAAATCACCTTGCAGGAACAGCTCCTCGCCAATGACCGGGAAGTGAATCCGACCATCAATGACCATGCCTGGGAAAGCGATCTGCGCAAGGACCAATAGGGTGAATGGTGAAAAGTTAAGCGGTCCTCGCAGTCGCTCCAGGATAACTGTCGTAATATCAGCTTAGAGCTTTTTTTCAGCAACAACGGATAATTGCATCCCCCCTCTGATATTTTGCACAAGCGTTATCTTGCACCAGAGCGGCGAAACGGCATGAAAAATGTCTTCGGCGATCACATTGGCCAATCCTTCCGCGAATATGGGTTCTTCGCGGAACGACCATAGGTAAAGTTTTAGACTTTTACTTTCGATACAAAGTTTATCCGGTGCAAATTCAATAGTTACCGTATTGAAATCGGGCTGATGAGTAACAGGGCAGACGCTTGTCAGCTCATTGCTCTCGAATTTCACTGTTTGCACGTGCACGGGTTTTGGAAAGGTATCAAGTTGTTTGGAAGGCGCGTTTACTTTTTTACCCAAATAATGAAAGTTTTCCATAAAATGTTCTTAAGCCCCCCAAATTATCAACGGTTATTTGGAATTATGGAATTATTTTTGCCCCGGTGGTGCAGGTTTCATTTACTTCTATGCATTGTACTTTGATTCGCGAATTTTCGAATAACCGGATCGCCTCATGTAAGACTACTTCCGCAATATGCTCGGAGGTAGGATTTTTTTTCGTGACATAAATTCGTTGTCCCGATTCTTTAATATACCGGCACATGGGATCATTTTCCCATAGCAAAGAGGCATGGTCCAGGTTTTCATCAATCCAGGCTTTCAGGATTTTTAGCTCCTGGAAGTCAATAAGCATGTCCTTATCATCGAGATTATCGCCTTCCAGGTGCAGCTTGATAAGCCAGGAATGGCCATGATTATTGGTGCACTTGCCGGTATAATTCTTCAACAGCCGGTGGGCGGCCTCAAATCTGAATTGTCTACTTATTACGTATTTCATCAGTGGACTCCTTAATTTTATAAAATTTCCGCTGGTGTTAGGATTGCTGCTCTCGCAAAAAGTACCTCTAACCGTCATACTGGCGAAAGCCGGTCTCCAGAACTACTTGAAAACACTGGATTCCGTGTCGAGCACGGAATGACAAAACAGGGCAAAATCGACTTTTTACGAGGTCGTCAAGATTGCTGGAATATTGTTTATTTCCCTCTCCTTGCGCCCCATAGCATCACCTGCAGGCGTGGCGAAAAGTTAAGGCCGCGTCTGATTATTTCATCAACCAAGGCCGGTTTTAATTGCGATTCCAAGTTTTGTCCTTCCAAACCAACATACACTTTATTTCCGGCAATGTTAAACGTTTTTAAAGTACTTTCCATTTCGTCCAGATCCGACTCATTCCGGATGATGAATTTAAATATGCAATAATCCTTTTTTGCCCAATAACTTAAACTATGCGCGTTGATTTGTTGCCGCGAGTTTGACAATTTAGGCGAGATTACCCAATTAAAATGACATATTACGGATTCGTCCATTCCCTCCCGCCTAAAAGCCGTCCCGTCGGCTATGGTGATATCCAAGGGCTCGGTGGGAATAAAAACGCCATTGCTCTCTACGTGATATTTCTTCCCTGGCACGACAAGGTTATCAAGCCGGTAAAGAGTCGGCTCACCCCCGGTTAAAATTACCTGCCGGGTATTGTGCGTGCGGATTAGGGCTTTAAGTTCTTCGGAAGAATAAGGCTGAAATTTACCGGAATCAGCAAGCCAAGTATACTTGGTATCGCACCAAGTACATGTCAGATTACAGAAATGAAACCGGAGAAAGAGGCTATTTAGCCCGGCACAATTCCCCTCACCCTGAATGGATACAAAGTGCTCGGATAAATAGTAGAGATCTTTATTTTCTTCCATTGAATAGATGTTATTTGATCATTGTCCGGAATTCTTCGAATCCTTTTTCCCGGAGCTTGCAGGCAGGACATTGACTGCAACCGCGGCCCCATTCATTCATGTGTTCATTGCCATTATAGCACGTCAAGGTAAGTTCCATTAATTCATCAATCTTCCCTGCGTTATAAGCCATTTCAAAGACCTGGGCTTTGTTTTTCCACATCAAGGGGGTGTAAATGGTTACCGGACGGTCGAGCCCAAGGGAAAGTTCAACGGCTTTTGCCTTGATATAATTGTCGCGGCAATCCGGATACCCGGAAAAATCCGTCTCGCATGTACCTGTAACCAAGTTGATCCGTTTCTCGCCATTTCGAAAGGCATGATTGGAAATAATCGTCAGAAACAATCCATTCCGGTTGGGAACAAAACTAGCCGGCAGGTTAGCGGCTGACGGATGGCTATGACTATGGTCTCCCTGATTAAGCAGGGTACTATCGGCAATCGATTTCATGAAGTTTCCGATATCATAGACGGTATGCCGTACCTCAAAACGGGCGGCAATTTTGGCTGCATAATCCAATTCCCGGCTATGCCGCTGGCCATAGTTGACGCTGACGGTTTCAACAGTTTCGAAATTCTGTAATGCCCATACCAGGCATACAAAGGAATCTTGACCTCCGGAAAGTAGAACATAAGCGGTTTCGAGAAATTTTGACATTTTTAATGTGCTGGTATACATGTCTGTCCGCTTTTCAAGCTTCGATTTCGGCGTGTGAGAAAAGGATATCACCGGACCTGTGTCTTTATCGGTGTGGGTAAAGTGACGTCCAGTGAAAATCTATATCCGGCCTTTTCATAGATATCCCGGATCAGGATCAGGTCATTCATCATATTATCCCCCGGGATGACTTCACCCAGCCATCTGGTTCTTTTATTTTTATTATCTAAAAACCAGCAGATTATTGAAACATTAGCAGCCTTGGCGATATGCCAGAATCCGGTCTTGATGGTCTTCACTTTTTTGCGCGTCCCCTCCGGTACGATTGCCAGAAGAAATTCATTTCTTTCGTTGAAAATATCCGCCATCTGTTCCACGGCGCCCTGGGATGAGTTGCGATCAATCGGGATGCCGCCGACAATTTTAAGAACAACGGACATGGGCCAGACGAACCATTCCTGCTTTACCATGATATGACCGGTCCGTTTTATTACCCGGTAAGCGACAAAGGCCCTGACTGCATCCATGTTTGAAGTGTGGGGAAAACCGATGATCACATGTTTGCGGGAAAAATATGGCGGGAGAGGTTCACAGTGCCAGCCCATCAGGAAGTAGAGAAATTTACCGGTAAGGCTCAATATTTGCTTCACGAGTGATTCCTTTTGCCGAAAAGTGCGCGGAGTATAGAGAGTGCTTTCTTGCCTGTCAATGGGTAATCATAAAATCGTGAGAAACAGAGTTCTTTTAATGATTCCCGTCTGAAAGGTTGAATATCTAATTGGTGAAGATATTGTCAAGACATCTTCAATGTGCACGTTTCATACAAAATTATGACCGCAAAGTCCCTAACCTCACTAGATTTTGAAGGTGTCTTTCATACCTTTGTCCCAGCCTTCCCACAGATACGCGTCAACCTTTCCGTCGGCGATGATCCGAAAAGCATATCGCACCTGCTCTTCGTAGAATTCGCAGAACGCTCCGGTATGATTCATGCCGCCGTTCACTTCATAGGCTTCGGCCGGGCAGGGCGATCCGCAGAAGTGTCGGATGGCGCACCGCCGGCACGGCTCTATGTCCTCGACCTTGCGGCCGGTCACGATGCGGAATTGTTCCGTTTCGAGCACCTCGGAGACATCGTCTCCAAATATGTTTCCGGCCCGGAAGTGATCCAGGCCTATGAATTCACTGCACGGAAACATGTCGCCGTTGGGGGCCAGCGCAAAGAAGCACCGCCCGCCTCCGCAAGGTGAAATGTCGCACATCAGTCGTCGGGCCGCTGGAGCTATGATAGCCAGCAGGATGTTGGCGAAATTGCCTACCGGCAATCTCCTGCCGGTCTGCTGGTAGAGTTCGTAGGTCCTGTCCAGGGCTGCGAGGAAATGCTTGGCAGCCTGTGCATCTCCGGGCTTGAGACTCCGCGATGGAGCGAGCGTACAGCGAAGGATGTTCATAAGACATGTCGGGACCTCCTGCTCATGAAAGAAATCCACCAACCCGGTCAGGTGCCGCATGTTTGCACTCGTGATGGTGCAGATGACGCTCCACCCCTCATAGCCGTTAAGACGCCTCATGGCGGAAGTAACCTGCTTGAATGCACCTTGGCCGTCCCAGTTTTTCCGAGTACGATCAGCAATCTTCGCGGTTGGCGCATCCAGTGAAAGCCCAATGCTCACATGGTGGCTCGTAAGGAACTCAACAGCCGCATCATCCAACAGCGTGGCATTGGTCTGGATACCGAAAAGAAAGTCATTTTTGTATTCCTCGATTCCGGTAAAGACCGCATCGCGATTGAGCAAAGGCTCGGCCCCATGGAAGATGCTCTGAGGCATGGAACCTTTGGGCAGGGACCTGCGGAAGTATTGCTTGAGTATCTCAAGGGCCGCAAGTAGTTTCTCTACGGACATATGCTCGCCCTCACGGCGCATCTTTTCGGGGATATAGCAGTAAGTGCAGTTCATGTTGCACCGTTCGGTGGGGTTGAAATAGACGGCCGAGGGCGTAAGTCCGAATCGCAGGCCATTCATTTCCACAGCGAATTGTTTCGTTTTTTTGGCATATGCTTTCGGCAAATCGCCTGACAAGACATCGGCAAGTTTCTCGCGCCTCACCAGAGACCAGAAGGCCGTATCCGGGTCTATAACGGCCATATATTCCGGGTGATCGATGTCAATGATTTGAAATGTAGGGCCGTTGCCCGTATTTGTGAAGCGGCCCCGTGAGGGGGCCGCCGCACCTGCTATACCGTTGTTCTTTGAAGCCGCCATTATTTCACTTTCCTGTCCATCAGAATGTAGTGGGAAAGCCCGGTCCCCTTGGCCTTACAGCCCTTACGAAATGCAATCACATCTTTTCTCGCTTTCTTCTCCTTCATGTTCGCGCTCCTTTCTTGTTATGTTGTTAAATAAAAAAAAGGGTTTCGACGGACGCACGGCGTCTGTCGAAACCCTTTACCATCAGATTTCAGATTATTTCGGTTTTCGCAGGTCTTCTGGCTCTCGGGTCGTAAGCTCTTCGCAGTCTTCCCACCGAAGTTAAACCCGGCAGTGACCAGTCATTTGCGAAGAGCCTCGCCGATTACAGCGGCGGGTCCGCCACGGATTTACACCGTGTTCCGGTATGCTTAAAACCGATTTGCACTGCTGTTTATCCTCAGAAAAGGATAATGTCAATCATTTTTTCTCCACGATCTACTCGATTTTAACGACTTCAGTCAATATCTAATGCAAGAGAACAAATTACCTTGCAGGAACAGCTCCTCGCCAATGACCGGGAAGTGAACCCGACCATCAATGACCACGCCTGGGAAAGTGATCTGCGTAAGGACCAATAGGGATAACTAAGGACTTCCATTCATGAAAAGGCCAGGAAAGGTGAAATTATAAGCAATATGCCGGTCGCGATGATGATCTTCAGGGATAACCCCTTGTATTTGTGCAACTCAGGCACG
>JBAYKV010000027.1:0-22303 GCA_041664405.1 Syntrophales bacterium
AGCTTTCCTGCTTCCGGCCAAATGGACATCGGTAGCAGTAAGCCGGAACGATATGTGGCGTATGCTGGATCAGGGGCTGGTAATAGCGCCGTCGCCCCGTATGGCCGCTCAAGGCCAGGGCCCCCAGGGTATTGCCGTGATAGCTCGTCCAGCGGGATATAACCTTGAATTTTGTTTGCTTGCCACGGTCCACCTGATATTGGCGGGCCATCTTGACGGCCGTTTCCACCGCCTCCGATCCCCCGGAGAGGAAATAAACCCGATTCATGCCCGTCGGGGCCATGTTGACGAGCTTCCCGGCAAGTTCGACGGCGGCCGGGGAGGTGAACTGGGAGCCATGGGAAAAGGCCACCTTCCCCAGCTGCACAAGCATGGCCTCTTCAATCTCCCGGAGACCATGCCCGAGAGCGGCGACTACCGCCCCGCCCGAACCGTCCAGATAGGCCTTCCCCTCCGTGTCATAGAGATAGACCCCTGCACCGCGCTGGACGGAGGGATAGAAACGGTTCAGATTCCGGTAAAAGACGTGATCCTGATTCGGTTCTCTCTTCATGTTTCCTATTTTGCGTAACGGGTTCTCAAGTTGGACAACCCCTTGAAATGCTTTCTTTCCTCTTCGATCACGTCGTCGATGACGGCATGTTCATTTGCGGAAACAAAGCGTTTGATTTCATGGTAATAGAGGATGGAATCAAGCTCCCGCTGCATAGCGAAATCAATTGCCGCCAGGGTATCCTTTATCTTGGCCAGCTCCGCTTCCAGCATCCCCTTCTTGAAGATGATCTTGTTGTCCACGTAATCGTGCAGATAGGCGGCATATTCCCCATCGTATGTTTCCGGGGGGTTGTCCTTGTCCATGGCGGCAAAGATCTTGGAGAATGTCTTTTTGTGCTGAAGCTCTGCGTCCGCCAGACTGTTGAATATCTTCTTCGCATCTTCGTCTTTGGCCAACTGCATTGCATACCGGTAAAAATGCTCTCCGTTCTCCTCGATACGCACGGCAATTTCCACAATGTCACTGCCTTTGAAAGCGCTCATCTTAAACCTCCTTGAGAATAAATTTATGAAATTAAAATATCATTAAGCTAAAGTTGAAATCATCTATCTAGCAGCTTCGCGGTTAATATATAAAGGAAAACCGCTCCTTTCACAACCACTTTTTTCTTTTAAAAAAGTGGACCATGGAGAGGGCGACGGTAATCATGACTCCCAAGACCATGAAATATCCCCAATGCCATTCCAGCTCGGGCATGTATTTGAAGTTCATGCCGTAAACCCCGGCCAGAAAAGTCAGGGGCATGAAGATCGTGGCAATAATGGTCAGCACCTTCATCACCTCATTGAGCCGGTTGCTCACCGAAGACAGATAGATATCCAGCATGCCGGAAAGCATGTCACGGTAGGTTTCCACGGTATCGATAATCTGGATGGTATGATCATAGACGTCTTTCAAGTACAGACCGGTTGCGGCGTCCATGAGGGGCGAATCGGTCCGCTGGAGGGAACTGATGGTTTCTCGCAGCGGCCAGACGGACTTTCTCAGATAAAGCATTTCCCGTTTGATGATCTGGATGGCATGTAGGGTGTCCGGCCCGGGGTGGGTTACAAGTTGTTCTTCCAGAGATTCGATATTTTCTCCCAACTTTTCGAGAAGGATGAAATACTGATCAATAATGGTGTCGATAATACTGTAGGCCAGGTAATCGGCCCCGGCTTTTCTGATCCTGCCCCTGGTGGCGCGGATTCTTTCCCGGATCGGTTCCATGAGGGGGCTTCGCTTTTCCTGGAAGGAGATGAGGAAATGGGGACCGAAGACAACGCTGATCTGTTCGGGAAGAAGCTGTCCTCCCGCTTCCTGTGGCAAGGGAAAGTCCTTCATGACAACATAGATATATTTGCCGAAGTCCTCCATTTTAGGGCGCTGGTCGGTATAGAGGATGTCTTCCAGGGTCAGGGGATGGAGATGATAAAGGGTTCCCAACTGTTCCATGAGGCCGATATCATGAAGCCCCTCGATGTGGAGCCAGGTGACCGCTTCCGTACGCTCCTTCAGGCCGCGACAGTCCTCGATGCCTGTCAGCGTCTTTTCCTCAACCCCTTGCTCATTGTATACCATCAGGGAGAGCAGCGGCTCCTCGGTATGCCTTTCCCCGACATGGACCAGAGACCCCGGGGGGAGCCCGGTTTTCGCTATTCGTGTCCGGTAATTTTTCCGCATGGCCTAACCTTTTTGATCAATTTATATTGAAATCCCGCCATCCCCACTTTACCAAAGGGGGGTAAGGGGGGATTTTCATGTTTCGTTGTGCCCGCTTCGGGCATGTGTGTTAGCTAGGATCTAGTCATCATTGCCGGGGAAGTCAATGGGAAAAAGCTATTTACCGATCTTTATATTGACAAGGAGCAAGCTTCGTGTCTCAATTCACAATCAGGCGAGCCGCCATGCCGAGATCTGATTGTCGGCAAAGTTATCATTGGCGGCGGTAAAAAGAGCACGACCGGATCAGATAGAAAAGGATGACCTAATGTCAGAAAAAAATCTGCGTACCAACAGTGTCTATATCTCCACCCCCATCAATGTCCTGGTGGAGGGTTATTACGAGCAGAACATCACGATCGGCGAGGTCCGGACCCATGGCGACTTCGGTCTGGGAACCTTTAACGATCTGGACGGCGAAATGGTTGTCCTGGATGGCGTCGTTTATCAAGTGGCCGCGAATGGAACAGTGGGCGTCGTTGCCGATGACATTCTGACGCCTTTTGCCTGTGTGACCTTTTATCAGCCCGAAACATTCGAAGAGATCAATGAGGCAGCCATGATCTCAAGGGGACAGGTTTCCCCTCTTCCCTATGAAGCCTTCAATTCACTGCTGGAAAGACTTCTCCCTTCGCCGAATATGCTCTATGCGATCAGGATCGACGGTTGCTTCTCCCATGTCCGGACCCGCTCCGTGCCGAAACAGGATAATTACCGTCCCTTCGTCGAGGCGACTAAGGATCAGGTGGTTTTTGATTTCTATGACATCGACGGGACCTTGTCCGGTTTTTACACGCCCCCGTTCATGCCTTCTCTCAACGCCCCGGGGTATCATCTCCATTTTATCAGCGACGACCACCGCCAGGGAGGTCATCTTCTCTCCTGCGCCGTAAAGTCTGCCCGGATTGGCATGCAGCATATTCCGCTCCTGGAAGTAGCCCTGCCGGTGACCCTCGATTATCTTACTGCGGACCTGAGTCGGGATACGAGAAAGGATTTACAGAAGGCTGAACAGGAATAGGGAAGAATCTTTGAGTATACTGAAACCTCTGATAATGATTATGGTCATCTGTCTGGCGGCGTCTTTCGCCTTTGCCGGGGAGTCTGTTGAGCTGAAAGTTTTGGGTGTCGAAGGCGACGTGCTGGAAAACGTCCAGGCCGCCCTCGCCGTTCCTGTCGGGCTGGTCAAGGATGGGAAGGTTGATGTCTTATGGCTCGATCATTATCAGGAGCAAATACCCCGTAAGGTACAGGAAGCCCTCGAATCCCTTGGTTACTATAACTCCGTAACAGCGGTGTCGCGAGAAATGACACCGGAAGGGATATTCCGTGTGATCGTAACGGTCGCGGCGGGGGAACCGGTGCTGGTGAGAAGGGTAGCTGTCCGCATTGAAGGTCCCGGTGAAAGTAATGCGGCTTTTCGGAACGCCATCGAAAAGTTTCCCCTTAAACAAGGCGACATCCTGCGTCATGATGTCTATGAAGACGCAAAAAGGGGCATTAACGATCTCGGCATCGGTATGGGCTACCTGAACGGCCGCTTTTCCGTCCACGATATTCAGGTGCTGGTCAGTCAGTCCTGTGCGGACATCGATCTCGTCTATGAGACGGGTCCCCAATATTTCTTCGGACAGACAAATTTTTCCGGCGCCCCCGGATATCCCCAAAGGTTTCTTAACCGCTATGTGGCATTCAAGGAGGGGGACGTCTTCTCTTACGAAAAGATCTGGGAGACCCAGCGTAATCTCACCATTGCCGATCGTTACTCCGATGTCCTGATGGAAACGGACAAGGGGAAGGCTCAGGAGAATCGGGTTCCTGTGGAGATAAATCTGAAACCTTCGCCGGAAAAACAGGTGAAAATCGGTGGTGGCTACGGCACCGATACGGGCCCGCGGTTTTCTGTCAATTACCGGGACAAGAATGTCTTCGGCGCCGGTCACCAGTGGGATACGGGGCTGAATGTAAGTCCTGTCCTTCAGGGCGTCGCCATGGGATATACGGTGCCGGGAGCAGATATACGGACTTACTCGGGACTTAAAGTCAATCTCAAACGGGAAAACACCGACACCTACACAACGAGGGAGTTGTCCATGGAGCTGCAGCATGTACGGCCCTATTTCCTCGACAGGTCGGGGGCCATATTTCTCCAGTTGTTGCGGGAAGACTCCGACGCCGGCGATCAAAAGACCAACACCTTTTCCCTGATGCCGGGATTCCGCGTGTTCGACCGCCAGTTCGACCATCCGGTTAAGCCGACTAAGGGTTTTTCCTATCTGGCGGAAATCAGAGGGACCCATCAGGACCTTGGCTCCTACACGGGTTTTATCCAGGGCACCCTCGCCGGAAGCGGTCTTTATCCCTTGGGAGGGGGCTTTTCGTTCCTGACAAGGCTTAATGCGGGGGCCACGCTACAAAATGAGGGATCTAAAGACCTGCCCATTGCCATCAGGTATTTTGCCGGAGGTGACAACAGCGTTCGGGGATATGCCTATCAGTCTCTCGGGGCAAAGGATGACAAGGGCAACGTCGTGGGTGGTAAAAACACCCTTGTCGGAAGCGTCGAAGTGGAACGCAGGATCTGGAAAGATTGGGGGGCCGCCGCTTTTTATGATGTCGGCAACGCCTTTAACAGTTTCAGGGAAATGGACCTTGCCCAAGGGGCGGGAATCGGCTGCCGTTATTATACCCCCGTCGGTCCCATTAAACTGGACATTGCCAGGCAGATCGGAACACCAGAACCGGTGTTTCGCCTCCACCTGGGTTTCGGATTTACGATGTGAATATGAATAAAAAAGCGATAGTACCCCTTGCCCTTCTTGCCACAATCCTCGTGTTTACCGGAGTTGTGGCCTGGCTCTTCTATACCGAGACGGGCGCGCAATATCTTGTCACCCGTCTCATTCGCTTCGTTCCCGCCCGGATAGAGACAGCCGGAATTTCGGGCACCCTGGCCTCAGAGCTTGCCGTTCGTGACCTGCGAATTATTAGTATTAGTGAAGGACATCGGCTTACGATTGGAAAGGCGAGCGTGCAATGGCGGCCCTGGGAACTCCTCCTGGGAAAGGTCGTGCTGGCTAAGCTGGTTTTGCTGGAGGTTTCCCTTCAGGATGGTCGGCCCGATGAACCTATTGGCTTGACCTGGCCCCGATTACCGGGAGTGATGTCATGGTTTCAGGGGCGTATCGATCAGATCGAGATCCGGAGGCTTGTCTACCGGAGCGGGAGCCGGGAGATCCTTATCCAGAAGGCTGATTGTCGTGTTGACTATTCCTACGGTTTTGCCCGCATCCACGACCTGTTTATGGAAAGTATGGCAGGGAAAATGACGGGAACCATACAGACCCATCTTATGAGCCCCTTTCTTGCCGCTGATGTTAAGATCGAACCGAAAGGGTCTTCATGGCCCATGACAGTGCTCCAGGCCCGGCTCCGGGCCCCTTCCGGATCAATGTATGTCAACGGACCATTTACGGCAAAAATCTTCGGTGGCCTTCAGGAGCGGTTTACCCTCAACGGCGGCGTTTCCGTCGATCGCCATGCCCTCGCTTTTACGGGTCTCTCTCTGAGGGAAAAAGAACGTAAGGGGGCCGTCAAGGGCGAGGGGAAGGTCGATTTCTCCCGAGTTGAGACGGTTATTCAGGGGGTCGTGAGGGCCGAGGACCTCGACCTTTCCCGGGAGGCAGGCATGGACTGCCGTCTTACCGGGACTGCCGACATCGCGGGTAATCTTTCTTCCTACAAAGGTACTTTCCGCCTGCGGCCGTATTTTACTACCTGGGAGCCGGGAGAGGCCACGGGAATTTTTTCCGGGGATCGCGGACAGGCAAACATCGAAGATCTGCTTATGAACCTTGGCAAAGGGACCATCAAAGGCCGTATGAATATCGCCTGGGAAAAGGATCTTGCCGCGACCGCAACGCTCCAGGCAAGGAATATCGACCCTTCCCGGGCGGCGCCGGAATTGAAGGGTAACATAAATGCGGACTTGGAGGGCTTATTGCGGCGGTCCCCGGGAGCTTCAGTGGAGGCTGCCGTCAAAGGTCGACTCCTCAGCAGCCAGTTGATGGGCAAGCAACTGACCGGGACCATCAACGCCCACTGGAAAGACGAAGGCCTCAATCTTGACGACCTGAGCTTGCAGGGGGACGGGTTCCACATTCGCGCCCGGGGTGATGCGCGGGACCGCATCCTCTATGATGCTCGAGTTACAAAGCTTTCTCACCTCCTGCCGAAGGCGGAAGGGCAATTTCAGGGACAGGGATGGTTCCGGTTACATAACCGCCTCCTCTCCGGGAATCTCGTCGCCGCGGGGAAAGACCTCGCTTTTGATCATATAGCGATCGAATCTTTGACGGCCGATCTTTCCCTTGCCGATGATGGGAACAAGGATCTTAAGGCCCAAGTGACGGCGAAAAATATGTCCATATGGGGGGCGACCTGGCGTCAGGCCGAGCTGAAAGTAGGGGGAACGAGGGGCAGGCATCGTGCAGATCTGTTGGCCACGAGTCCGGAGAATGGGTTGCGCATTCAGGCTGCCGGTTCGTATCAGCAGGCGGTATGGACCGGAATAATTCAGGATGTCTTTTGGGACAGCCAACGATTTGGCCCCCTGACCATTGTCAAGCCTGCGAACATTGTTGCCACAAGACATTCCCTGTCTCTCGCCCCACTTCTTTTGATGGGACGACAAGGGGAACAATTGGAATTGGCTGCCCGTACGGATGGTCAAAAAAAACAGAAGTTCCTTACGGCCGTGTGGCAGGATCTCCAACTTGGCCGGCTGAATCTCTTTGCCGCAGATACGGAGATGGAGGGTAAGACCAACGGGCAGATGCGTATGGAGTGGCCGGGAAAGGGGCCATTTCGGCTGTCAGGGACGGCGATGGTCAAGGGAGGCATCTCGCACGGGACGTGGAAGTTGCCTATTCGGGAGGGCCAGACCCGCATCCGGTGGGATGATAAGGGCCTGGACATGAGGCAGTCCCTCGATTTTGGGGAAAAGGGAAAGGTCGCGGCGGTATTGTCATCTTCGGCGCCACCGGCCGGGGCGATTCCCGGGGAAGGAACTTTTCAGGTGCGCCTTACGGATGTGGATTTTCAACTTATCAAGCCCTTGCTGCCAACGTCGCTGGAAACGCAAGGCCGTCTCTCCGGACAGGGGGAAGGCCGGCTTTTGCCGCAGCAGCGGTTTACCATGAAGGGGCAAGCAGCGGTTTCGGGGGGTGTCTGGTCCGTTGTCTACCCGAAAGGGAAGGTGCAGTTTTCCCAGGAGAACCTTGTCCTTGCCTGGAGTTGGCAGGATGATGCCCTGCAGGGGACGCTGGAGAGCAAGTTTACAAACTACGGCCAGATCCGCTCCTCATTCAGTCTGCCGATCAAGGCGCAAATCCCGCTGAAAATGAACAAAGAAGGCCCTATTTCCATTGTTGTTAAGGGAGATCTTCGGGAGAAAGGATTGCTTAGCGCCCTCTTTCCCGGAACTGTTCGGGAAACCCACGGACAGTTTGCCGTAGATCTGGCCATGACCGGCCCATGGTCAGCCCCGATCTACCAGGGAACCCTCCGCCTTGCCCGGGCCGGCGCTTACGTCCCGGCCACGGGAATCCGCCTGGAGGATGTGGATGCCGTGGCCAGGTTCTACCAGGACCGGATCGAGGTGGAGCAAATATCCGCCCGCTCCGGGGCAGGCAGTATCAAAGGAACGGCGACGCTTTGGTATGGCGCCGGGAAAATTAAGCGTATCAAGGGTTCCCTGGAAGGAGAGAGGTTTCAGGCCGCCTATCTTCCGGAGCTCCAAATACTGGCAAATCCCCGTCTTACTTTCGATGGGACCCCGGAGCGTCTGATCCTGCGCGGGGCCATCGATATCCCGGAAGGACGGTACACCGAGTCCAAGGAACCGGGTATGATCCACACGAGCCAGGATGTCCGGATCATGGACAGGGGAGGGAGAAAACCAAAATCCTCACCTGTTGTTATGGATATGGATCTCTCCATCACCCTGGGGGAAAAAGTGTTCATGAAAACCCGGGATCTGGAGGGCAAGTTTACCGGCAAAATGAACGCTGTCGGCAGGGGCCTGGACAATCTTCGCACCCGCGGCGAGATCCACATCTCCCAGGGGGTTCTATATGCTGCAGAGACCAAGCTTCCCATTGAAAGGGGCCATATCTATTTCAAGGACAAACCCTTTGCTCTCGCTTCCCTCGATATCCTGGCGGTAAAGACCGTCGGTGGTGTCCGGGCGGGATTTCTTGTGACCGGCACCATTCGCTCCCCCGTAGTGACCCTGTATTCCGTTCCTTCCATGTCGGACCAGGACGTCCTCGCCCATATCGTCTTTGGAACGAGTTACACCGGCGACAAAATCCAGGCCACGACATTGCTGAAATCAGCGGGATTATTCCTTGCCCAGGGACAGTCGGTGGGTCTCGAAGACAGTCTGAGAAAAAGCGCCGGATTGGAGATCGGGGGGTTGACTTCCCCTAGCCGCTCCAGGCAGGGGAGGACCGATATGACCACTTCTCTCTCCACCGTAGGCCAGTATTTATCGCCGCAACTTTACGTCGGTCTGGGACGGGCCCTGTTCAGTGACGATATCCTCTACGTAATGAGATATTCCTTCACAAAGAAATGGGAAGTGGAAACGAAGGCGGGAAAGCAGAGCAGCCTTGATCTCTTTTTCAAGATCGAGTTCGACTGACGGCTTCGCAAAAGCTCCGGATGCTGCGTTGCGCTGCATCCCTCGTCACAGCGGCGTACGCCAAGTACGCCTCATTCCAATTCTAAATCAAAGCGCTATCTTCGTTGGCTTCGTCATCGGCTCCTCGACGTATTTCCATATACGCCTACGTCGCCTCTTCCTTGCCGCCTTGATTTCATCTTTGATTCAGAATTGGAATCACTCTCCTCAGTATTTGCGCGCCTTACCTGCGGAGCTTTTTACGAAGCCGTCGATATAAGCTTTTCGACTTTTTTGCGGATTCATCTTGATTAGTTCTTTTTTTTCATTTGGATCTTTACTTCAACAATGGGCGGCTTACCGCCCTCGAACCTGACATTCGGCGGATAGCGGAGTGAGACTTCGAAGCTGGTCTGATCGGCTAATTTTGAGAGATCGATCGGTTCGGTCTGAATCTTGATCTTTCCCTGGGAAGCGGCGGCGCCGGGGACGAGGACCCGCACTGACGATGGGGAAGCGGATATTTCCTGGACGGCTATTCCCCGGGGGGGTTTCCCCGTGGTTGGCACGTCAACAGGGATGGAAACAGACACGAAACGGGAGGCGGTAATTGTAATCTCCGGGGGGATGACTGCTACGACGGTGAGGTTGGATGGGGACTTCACCATCTCACGGGTGAGGATGATTGCCTGTTTCCCCTCGCGGATATCCCCTAATTTCACCGATATTTTAAGTGTTTCCGGGTTGAGGAGCTGAAATGCCTGGGCAGGACCGGAGAGAATCACTTTTGCTTCCGTAAGTTTGGGCTCTTCCAGGATGTACTGACGGGAGACGCTGAGATATTCAATGGGAATCAGGAAGTCCCGGCGGATCGATTCTTTCTGATAGCCGAAAATAACCCACAGGATGCATGCCAGCACCAGGGCGACGACCTTTTCCCGGGTGTTCTTCTTGATTTCTTGAGATAGGCGCGAGGTCTTACCCTTCTCGGGAGACATTTCCCGATAGAAGGTCTCCAATTCGTTTTGCAGGGCTGCCGCGCCGCTCAAGGCCTGAATTTTCTCGTTTCTGGCGATGGAGATTGTACCCCGTTCTTCAGATACGACGATACAGAGGGCGTCGGAACGCTCGGCAAGGCCCAGGGCGGCGGTATGGCGCAGGCCCGTAGCGCCGATCCTCTCCATATTCGTTGACAGGGGGAGATGGCAGCCAAAACGGGTGATGCGGTTGCCGTAAATGATGACGGCGCCGTCGTGCCCCGGGGAGTGGGGGTCGAAGATACTTTCGAGGAGGGACTGACTGACCAGGCCATCCAGTTTTGTGCCGCCGCTGATGTGCCTGTCCAGCGGATCCTCTCCCCCCAGAACGATCAGGGCGCCAATACGATTTCTGGCGAGGTTCGCCGCCGTTGTCGCAAGCACTTCCGTTTCTTCATGTTGAGGACCGGCGGATCGCAAATGTTTGCCGAACCGGCCGATAATGGCCAAGCGTTCGAAGAACCTCCGCAGGTCTTCCTGAAAGATGACAACCAGGACGAAAATCAGGATAGCGAAGAAACCCTGGAGAACAACCGTGGTCAGATAGAGCTGAAAGAAACGCGCCGAGACGTAGATGGCGCCGACCACGCTGATGCCAACCAGGACGAACCGGGAGGCCCGGTCTTTAAACCAGATGAGGAGGGCATAGATCATCAGGGAAACGATGATTATGTCGAGAATGTCCTGAATTCTGAGATTGTTGAAGATAGATAATATCGGTTGCATCCTGATCCCTGATTGATGATATTGCCTGCATATATGGACAAGTCGTCATGAAAGTCAAGAAGAGAGCTTGACAAGCAGCAGGCATTACACGAGAAGCATTTCCATTGACTCAAGGACAACTAAAGATTATAGATCAAGGGGTTTATCTATTACTGAAGGCTGATGACCCTGTAAAGAGTCGAAAAATGGCCATAATCGGTGGCCGCGTAAAAGCACCACAGGCAAGGCGCATATCCTGAAGAATGCGGAGCACCTGGCGTACGCCGCGGTGACGAAGGATGCAGCGTAACGCTGCATACGGTTCTTTTTACGCAGCTGTCATACTTGTGAAGAAAGAGGTATGTTGTATGAGAAAAACATTCCACCCTATCATGGGCGCTCTTTTCCTGCTTATGGTTCTCTGTTCGGGGGTATCTGCTAAAATGCCTCTTGGGGAAAGAACAATCGATTCAAATATGAATGTGGCGTGGAAATTCGATTTTGGCGGACTTTCCGATCAGGAAAAACCGGCGCCGTCCGCGCCGCTCACAATGGCGCCGATAGAGGTTTCTGCTGCTGCCGTTTCTGATTCCATGATCAAAGTGTCCTGGAGCGCCGTATCGGGAGCTGCCAACTACAGGATTTACCGGGACGGAAAATACCTTGCCACCAATCCTGACACCCATCTTTCGGACCCCGGGTTGAATGGAGCAACCCGCCATTGCTACCATGTAACATCAGTAGGCGCTACGGGCGAGGAGTCGGGACAGAGTAGGCAGGCCTGTGCAACGACACTGGAAAATCCCAAGGCGGCGCTGGGACCACTCGTGCTGACGGCGACGGCAGTGACGAAAACTCAGATCAATCTGAGTTGGAATCCTGTGAACGGCGCCTTGGGATATAAAGTGTATCGCGACGGTCTCTACCTGATGACCTCCACTGCTGCGACATCTGTCCCCGATAAGGACCTGAGAGAGGCGGGCCGCTATTGTTATCAGGTCACGGCTGTGGACACGGTAGGCAGGGAATCGGAAAAGAGCAATCAGGCATGCGCTGAAGGCTCGGAAAAGAAGTTTGCAGAACAGAAAGCGGATACGGCAGCAGCGGCTTCCTTTTCGAAGGAAATTCTGGATAAGGGCCGGGTGCGGATAGAGATCGAATTCGATTATAACAAGTCCGAGGTGAAGCCTAAATATCATCAGGAGTTGAAGAAAATCGGTGATGTCATGGCGGCCAATCCGGAGCTGAAAATAGTGATCGAAGGTCACACCGACAATGTCGGCGGCAAAGGTTACAACATGAAGCTCTCGGCCAGGCGCGCCGAAGCGGTGCGAACGTACATTATCGAGCAGTTTGGCGTCAAGAAAACCAATCTCGCTGCGAAAGGATATGGCATGTCCAAACCTATAGCCAGCAACAAGACGGCGGCGGGCCGGCAAAAGAACCGCCGGGTCGAAGCCGCAGTCGAATATGCGATCAAGAAGTAAGGGATTAAGCCAGACGGTCTTATGCCTATGAACAATGACCAGTTACATGACCAGATTCACAAGACGGCGGAGTTGATCTCTAAAGCAGGCAAGGTCGTCGTTTTTACGGGGGCTGGGGTCAGTACGGAGTCCGGAATTCCTGATTTCCGCAGTCCCGGGGGGCTTTGGTCCAAGTTTGATCCCGACGACTTCACCATTGAACGTTTCCTGTACAGCCCGGAAACACGAAAAAAACAATGGAAATTTCTTCTCGAGGGGGGGATCTTTGCCCAGGCCCGGCCCAATGCCGCCCACAATGCAATCGCCTGGCTGGAAACAATCGGAAAGCTGGACTGTGTGATCACCCAGAATGTGGATGACCTGCACCAGAAGGCGGGGAACAGCTCCGAAAAGGTTTACGAGCTCCACGGCAATATGAAATGGCTCAAGTGCCTGGATTGTTTTGAGCGATATCCACTTGAGGACCTGCTGGGGAGATTCCGTGGGACCGAGGAGGTCCCCGCCTGCGTTCGTTGTCAGGGGATCCTGAAGCCGGACGTGATCTTCTTCGGGGAGTCCCTGCCGGAGCAAACGCTGAAGGACGCATCTTATGCGGCAAGCAACTGTGACCTACTTATCGTCATCGGTTCTTCCCTGGTCGTCTATCCGGCGGCCTACATCCCCTTATACGCCAAGGGAGGGGGGGCGAAGCTGGTGATTATCAACAAGATGGAAACCCCCTGTGACGCCAATGCCGATGTAGTGATCCACAGCGGCGCGGGTGAGGTGATGAACGGCATTGTAGCGGTTCTGCAAAAAATGGACGCCTCATGTGCCTGATTATCCTTTGCTGGCAGACGCGCACCGATTTCCCCCTGATTCTGGCGGCCAACCGTGATGAGTTCTACGACCGGCCTTCTCTGCCTGCCGATTTCTGGCCGGACCGTCCCGATATCTTGGGCGGCCGGGACCTCAAGGAAGGGGGAACCTGGATGGGAATTACAAAGAAGGGCCGTTTGGCCGCCCTGACCAATTATCGTGACCCCCTCTCCGTAAAGGTGAGCGCCCCTTCACGAGGCTGGCTGGTCCGGGACTTTCTCGCCGGTAATGACCGACCGGGAGAATACCTGGATCGGCTGCAAAAGGAGGCCCCCCAATATAACGGTTTCAGTCTGATTCTTGGAGATGACTCGGGGCTGTATTATCTTTCCAATCGCGGGGGCGGGGGTGTTACTCAGCTTTCCCCCGGCATCCACGGCCTCAGCAACCATCTCCTCGACACTCCCTGGCCCAAGGTCGTGAAGGCCAGGGAGAACCTCCTAAAGGTTGTGGAAGGGAAGGGCAGGCCCCGGAGCGAGGACTTATTCGAGCTCTTGGCCGATCCTTCACGGCCGGAAGATCGCGACTTGCCCGACACAGGCATCGGTCTGGAGTGGGAACGCATCCTGTCGTCGGTTTTCATCGCCAGCCCTGTTTACGGAACAAGATCTTCCACCGTCCTGATGATCGATCGTCTTGGCCGTGTCCACTTTGAAGATCGGCAATTTAACGGGAGTGCCGGCGCGTGGATGACCTCCCGCTTTGCATTTCCCATGGAAGGAAACCATGTCGAGACGTGAGTATCCCCAAAAGCCGATTGTAGGTGTCGGGGCCATTGTCATAAAGGAAGGAAAGGTGCTCCTCGTAAAGCGTGCCGCTGCTCCGAGCAGGGGATTATGGGCGATTCCCGGCGGATCATTGGAGTTGGGAGAAACCCTTCAGAGGGGGGCGGAACGGGAAATACTTGAAGAAACCGGTATCCGGATCAGAGCGGGTGCCCCCGTATATACGTTTGATTTTCTTGAATATGATACAAAAAATAAACTTCAGTATCATTTCGTCATTGTCGATATGGAGGCCGAGTATGTGGCGGGAGAGGTACAGGCCGCCGATGACGCCCTCGATGCCCGCTGGGTCTCCCCGGAGGACTTGAGGTCCATGTCCGTATCCGGGAACACCTTGAAAATTCTCAGGGAAAGAGGGTTTATTTCTTCTTGAAATCCAAGGGCATTTTAATTTATGATGGATCGGCGGAACCGTCTTATGGGGTCGGACTCAATAAGGGTGAGAAGGGGGCTGTTATGAAGAGGGTGACGGGTTTTCTGGTGATGGCGATGTTCGTGGGGGCGCTGTTTATGCCTGCGGTTGCGGCAGCGAAGGCAAGTCCGAAGGTGGAGGATGAGATCAAGGGCGTCCTGAAAAAACACGGTGAGTTTTATAAGGCGAAGGATCTCAAAGGGGTCATGTCCCTATATGCGAAAGGACCGGATGTAGTCTCAATCGGTTCCGAGGAGGGGGAAGAGGCCATCGGTTACGAGCGGATCCGCGCCGCCTACAAGGAGGATTTTGCGGCGATTACCGAGTTGAAAAACATTGGTTACAGCAATCTTAAAATATCCGTATCCGGGGATGTGGCTTGGGTATATGCCCAGCTAAAGGCCGGTTTGATCATGGCCCAGGGAAGCAGGTCGGTGGATTTCACGGGCCGCTTCACGGCGGTATTGAAGAAAAATGGGAAAAAATGGCAGTTTGTCCAGGCCCATTTATCCGAAGTGGCAAAACCGGTGGTGATCTCCTTTGAAGAGATCGACGTTAACAAGGATGGCAAGGTCGATTACAAAGAGATGACCATGGTGATAAAAGGAATGACGCCGGAACAGTTCAAAACTCTGGACAGGAATAAAGACGGCGTCATCACGAAAGATGAATACCAGGGTTACATGACCGACGAGGAGATGAAGGCCGTCTGGTCCCGTCCCCACAATATCTTTTAGGTGACGCCATGAAGGTAGTCTATCACAAGGATTTCAATATTTCTTACTGTTCCGATCCGGCGGCGGCCTTCGGTCGGATCGAGGCGGTGTACGGAGTCATCAAGGATCGGGTAACATTTGTAAACGCCGTGCCCGCAGCAGCAGAAGATATAGACGCCGTCCATACCCCGAGTCACATCGAGATGGTACAGCGGGAGGGGATATACGATATTGCCGCCCTGGCTGCCGGTGCCTCTGTCCAGGCCGCCCAGATCGGACTCAAGGAACCCTGCTTTGCCCTGATCCGGCCGCCCGGACATCACGCCTCGGCAGCGAGTTCCTGGGGATTCTGTTATTTCAACAACATGGCCATTGCCCTGGAGAAGCTAAAAAGAAAGGGCCTTATCAACAAGGCCCTTGTTCTCGACTTTGATCTCCATTTCGGCGATGGAACGGTGAACATCCTGGGAGTCAAGGGCTATGTCAATATCTACAATCCCTCGTCCTCCAGTCGCACCGACTATCTCAAGGGGGTCCAGTCCTTTCTGGAGTCGAATCCTGCGGATATTATCGGCATCTCTGCCGGATTCGACAACCACGTTGAGGACTGGGGAGGGCTTTTGACTACGGCGGATTACAAGGAGATGGGCAAGATGGTCAAGGATGCCGCTCATAGCAATAAAGGCGGATATTTTGCCATCCTCGAAGGAGGATACAACCACGGGGTCCTGGGACAGAATGTGATGGGCCTGATCGAGGGCATGGAATAAGGGCAGAAGGCCACATCCAAAAAGAATAGAGACAAGGTGGAGTCACGAACCGATCGGATACGGGAATGACAGAAATGAAAGCCCCGCATGATTTGACCTTCGCGGTCATGTCATGCGGGGCTTATTTTATTATCTTTTACTTGGTCTCTCCTGTTATTTAAGAGGTTTTCTCTCGACAAGCTGCCCGACCCTGATCATTTTCATCTGTTCAGGTTTACTCGCATCTGCCAGCGCCCAGGCGACGTTCGGTTGCAACTGGTCGGACGATACGATCAGACTGACCGGAAGTCTCTGGACGTCGCATTCTTTTTTACCCGACATGGGATCTTCTATCTCTTCAAAGGTATAGACAAAGAGTTCATTCCCCGGTTTAATTCCAACTTTTTCCCCGACGCTGATCCGGACGGCCTTCTCTTTGCCGTCGGGACTGTTCTTGATCATGGTGACGTAACCCTTGAGGGGGAAATACTTCGACAATTCCGGACGGGCGCTCTGCAGGCTTTTGCTTGTAGACTTCTTGATACCGCCGATTAAGGCGTCGTAATTGGGGTAGGGGATCTTGCCGATGATATGTTTCCCCATCATCTTCTTCGATAAAACCACCTCGCCGCTTTCCACGTCTAGAACCCTCAGGGTGACCTCGGTGCCGATATTCCATCCTTCCTGGGCCTCCAGGGCGGCAGCGCCGACGACCATCGCGAGATCCACCCACTGGTTGCCGCTTCCTCCTTTGCCTAAATCTTTTTTTGCCGATTGGTAGGAGACCCACTTCAGATCCACATTATTGACCGATCCGGTGATGATGTATTTGACGCCTTTGAGTTTTCCCAACTGAACCATGGTGGCGTCGTCCACCATGCCGGACTGCTGGAATTTCTGCTCTGAAAAGATTTTGTCCATCTCCTTGCGGGTATAGACCTTGGCCCCCCCCATATTGACAATTTCATCCAGGACGCCGTCTTCGATGCTTTCGCTGAGTTTGGCGTTGATTTGACGGGAAACGCTTTGGGAATTGGCCTGGAAGGAGGAGTGTTCCCTAGTTCCCCATACAACACCGGCCGCCCCGGGCGCCACGCCCACGGCCGCGCCGCCTACAGCCGTCCGCTGTCCTGAACCCTGAACCTGGCTCTGGACGATGTTGGCATAATCGAAGGAGGTGTTATTGGTAAAATTAGTTACCGCCACAAAGGGCAGCGGTGCATCATATTTTGATTTACATGCCAGCGGAATTCTAATTTTAGGTTCTCGGTCCGGTACGAATGCCGTCAGATCAATCTTTGGCGCTGAAGCGCAACCGCTGATAAAAAGAACCACAAAGACAGATAATATCAAACGTTTGTTCATCGTTATTTGCCCCCTCTATCTCTGGTAATTAATGGTAAGCGAGTAAGGCGTAAAATTGGTTATAGTAAAATAACCTTTCTGTTTTATGCTGTTAGCAAGGTAGACGGAATTTTCCGGATAACTGACAATGAACTCGCCCATTTCCTTCTCTTCCACCTCCGAGACCCAGACGATATTCTGCAGGATGCCCTTGATTTCCATATTCGTGTCAATATCGCCGACACCGCTGATCTTAAGTCGGATCTTCTTGGCATTCCCTTGGACATAATGGGCTACCTTATCCAGAAGCTTGGGGGTGATCTTTTCTGCCACGTCTTTGAGGGCTTCCGCCGCCGCGTCTTCAACGTTATTCTTGATACCTTTGCCCTGTTCCGTCCCGGCGGTGAGGATTTCCATTTGCCCGGACTTGTTGTTACGGGCCACCATCCGGTAGGTCAGGCGGACCGTTACGTTATTGAAGGGCATGGAGAGGCCATAACCTATGTCTTCGCCTTTTTTGGTAGAGATCGTATAATCGGTCTTGCCGATAATGATGATATTGGAGAGGAACTTATAGAACATGCTCCGCACCGCGAGGGTGCTGCCGCTTTTGACGGCCCTCTCGATCTCGGCGGCGTCCACGGCTTGGGTCGGGGCGACGTCGACGACCTTGTAATTCTGATCCGTCAGCTTCCCGATCAGGTTCTCAGACAGGATGTTGGTCTCTTCGTAAACTGACCCTCCCTGTTCCGCCTGCGGCTTTCTGGCGGGGATAAAGACGGCGATGCCGTTATTTAGGGCCAGTTCAGAAGCAATGGCCTCCTGAGCCTTTTTCGGCTCCACGCAGGCGTTGATTCTAACGGTGAGGACGTCTTTCTTTTCATCCTGGCTCAAGACGGTAAATTTCTTCACCACTCCCCCCACCTGGGTTTTCATGACATCCTCGACGAGGGCAAAGTTGGAGACAAAGCTCCCGGCCTTGACGTCAACCCCCACGGTCTGCTCAATGGCCTGCCATTTGGCCCGGGCAATGGCTTCCAGCCTCGCTGAGGGACGATTATTGTTGACAATTGCCGCTTCCCCTTCGGCGTCAACACACTTCACCTGGCCGTAAGCCGGCGCAAAGGCAAGGATGGTTAACAGGATACAGAAATTTAAAATCAGTGCCTTACGCATGATTACATGCCTCCCTAAAAGTTCCAAAATTCCCTCTCCCTCGCGGAGAGGGCTAGGGTGGGGTTGTCGGTCTCATCCTCAATTTGCCCGATGTTGTTCGGGACACATACTGAAAAGGAGGGTCTTTGTAAAGAGTAAAAGAATAAATGTGAGTAAAAGAAGTATAGATGGAAAGGGTGTTTTATTTTCCGATGCAGAAGGAGGCAAAAATCCTTGCCAGGATCATGTCATCTGCCGTTTTTCCGATTATTTCTTCGAGAGCGTCGAGGGCGTCCCGGAGATCGGCAGCCGTCAGTTCCGGCGATACGCCTCTTACTGAACCTGCCGTAGCCTCGCAGAGATGGAAGACTGCTTTTTCAATGGCAAGCCTGTGGCGCAGGTGGGTGATGATATCAGCCGAGGAATCATCGCTCCGGTCTTGACAGAAATGCCGGTAAATTTCCTCCTCCAGTTCCTCCAGGCCGTTGCCGTATTTTGCGGAGACACGCATCGCGACTTTCCCCGGCAGGATCCGGGAGATTTCTTCTTCAGAGAGATTCTGGGGTAGATCTGCCTTGTTGACGACGGGAATGAGCGGTTTGCCTCGGAGCTTTTCAATGATTTCTCTATCTTCCGCCGTCATCTCTTCCGAGCCATCCAGGAGGATCAATACCGCGTCGGCCGCTGCCACACGCTGCCACACCAGGTCAATGCCCGCTTGCTCAATGGCCTCCCCTGTTTTTCGGATCCCCGCCGTATCCGTCAATCTGACAATGATATCATGGATTCTGACCGGTTCCTCAATGAAATCCCTCGTTGTGCCCGGGATCGGCGTAACAATAGCCCTTTGCTCTCCCAGGAAGTGGTTCAGAAGACTTGACTTGCCGACGTTGGTCCGACCGGCGATGACGACGCTGACGCCGTCCTTGAAAATCTTTCCCTCTCCGTAAGACGCCGCCAGTCTGTTGAGATCTTCAACAATATTCTGGAGACGCTTCGGGATAGATTTGTCATCGGGAAGATCATCGATATCCTCGATAAAATCGATGGCGGCTTCCAGAAGGGCCAGAATATCGGCAAGTTCTGCATGTAACTTTTCGATACTCCCGGAGAGTCGGCCCTGGTATTGCGCCTGTGCAAGCTCCAGTCCCCGATCGGTCCGGGCGGCGATCATATCCGCCACCGCCTCGGCCTGGGAAAGGTCCATCCTATTGTTGAGGAAGGCCCTTTTTGTGAATTCGCCGGGTTCGGCGAGACGCGCCCCCGCCTTGATGACCTCCTCCAATATCCTTTGGGGGAGAAGATAACCACCGTGACCATGGATTTCCAGGACATCTTCGCCGGTGTAGGAACGGGGGGCCCGCATGAGGGCAATCATGACCTCATCGATGATAGCTCCCCCTTCAGGGGAAAGAACGTGACCGTAGTAAAGATGGTGGGTTTCCAGAACCGGCGGCCGGCCATTCTTCATCCGGAAGAGGTGAAGGGCAATGGCTTCTGCCTGTGGGCCGCTGATCCGGATAACGGCAATCCCACCCGCCCCCGGGGCGGTGGCAATGGCGGCAATGGTATCGTCCATTTCTTAGTTAGCCGTGGGCTTGATAACCGCCCGCTCCCGTTCACCTCTGGCCGGCATGATGATGATCTTGCGGTACTCCCCCTCGCCGCGACTCTTTGTTGTGAGCGAGGAGTCCGTCTGCAGGGTCAAGTGGATGATCCGGCGGTCGTGGGCGTTCATATGGCTGACGGTGACAGCTTTTCTGGTCTTTTTGACCTTCTGTCCCAGCCTTTCCGCCAGTGATACCAAGGCGTCTTCCCTCCGTTTCCGGTAGGCCTCCGTATCGATGACGATCATTTTTCTGTCTTCCCCGGACCGGTTGGTGGCCTTGTTGACAATATACTGAAGGGCGTCGAGATTCTGACCCCGCTTACCGATCAACAGACCGCCGCCGTCCCCCTGAATATTGAGAACAATGGCGTCTTCCCGCGCATCGGCGGTCACGGGCGCTTCGATATTCATGCGCTCCAGGATCCCGGAGAGGAGCGTTTTGGCCTTCATGGCCAGCTCATCATCTGTTTCCTGATTATGCTCTCTGACAGGTTTCTTAGGGGTTTCCCCCCCCGTTTCCATATTGATTTCGGTGACAGGCCCCCTGATAGTTTCCCTGAGAGGTTTTCTGGCGGTTTCCCTTACCGGCTCCTTAATGTTTTCCCTCACATGTTCTCTGGCGGTTTCCTTTTTTACCGGTTTCCCTTCTTTTCTGACGGGAGGGATAACGGCATCGGCCACCGGCTGGACAGGGGCTGCTTTTATCACAGGTTTTTCAAAGGTTTCCTCCGCCATGTGAATAGACATTAAGCGGGCCCGGATCTTTGCCCGCTTGGCTCCGAGCCCGAAAAACCCCGGCGACCCTTCGGAGACGATTTCTATATTGAGCTTTTCCCGGGGAACCCCAAACTCACTACAGGCCTTTTCTATGGCTTCATCAATGGTTTTGCCTTCAATTTCGGTCATGTTCGTCCATCCCCTCGATTAAGCATGTCGCTTGTTGATATAGTATTGCTGCCCGATACTGATCACGTTATTGAGCAACCAGTAAATAACAAGTCCGGCAGGGAAGTTCAGAAAAAGGAAAGTAAAGATAATCGGCATAAACAGCATTACCTTTTGTTGCATCGGATCGCCGCTCATGGGCGTCATTTTCTGCTGAATCCACATTGTACCGCCCATGATGATCGGGGTTATATAATATGGGTCCTTATCGGAAAGGTCCTGAATCCACCAGAAAAAAGGTGAGTGCCGGAGTTCAATGGCATACAGCAGGGTTTTGTAAAGACCAAAGAAAACGGGAATCTGGATGATCATGGGCAAACAGCCGCTCATGGGATTGACCTTGTGGGTCTTGTAGAGGGCCATCGTCTCCTGGCTGAGTTTCTGGCGGTCACCCTTGTACTTTTCCTGAAGCTCCTTCATCTTGGGCTGCAATTTCTGCATCTGTTTCATCGATTCGTAGCTCTTGTTGCCCAGGGGCCAGAAGATAAGCTTGATGAGAATGGTCAGAATAATTATGGCGAGACCGTAGTTATGAACGTACTGGTAAAGCCATTTAAGTGTGATCAGCATGGGCATGGCCAGCCATTTCAGCCATGAACCGAAATCAATGGCGTCTTCAAGCTGGACTTTCTGAGCCTTGAGGATGGAATAGTCCTTCGGACCAAAAAAGAGGGTGTACATGAACGAGCCGTCCTGTCCCCCCGGGATGAGGTTCTTAGGCCCCCGCAGGCTGACCGTGACCATGTCGCTGTTGTCTTTGGACGTGGCAAAACTTGTCAGGGAGGGGTTTTGGGGGATCACGGCGGCGATAAAGTATTTGGTTTCAAAACCGCCCCAGGTGACATTCGGTCCCAGTACCTTTTCCCCCTCGATTTTCTTGACCTCGATACGCTCGATATCCTTGGCGACGAAAGCCACGGGACCTTTATGACTCCAACTGTCCGTTTCCTCTTTAGGATCGACATACTGGTTCCAGTTGAGACTGGCATTCTGGTTCAGAGGGGTTGCCGTGAGGTTGTATACGCGGACTTCGAGGTCGATGGCATAGCGGTCGGGATGAAAAGTAAATGTTTTCTCGACCTTTATGACCCCGGCGATGGTCTGCTGAAGAATCAAACGTTGGCTTTCTTTGCCCTTGGTCAGATCGAGACTTTTTGAATCGCTGTCATACATCCCCTCTGCGGGGAGATCAACGGTGGACCCGGGAAAGGAGAAGGCCAGGGGCCGAGGCATGCCCATACTTACATCAACCAGTTCAATCAATTCTGATTTGTCGCCCAGTTTTTGTCGATAACCCTTGAGCTTGAAGGACTGAATGGCCCCTCCCTTGGTGGTGAATTGGGCAGTGTAAAGGGGGGTCTCCACAGAGATGAAACGCTCTGCCACTGGCGGGGTAATTTTGGCTGATTTCGCTGCCTTGATTACGGTCTGCGGCAGTGTGGACGGCGCTGGTGAAGGGGACGCCGTTTCCGCTTTCTTCGCTGTCTGTGAACTTTCTTTCGTAGTCGCCGGGGGCTGCTTCACCGGTGGCTTCATAAAAAACATCTGGTAGATGAGAA
>JBAYKV010000028.1:0-21739 GCA_041664405.1 Syntrophales bacterium
AAAGTATCCCCATCAGTGCGAATGGCTCCTCAACGGCGGTGCTCTCTACGACTATTACCAGACAAAAGACGGAAAATATGTCAGCGTGGGGAGCCTGGAGCCCCAGTTCTTTGCGGCCTTCTGCAACGCTATCGGCCGTCCGGACCTGATTCCCGGCACTGTGTCGCCTCCCAATCTTGCGGAGGTGAAGGCCCAGGTCCGGGCGATCTTCAAAACAAAGACGAGGGATGAATGGATGGACATTTTCCGGGAGGTGGATGCCTGCGTGGAACCGGTGCTTTCCCTGGCGGAGTCCCTGGATGAACCCCAGGTCAAGGCCAGGGGAATGGTGGTGGATGTTCCCATCCCGGAGGGAGGGGTGGTCCGGCAGATTGCAACGCCGATAAAATTTTCTGTAAGCGCACCGGAGTATAAGGCAATTGGGGCGAAGGCGGGCCTCCATAACCGGGAAGTCCTGCGGGAATTAGGCTACCGGGATGATGAAATAACAGTATTTGTAGATACGGGACTTTTTAATTAGCTCCCATGCCGAAGTGGTTACAATGAAACATGTAAGTTCCCCCTTTTAGTAAAGAGTGGACGATTGGATTTCCATGCGAACCATTATCCCCGAGAGGGTTGTCGTAGGATGTGAACTTGTTTGCCCAGGGGGCGTTATGAAGAGGTCAGGGCAGCAGTCCCTTCATGGTGAAGGTTCCGCTGCCCTGAGTTTGGAGGGTGGTAGATGTGAATCCGTTATGCTGGTGAGAAGCCTCCTCTATTTCCCACCCTTGGCAATTTCATATTTTGAGTGATCGACCGGCTCTTCTTTAAGCATAAGTGCCGCGACAGCCGCCACAAGGGCAAGGATCGACCAGAAAATGAACACATTGGCAAAGTCATACGATTTGTCGGGCATGGTAATAACCAGATAGCCGGCGATCATCGGTGAGATGAAGGCGCCGAATTGACCTAAACCGTTAGTGAGTCCCATGGCCCGGCCAATGACCTCTTTGGGATAGCGAACCGACGGGAAGGCCTGCATGACACCCCAGGAAAAGTTGACAAAGAAGCCGCCCACGGCCAGCCACAGGAGCAGGGTCATCTGATTTTCCACGCCTTTCGGCACTTGTCCAAGGAAGTAAAGAGCAGGAATGCATCCCAGAAAAGCGATGAAGGTGACGACCTTCATTTTACCTTTAAACAGTTTGTCGGCAATCTGACCGCCCAGCCACATGGAGAAGAAGGCGACAATGTAGGGCATGGCAGCGTAAAAACCCATGGTCTTGATGTTCAGGCCGTGCATCTTCACGAGGAAGGTGCTGATCCAGGTGGTCATGCCCCAGTAGATCATGAGCATGATGAAGAAGGTAATTGTAAAGAGATAGTACTGGGGATCCTTCAGGAAGATGCCGGTGCTGTATGTCTTGCCGTGCTCTTCAGCTTCCTTGCCGACGGAGGAGGAAATCAGCTCGTATTCCTCCTTGGAGAGCCTTCCTTTATCCATCATTTCTTTCGGGGAGTCGGAAAAACATTTCCATAATAAAACGATACCCAACAAGCCGGGGACTGCGAGGAGAAAGAAAACAGGTCGCCAGGCGCCTCCGAAAAATGATGCGGCCAGCCAGGTGACGACAATCGGCACGATGGCGGGGGCAACTGCCCAGGTGGTGGCGAAATAGCCGTAAGAGCGCCCCTTTTCCGACAAGGGGAACCAGTTGGCAATCGCCCGGACAGCCGGTACATAGTGATGGCCCTCGCCCAGCGCCAGGGCAACCCGCAGGAAGATGAACTGCCAGAATGTGCGCACGAAACCCGTTAAAAAGGTAATAAGGGTGAAGGCCCAAATTGCGATGGACATGGTCTTTTTCGGTCCCATCTTATCTGCCAGATAACCGGCCGAAAATTGGGCAAAGGCGTAACCGAAGAAGAAGATCGAGCCCAACCATCCTATTTCGACGGCGGACAGACCAAGGTCTTTTTGGATAAACGGTAGAAAGGTAAGGACAGCGATGCGGTCAAAGTAGTTAATTAAATAGAGAAACCACACCAGAAACAGAATAAACCACCGGTATCCCCATACTTTTTTTGCTACATTGCTCATTATCTTATTTAACCTCCGGAGTTTAAATTTATATGTTGCCGTTAGTAAATCATTTCAAAGAAGCTTGAATTTGCTATTGCCGGCGCCGCTACGTCATATCATCGCAGATGCATTTACCAAAGCCGCCATTCACGTTAATCGCAAATTATTTCGTTTTTTGGCGCTATGATCTATCGGTAATTAAGACAGGGATCATTTGCCGCCAAATAGTTGATTGAGCGTTCACTCAATTTTAATGTAAAAAACAAATCTGGTTCCCATGGCTGAACTTTTATCGTTTTTAAGTTCACCTCCTTCTGCCCGTGGTTAGTAATCCTGTCCACTTTTAGGGCGACAATCTCGCTTGGTGAATTATCATAACCGGAATCTCGGCGATCAATCATAAGGCTTAGGGGTGCCTGGTGAGTCCTTTTGAAGATCTCTGCGGTTTTCTTTTCTTGGAGACTGATAGTTGAGTGATCAGGAATCATGATTTATGCCTATGCTCTAAAAAAATCTTCACTGGGATTCGGTTCATCGTTATCCGGGCAATCACTGCCTTTGGTAGAGTCCTTACAAGACAAAATTTAACTTGTCAAGAAAAAAATGAGCGCTCACTCATTCTAGTCCATGTAAAACTCCCAGGAACACCAGTAATCTTCGGTGTGTCTGTCCGGTGGACAGCCGATGCAACGCGTCTTGATGCGGCCGTCGATCGTTTTGGCAAAATTGCTATATTCCTCAATGCCGACGGGCTTGCAGGGATAATCGGGTAGGCTTTTTCTCCTGCGGGCATCCTGGACACGACATGCCACCATCCTGAAAACGCATCTTTTTTCTGAAACATCCAGGAATTCCTGTTTGTTGATCAGGTGGTACATCCTGAATTTAAGAGCTCTCATCAGGGTAGCGATGCCGCCATCGCTGGGGAGCTTAAGGCGCTTCATAATCCGCTTTGCCTCAATTTGTGAATATTTAGCGATCGCCTTCTGGTTGCATAAGCTTGCGTTTTCTATCCCGAAGTTCTCCTCAACCGCCTGGAACCACAGGCCGTCGTGGGCCAGCCAGTTAAGTGAGGCATCTTCGAGAAGCCCCAGAAGTTCTTCTTTGGATAAATTTCTGAAATCGGCATTCAGGGTTTCTTTTTCCATAAACATTTCCTCCATGCTTCTTTATTGAAAAAACTGTTGAGAAAAAACTTGACAAAAAGATTTTTATTCTGTACACCACTGCCTGAGTGAGGGCTCAGTCACCATAAAACGAAAAACCCCCGCTTCATGTAGGGCCTTTCATGGCACAAGATTAAAAATTGGTCAAGCATCCTTTTTGAAAATGCAAAACACAATGAACAATTTAAAAACCAGGCCCGTCAAAAGTAAATCCGTCGTTTCGAGCATTAAAAACGAGGCCCTCGTCGATCGCAGAAGAAAGCAGATTATTCAGGGCGCAGTAAAAGTGTTCACTGCAAAAGGTTTTCACAAGGCCACCGTCCGGGAGATCGCCGAGGCTTCGGGGATCACGATGGGGACCATGTATAATTACGTGCGCACGAAGGAAGACATCCTTTTTATTTGCTATGAATATATGACAAACATTCTTTCCGAGGGCCTCAAGGAGGCCATCAGCGGCCTGGAAGATCCGCGGGAAGAACTCCGGGTAATCCTGCGGAGGAACCTGGATACCATTTATGCTCATCAGGATGTTGTCATGTTCTTGTATCAGGAATCAGGTGCCTATGATCAGGAGGCCATCCATGCCGTTCTCTCTCAGGAAATGAAATATGTTGAGTCGTTTGAGCGTGTGCTGAGAAGGCGCTTTGAAGGTCAAAAAATCAATGAATTCAGATTGAAGCTGGCGGCGGATATTCTCGCTTATACGCCAGTTATCCTCGTTTTGAGACGGTGGAGTCTGAACAAGCGGTTTGATTCCATGGAAGAGGTAAAGGAAGGCATCCTTGATTTCCTGGAGAAGGAAATCGAACTGGTTGTGGAAGATTTCAAATTCAAACCTCCTGTGAAGACCATAGAGGAATACATAAGCAATGAGCATTGGATAACCTTATACAATAGCACACCATAGTAACAGTCTGTAATGAATATTAGGACCGGAAAGGAGAAACTTGTGGGCAAACCATCTAAAGAAAAAATGATTGAGATGTACCGGGCCATGGTGAAGATCAGAAAAACAGAGCAAAAACTCATGGAGGTCTTCTCCAATGGCGAAATACTGGGATTCCTCCATGTCAGCATCGGTCAGGAAGCGGCCCCGGTAGGGATATGCAGTCATCTGACCGAGGCCGATTATATTGCGACCACTCATCGAGGGCATGGCCACGCCATCGCCAAGGGAATCGATCTGAAAATGGCCATGGCAGAATTGTTCGGAAAGAATGCCGGGTATTGTCTTGGACGTTCAGGCTCCATGCATCTGGCCGACAAATCACGGGGAATAATGGGCGCCAATGGCATCGTCGGTGCGGGAATTCCCATTGCCACCGGGGCCGCATTTGCGGCGAAATACAAAAAGACGGATCAGGTGGCGGTGGCGACCTTCGGTGAAGGCGCGACCGGGGAGGGAGCTTTTCATGAGGCATTGAATTTTGCGGCCATCAAGAAACTTCCCATCGTCTATCTCTGCGAAAATAACGGTTGGGCGGAATTTTCCCCCATGTCGATTCATGCGCCCGTCCAAAGCATTACCCAACGTGCCCTTGCTTATGATATCCCTGCCGTGACCGTGGCAAATGATGTCTTGGAAATCTATGAAGAGGCCGGGAAGGCTGTGGAGCGGGCAAGAAAAGGCGAGGGGCCGACCCTGGTTGAAGTACGGAGTGAACGCTGGTATGGCCATTACGTCGGCGACGCCCAGAAGTACCGGGGTAAGGAAAATGTGGCGCAGGCAATGGCCAAAGATTGTCTCCTGAACTTCGAAAAAGATCTTTTGCAGGCCAAAGTGATGAAAAAACGGGATATTGAAAATATCAACGCGGAGTTGGATACAGAGATCAAAGCAGCAGTCCGTTTTGCCAGGGAATGCCCCTATCCGGAAGTTTCAGAAATGATGGAAGGTCTTTATCTTTAATTGGGGCAATAAACTGAGTGAGCGGTCAATAACTTTGCTTTAAGGAGAAAAGTAGCATGAAAGACATTCGCTATATATTTGCTATCAAGGAGGCCATGGAAGAGGAGATGGACAGGGATGAAAACGTGTTCCTGATCGGCGAGGACGTTGGACTTGCGGGGGGGTCTTTCGGGGCCAGCAAGGGTCTTTACGAAAAATTCGGACCCGAACGTATCGTCGATACCCCCATCAGCGAACTCGGTTTCACGTCCCTCGCAGCTGGCGCGGCCAGTTGTGGACTTCGTCCGATTGTTGAGATCATGTTCATGGATTTCGTCACCTGTTGTATGGACAGTATTGTAAATCAAATCGCAAAGATGCGTTATATGTTCGGCAATCAGTATACCGTACCGATTGTGGTTAGAATGCCCGAGGGTGGTGGCCTCAATGCCGGTCCCCAACATTCCCAGTGCCTTGAGGCCTGGTTCGCCCATGTGCCGGGACTGAAGGTAGTTATGGCGGCGAACCCTTATGATGTGAAAGGGCTGCTCAAATCGGCTATTCGTGATGACAACCCCGTGATTTTTATTGAAAATAAAACTCTTCATGCCATGAAAGGTTCGATTCCCGAGGAAGAATACCTGATTCCCATAGGAAAGGCCGCTGTGAAACGGGAAGGTACGGATGTTACGGTGGTGTCGGCATCACGCCTGGTCAATGAGTCCCTGAAGGCGGCAGATGCTTTGTCAAAAGAAGGCGTAAGCGTGGAAGTCGTCGATTTGAGGACCATCCAACCCTGGGATCGGGAAACAGTTTTTACATCCATTGCCAAGACCCATCGACTGGTGGTAGCCCATGAAGCGGTGAAGCAGTTCGGGTTTGGTGCTGAAATTGCGGCGGCTGTTGCCGAAGAGATACTGGACGAGCTCGATGCCCCCATCATGCGCGTCGGCGCTCCCTTTGTCCCGGCGTCATACAGCCTGGAAAAATATTATGTGCCCGGCGCTGAAGACGTGAAAAAAGCCGTGTTGGCCACTATGGAACGGAGTTTTTAGGAAGGAGGATAAAATGAAAGCAGCAGTCTGGTATGCCAAAGAAGATATTCGATTCGAAGACTATCCTGACCCAACGGTCGGCGCGGGCCAGGTCAAGGTCAAAATTAAGCAGTGTGGTATCTGCGGGTCCGATCTCCATGAATTCAGGAGCGGGCCCTTTATTATTCCTGCGAAGCCCCATCCTTTGACGGGGCGTGCCGGCGGTCCGGTTATCCTTGGCCATGAATTTTCCGCTGAGGTTGTAGAAGTGGGCGAGGGGGTGAAGCGCTTCCAAGTAGGCGACCGGGTTACTGTCAATCCCTTGATATACTGTGGGAAATGCCATTATTGCCGGAAAGGTGTGCATATAATGTGCACGAAGCTGGGCACGGTAGGATTTGCCTGGGACGGCGCCTTTGCCGAATATGGCGTCTATCCGGAATACAGCCTTTACAAGCTTCCCGCTTCCGTGACAGACGATATGGGCGCTTTTGTGGAGCCTTTGGCGGTGGCCGTCCATGCAGTTAACCGTAGCGGTATGAAGATTGGCGATAATGTGGCGATTGTCGGCGCCGGGCCCATTGGACTCTTTGTCCTGCAGGCCTGCAAGGCCGCCGGCGCCGGGCACGTCTATGTAATCGAGCCCATGAAGGCCCGTATGGAGACGGCAGCGAAAACAGGCGCAAACGCTGTTTTTGATCCCACCGCCGTCGATGCGGGCAAGGAAATCGGGGCATTGACCGATAATTTACGGGCGGACATCGCCTTCGACTGTGTGGGTAATCAGTCTTCCTTCGACACGGCCGTCAAGGTGACGGGGAGAAGGGCAAAAATCTGTGTTGTCGGTTTGGCCCTCAAACCCATCTCGGTTCCATTTATTCGGCTTTGGGGACACGAGAAGGAGCTAACCTTCAGCAGTGGCTATCAGGACGAATTTCCTGCCGCCATTGCCTACCTGGAAGATGGCCGGGTAAAAGTGGACGCCCTCATTTCTGGGCGAATCGGGGTTCGAGATTTGGTTGCAAAAGGGATCAAGCAGTTGATCGACCATCCGGATCAACACGTAAAAATCTTAGTTAGTCCATAAGAACAGGAGGTAGATATGAGTTTTCCATACTTTGATTTGACGGGGAAAGTAGCCATTATCACAGGGGGCGCTACGGGGATTGGTCGCGGTCTTGCGGAAGGTTTGGCCGACGCCGGGGCGACCATTGTTCTGTGTGCAAGACGAATGAACGTTCTGGAAGAAGCCTGTAAGGAAATTGCCGACCGGACCGGCGTGCCGACCTATCCGCACCGTCTGGATATTACCAGTACGGATGAGATCAATGTCCTGGTTAAAGATGTGGTAGAAAAGTTTGGACATATAGATATCCTGATCAATAACGCCGGTGTCGGCGGCAGCGAGAAACCCATCCTGAAGATGACGGAAGAAGATTGGGATACAACCGTGGCCACGGACCTGCGGGGCATTTTCGTCCTGACCCAGGCAGTGGCCAAGCAGATGGTTGCTCAAGGGAAGGGGGGCAAGGTGATCAATGTGGCCTCCATCGGTGCGGATATGATTTTCCCCAATATGTCGGCCTACTGTGCCAGCAAGGGCGGGGTCAAGCAGTTGACGAAGGTCATGGCCCTGGAATGGGTCCGCTACAACATTCAGGTCAACGCCATTCAGCCCGGCTATTTTGAAACACCAATGAATACGAACTTCTTTGCCACCGAAATCGGACAGAAGGTCATCAAGAAAAATATTCCCATGAACAGGCTGGGGCAGTTGGAGGACATGAAGGGGTTGGCGGTTTATTTGGCGTCCCCGGCTGCAAATTTTATGACCGGGTCCTGCATCATTATCGACGGCGGACAGGTCTGCTGGTGATTTTTCCGCATAGGGAACAAGGAGAAAAACATGAAAGAATACAAGACAATAATATTGGAGAAGAAAGACGGTATCGGTTATATCACCCTGAACAGACCGGAGGTGTTCAACGCCATCAGCCAGGAGCTGATCGATGAGTTCAGCGATGCCCTGGATACGGTGAATAAGGATTACGAGATTCAGGTCCTGATCCTGACGGGGGCCGGCAAAGGGTTTCAGGCCGGCGCCGACATCCGGGAACTGAGCATGATGACCCCCATGTCCATCCTGCGCTGGAATGAAGGCGTCCTGCGGAATCATGCAAAACTTGAGAAATTGAGACAACCGGTAATTGCCGCCATAAATGGCCTGGCCATGGGCGGCGGTTTGGAATTGGCCCTTTCCTGTTCGATCCGCATTGTCGTTGCCGGGGCAAAACTGGCCCTGCCGGAGGTAAAGCTGGGAATCATTCCAGGTACGGGGGGTACGCAGCGCCTGCCGAGACTGATCGGCAAGGGTAAGGCTTATGAACTCCTGCTGACGGGCGATACGATCACCGCGGAAGAGGCCCTGAATATAGGCCTGGTAAACAAGGTGGTTCCGAAAGGGGAAGCTCTGACAGCCGCTGAGGAAATGGCCCGTAAAATCATGGCCAATGCCCCCATTGCCGTGGAAATGTGCAAGGATGCAGTGGAAATCGGGATGGACCTTCCCCTGGAGCAGGCCATTCAATACTCCCAGAAGAATTGCATCACCTGTTTTAGCACGGAAGACATGAAGGAGGGGACCGGGGCGTTCCTGGAGAAAAGAAAACCAAACTTCAAAGGAAAATAAGTAAATAGGGAGTCTTACGATGCCATTAGATATAGTCATGCCGAAGCTCGGTTTAACCATGACCGAAGGCTTAATTGTGGAATGGAAGAAAAATGAAGGCGAAGAAGTCAAAAAGGGCGATGTCCTTTTTGTCCTGGAAACCGAAAAGGTGACCTATGATGTAGAGGCCCCGGAGGATGGCACTTTAGCCAAGATTATGGTGCAGGCGCAGGAAACGGTTCCTGTCGGGGCAGTTGTCGCATATCTCCTGAAGCCTGGTGAGGATGCAACGGCTCTGTCGGTGGCGGCAGTGCCCGACAGGCCGGTTTCCGAGGCGCCGGCGGGTGTCGGCGAGCCGTCGGCGCCTGAACAATCTCCTCGGCTTGCCGAAGATCGCGTAAAGGCAACGCCCCTGGCGAAGAAAAAGGCGAAGGCCATGGGCCTGGATCTGGGCGGGATGACAGGATCAGGACCCGCCGGGCGCATTACCCGGGAGGATGTCGAGAAAGCGCAGAAAGCAGCGGCTGAAAAATCGGCTGCGACTTCCCCGGCCCCAGCCGCGGCTGTTGTTGCCGCGCCGGCAGTCACGACGGCTGCTGTCCATGAGGCGGAAGGACATGTGACCCCGTTCACCGGGATGCGCCGGACGATTGCTAAAAAGATGCTGGCCAGCAAAGTGGAAGCGGCACAGGCCTATATGGGCAATACAATTGACGCAACCCGGATTCAGGAGCTGAGAAAGGTTCTGATGCCCCATATCGAAAAGAAACAGGGAGTCCGGATCACCATTACCGATATCATGATGAAGATCACCGGCGCCGCCTTGCGTGAGCATCCGGTAATCAACACCCGCTGGACGGATAAGGGGGTTCTTTTCCTGCCCGATATCCACATGGGGATGGCCATGGCCCTGGATGAAGGGCTTATCGTGCCTGTGATCCGGGACATTAATAAGAAGAGTTATGGGCAGATTGCTGCGGACCGGGTCCAACTGATCCAAAAGGGCAAGGAAAACAAATTCCTCCCTGATGACATAAAAGGCGGGACCTTTACGCTGTCGGCCATGGGAATGTTCGGTCTGGAGACGTTTACCGCCATCATCAATCAGCCGGAAAATGCGATCCTGGCGGTGGGGGCCATCATTGACAAGCCCGTCGTCGTGGCCGGCGATATTGTTGTGCGGCCGATGATGACGGTCAACCTGACCTACGATCACCGGGCGATCGACGGGGCGGAAGCGGGCAAGTTCATGCGGACCCTTAAGGAGATGCTGGAAGAACCTCTGTTTGCCCAGTAAAAGACGGACGGTATCGCAAAAAGTCACATTTACCATTACCACGGCGAGAGAGCCGGGGTCCGGAAACTATTGAAATAAAGAAATCTCAGCATTCATAGAAATGATTGAATGCAGTTGCAACGGCTCTTTCCGAGGCTATATAAACTGAGTGGGCACTCATTCATGTTCACCTGGGCGCCAAGAAGGGAAAAAAGGAGTTAAGGAGTTAACGTTATGCCATTGGATATTGTCATGCCGAAACTCGGTTTAACCATGACCGAGGGATTGATTATAGAGTGGAAGAAGCGAGAAGGGGACGCCGTCAAGAAAGGGGAAATCCTTTTTGTCCTGGAAACGGAAAAAGTCACCTATGAAGTGGAGGCCCCGGAAGACGGCGTCCTGGGGCAAATATTGTTTAGGGACCAGGAAACCGTTCCTGTGGGGGGGGTAGTGGCCTATCTCCTGAAACCGGGAGAAGAACTTGCCCCAGCGCCGGTAAAGGTTCCGGAGGTGGCGAAATCAGCCGCAGCGCCGCTACCCGCGGCAGCCGCCAAGGGGACGGCCGGGAAAGTGAAGATTACTATCATCGGCGGCGGCGTTGGCGGCTATCCCGCTGCCATTCGGGCGGCCCGGATGGGGGCGGAGGTGACCATTATTGAGAATGACGCCCTGGGCGGAACCTGCCTGAACTGGGGATGCATTCCTACCAAGGCCCTCCTCCAGTCTGCCGGTGTGGCGGCGACGATCAGGGATGCGGAAGTTTTCGGCATCCGCAGCAAGGGCTATGAAATAGATTTCAGCGCCGTCATGAAGCGGAAGAATGCCGTGGTGACACAGTTGTGCAATGGCGTGAAGAGTCTGCTGACGGCCAAGAAGGTGAAAATCATCAAAGGAACCGCCGCATTTGCTGATGCGAAAACGGTGCAGATTGCGGAAACAGGAGAGAAGGTCACCGCTGACAAAATCCTGATTGCGTCGGGATCAAAATCCGGGAAGATACCTATTGAAGGTATTGATGGCCCGGACGTCATGGACAGTAATCAGGTCCTGACGATGACGTCTCTGCCTAAGAGTGTCGTCGTTATCGGCGGTGGTGTCATCGGGGTGGAATTTGCCCAGTTCCTCAAGGGAATGGGGACAGACGTTACCATCCTGGAACTGATGCCGAATCTGATCCCCGGTCTTGATAGAGAGATCGCCGTCGCCCTGGAGAAGATCGTTGCGGCCTCGGGGGTCAAGGTGATCACCAACGCCATGGTGAAAGGGATCAGCGGCAAGAAGGGTCAGAACAGGGTCTGTTACGCGATTGGTGATCAGGTGTCGGAGTGTGTCGCTGAAAAAGTTATTTTGGCAGTGGGACGAAAGCCCGATTTTTCCAGTTTGAATATTGCCAAGGTCGGCATCGCCTGTGAAAAGGGGTCCATTGTCGTGAACGAACGAATGGAAACGAACGTTCCCGGCATATATGCCGCCGGTGATGTGATCGGAGGTGTGATGCTGGCTCATGTGGCCACGGCGGAAGGGGAGTGCGCGGTGAAAAACGCCCTCGGCCAGGCATCCGCCATGAGCTACCGGGTGGTGCCTTCCTGCATCTATACAACACCGGAAGTGGCCTCGGTTGGGCTGACGGAAGAGGAAGCAAAGAAGAATCATGATATTCAGGTGGGCCGTTTTCCTTTCCGGGGAAACGGGAAGGCATTGATCTTAAACGAAACAGAAGGAATGGTGAAGGTCATTTCCGATAAGTCGTATGGGGAGATACTGGGAGTGCATATCCTGGGTCCTCACGCCACGGACATGATTTCAGAGGCCGTATTAGGGATGACTATGGAGATGACGGTGGAAGAACTGGCCCATGCCATTCATCCCCACCCGACGGTGTCGGAGGCGATTATGGAAGCGGCGATGACCTTGGCAGGGGGGGCCATCCACATGCCGTAAACGCCTGAATCAAGGTGGACGGCTTAATGATAAAGCAGAACAAGTGAAAATCATCAGGAGGTAAATCATGGCTTGGGATTTTGGAATTTCAAAGGAAGAGGAAGCATACCGGCAGAAAGTCGCCGACTTTCTGGACAAAGAACTGACAGAGGAGATCGCCCGACAAAGCTGGGAAGATTTGGGTTTGGATGTGGAAGGGCGGACCTTTGCAAAAAAGCTCTATGCAGTGGGATTGATGGGATGGAGTTGGCCTGTGGAGTATGGCGGAAAGGGTCTGCCGCCGATCTATGATTTTATTTTGATTGACGAGCTGGGCAAGCGCTGGGGCGCCCACGTGCCCAATGATGTTGCCTATACGATGGTAGGCCATACAATCTTGCGACGGGGCAGCGCCGAGATGAAGAAGGAATTTATTCCGCAGATCATCCAGGGGGAAATTGAATTCGGCCTGGGTTACACGGAGCCGGAGGCCGGATCGGACCTGGCCAACATGAAAATGACGGCGGTCGAAGACGGCGACTACTATGTCATCAATGGCCAGAAGACCTTCAATACGGAAAGTCACTATTCGGAATACCACTGGCTGGCCGTGAAGACGGATACCAAGGTGTCCGCCTACAAGGGGATCAGCCTTTTTATCGTCGATCAGCGCGCCCCGGGAATCACGATTCGCCCCATGATCACCATGTCCGGGGAACGGACGAATGAGATCTTCTATGATGACGTCAAGGTTCCTAAAAATCGTCTGGTCGGCGAGAAGAACAAGGGCTTCTATTATATGATGGAGGCCTTGGGATCGGAGCGGAATTACGTTTTCGTACCCAGCCGTTACCTTCCCTACCTCAATATGATTGTCGATTATGCAAAGAACACGACCTTCAAAGGCGTGCCCCTTGCGGAGAACCCTATGGTTCGCGACAAGATCGCCCAGATCGCTGTGGAGATCGATATGTCCACCCTCCTGGCTGATCATGCCCGCTGGATGGAATGGAACCATCTGTCCATGACCTGCGAGCCCGAGATCACCAAGGTGTTTGTCTCTGAGATGGAACAGCGCATGGTTGACAGCGCCATGCAGATTCTTGATCAGTTCTGCCAGTTGAAGGAAGGGTCCAAGTGGGCGCCTCTCAATGGGAGAATGGAGTGGGAGTTCCTGCATTCCTTCATGACGACCATTGGGGCGGGAACCAGCGAAGTCGGTCGGACCGTTATTGCCCAGCGTGGATTGGGTCTCCCCAGGGGATAAACAAGGCTACAATATATAAATGGAGGCAATCAAAATGGATTTTACATATACGGAAGAGCAGAAGATGATAAAGGAAGCGGCACGTGGATTCCTGGAGAAGGCGTGTCCGAATGTAGAGTGGTATCTCGATATGGATAAGGATGAAAAAGGATTCACCCCGGAGTTGTGGAAAGGTATGGCGGAATTGGGGTGGATGGGGATCATGTTCCCGGAAAAATATGGAGGCATCGGCGGTTCATTCCTGGATCTGGTCGTCCTCCTCGAAGAAATGGGATATGCCGCTGTTCCGGGCCCTTTTTTCTCGACAGTGCTCTTGGGCGGTTTGACAGTTCTCGAAGCTGGCACGGACGCTCAGAAAAATGACCTCCTTCCTAAGATTGCGGAAGGGAAGTGTCTGTTGACCCTGGCTCTTACGGAAGCGGCCAGTATGGTTTATGATCCGTCCTTCATCGAGACCACTGCGAAGGCAGCGGGTGACAATTATATTATCAACGGCGTCAAACTTTTCGTTCCTGATGCCAACGTCTCCGATGTGATCATCGCTGCGGTCCGGACAAGTGAGGCCACCGGGGATAAAGACGGAATCAGCCTGTTCCTCGTGGACAGCAAGACGCCCGGCGTCAAGACCACGCTTTTGAAGACGACGTCAGGCGATAAACTGTGCGAGGTTATTTTTGATGCGGTGACAGTTCCGAAAGACAAGATCCTTGGTTCCCTGAACGGCGCCGGGGCTGTGATCACAAGGGTCCTGCAGTACGCAGTGGTAGGTAAGTGCGCCGAAATGCTTGGCGGCTCCCAGAAGGTAATGGAAATCACTGTGGCCTACGCCAAGGAGCGGGTGCAGTTCGGGAAACCCATCGGCGTGTATCAAGCCGTTCAGCATCACTGCGCGAACCAGAAAATGGCCATTGAGGGAAGCACCTATATTACCTACAAGGCAGCCTGGATGCTTTGCACCGGCCTTCCGGCCACACGGATCGTGGCGTCGGCTAAGGCTTGGGGCAGTGAGGCATATAAAAAAGTGGCGGCCATCGGCCACCAGATTTTCGGGGGCACCGGTTATATAGTGGAACACCCTATGCCCATTTATTCCCGCCGGGCGAAGGCTGCCGAATACGCCTATGGGAACGCCAATTATCACCGTCAGGTAATCGCATCGGAACTGGGATTATAACTTATAGCAAGAAAGGCGATTGATTATGGAATTAGGTCGATTAGATAAATATCCCGATAAAGCCAAGTTTCTCGAAGAGTGGAGGAAGAAGGCTTTTGATATGGAAATGCAGAATCACGGCTGTTCCCAGGTCGTGGTGCAGACCTTCCTCGATCTATTCGAGGAGGACAATGTCACTCTATTCAAGGTGGCCAGTCCCTTTGCCGCGGGGATGTCCCTGACGGGTAACAACTGCGGGGCCCTCGTAGGCGGACTAATGATTCTGGGATGCTTTTTTGGAAGAGATGACATCCGGTCCGGGATGGAAGGCATTGTGGCGGGCATCCGACCGTGTCGGAAGCTGGTAAAATATTTTCAGGGCCGGCAGCAGGCCGTCAATTGCCGGGACATCACAGGGGCTGATCTTGCTGACCCCCAGGCCTCGGAAGCCTACTTTGAGGGCGGCGGGCTTGAGAAGTGTGCGAACATCACGGCCGATGTAGTTGTGTATGTGGCGGATCTTCTCTACGAGGAAAACCTGAAGAGGAAACGATGAATAATAAGGATTAATAACAAATATAAAGGGAGGTTTATTATGGAAAATTTGAAACCGGGAAGTCTTGAGGGTGTGACCATCCTCGATTTTACCTGGGTACTGGCAGGTCCCCACGCGACAAAAACCCTTGCCGATATGGGGGCAAATGTTATTAAGGTGGAGCAGTACAAAGCCGGGGCTAATGAACGGTGGCTTCCCTACCGGCTGACTCATGACGAGGTGACGCAGAGTTCCTACACGATCAATGTAAATCGGGGGAAAAAGAGCATCTGTGTGAATATGAAAAATCCCAAAGGGATGGCGCTGATTCATGAACTTATAAAGAAGAGCGATGTGGTGGTGGAGAATTTTGCCCCCGGCGTCATGGATCGGCTGAAACTGGATTATGAATCGGTTAAGAAAATAAAAGAAGATATCATCTACTGCTCCATTTCCTGTTTCGGTCACTGGGGTCCTTACAGCCACAAGCCCGGATATGACATGATTGCCCAAGGCGCCAGCGGCTGGACCGCACAGAGTGATCCGCCGATTATTGCGCCCGTTTCCATCGGAGATACAGTTGCCGCCATGCACGCCGCAACAGCTATCATCGGCGCCCTTTACGCTAAAAAAGTGAAAAGAATTGGTCAGAATATCGATATCTCCATGATGGACTGCCTGTTTTCCCTTCATGAAAATACCCTGCCCTGGTACCTTATTACCCAGGCGGTCGGGGAACCAATCCAGCCGCCGCGGATTGGTCGGCAGCATCCGGGTTACGCCCCTTACGGCATTTATCAGGGAAAGAACGGCGGTCTGATCTGCATCGCCTGCCTGACGGAGAACCGCTGGCTGCCCTTGGTGAAACTCATGGGCGAGAAGTATGCATGGCTCCTGACCGAGCCACGGGCGAAAGATGTATCGACACGGTGCACAACGGCGAACGCCCCCTTCATCCATAAACACCTGGAAGCATGGGTCGCGGAACAGGACTCTGTTGAAGAAGTGGAACGGCTTCTTGATGAGGTTGAGGTGCCCTGCCTGAGGGTTCGCACCCTCCAGGAACTGGCGGATACAGATCCGCAGATCAAGGCAAGAGAGATGATGCCGCTGGTGGAGCAGCCCTTTATCGGCCCCATGAAGATGTACGGAAGTCCCCTGAAGATGTCGGAGACGCCGTCATGCATCAGAGGTCATGCCCCGATCCTCGGCGAGCATAATGGGGATGTCCTTGCCAGTGTCCTGGGATACAGCGAAGAGCAGGTGAAAGCCATGTACGGGGAAGATGTCCTGTATCACGAACCGGCCGTAGACAGACTCAAAAAGTGAAATATCATGAAAACGAAGACATGCATTCTCATTAATGATATGTCTTTAACCAGCGAATGGACGATAGGGCAGGATTATCGCGCTCTCCTGTCATCGTCGCCTGTTCCGGAAAGTGAGAACAATAATGCTGAAATTTGAAAAATGGGACTTGATCAAAAGAAAAATCCGTCAGGATGACTTGGAGGATTTAGGGGTACCCACGGCAGATATGATTTGCCGCTGTATCGATGAGGGCAAACTGGATCTGGCCAAAGAACTGGCCCAGTACTTCGTTCCCGAATCAAAGGGTCTCCACGATCTCTATGTGGACTGGACCTCCGATATGTTGGACAAGGTGGCTAAAAAATATGGGGAAGAAGATATGTTTGAACTCCTCCGGGCGACCCAGAGTACCTGGATGATGAGACGAACCTGGAGCGGCCTTTCCAAGATGCAGCCCTTCCAGCGGCTGATTCTGAATGCGGAGATCTTCAGATCTCACCGTTGCGGACCCCGCCAGATGGGTGAACTGACCTTCACCGAAGACGATAACAAGTACGAACTGCTTTGCGATCCCTGTGGAAGCGGGGGCAGGACCCGCCGGGGCGATCCCGTAGATGGCACGCCTTCCCGATATGGAAAGCCCTACAACTTCGGCGTCACCTCTAAGGCCTATGATTGGAGCTGGGGTCAGGCAGGCGTTCCCTACTACTGCATTCATTGTGCGATGAACGAAATCCTCATGATGGAATGGGGAGGCTGGCCCCTCTGGGTAACGGAGTATACCCCCGATGCCGAGAAACCATGCGCCTGGCATTTTTACAAGACGCCGCAGGCCATCCCGGAGAAGTACTGGACTCGTCTGGGCTTCAAGAAACCGGCAAACTTTGATGATCCGAAGAAGGGCGCCGAAAGGCTTTAGAAATTAAGATAGAAAGACATAAGGCGGGCAAGAGGGGGATAACCTCCCCTTCCTGCCTAAAAAAAGAAAACAACATGATAATGATTAACCGGGATCTTGGCGTCGTTGCCTACGACGAGGCACTGCGGTATCAGGAAGAGGCCCATGCGGCACGGGTACGGGGGGAGACGGAAGATGTTCTGTTTCTCCTGGAGCATGACCCGGTTATTACCTGCGGGCGCAGCGGCAAGGACAGTGAACTGCTGGCGCCTGAAGAAAAGCTCACAGAAGAGGGGATTGCGGTACGTCATGTCAACCGGGGGGGCAAGCTTACGTGCCACTATCCGGGACAGCTTGTCGGGTATGTGATCATGGACCTGAAGGCATCGGGCATGGATGCGCATCTCTTGGTCAGCTCTCTGGAAGAAGTGGTGATTGCGGTCCTGAGAGAATTCGGAATTCGGGGTGAACGCATTCCTTCTCTGCGGGGGATCTGGGTGGATGGCCGCAAGGTGGCCTCAATTGGAATCGAGGTAAAAAAGGGCGTGACCATGCACGGATTTTCGTTTAATGTCTTGGAAGATAGACGGTTGTACCGGTATTTTATCCCCTGTGGCCTGACGGACCGGGAGACCACCTTCTTGCAGACGTGCCTATCCGGGCAGGCGCCGGATATGAATGCCGTAAAAAAGGCTGTCCTGAAAGCTTTTGCCGGCATTTTCGGGGTGATATTCTCCAATGAAAAGGATTATTTATGGCCCTCCCCAAGCCCGACTGGCTGAGAAAACGACTACCTCTGAACGCCGCCACGATGAAGGTGGAGGCAAGGCTTATGGAAGGGAAGCTTCATACCATCTGTCAGGAAGGATGCTGCCCGAATCAGGGCGAGTGTTTTGCCAAGGGCATAGCCACCTTTCTGATCCTGGGAGATATTTGTACCCGCAACTGCCGTTTTTGCGCTGTTCATCATGGAAGACCCCTTGCCCCGGATCCGGAGGAACCTGAACGGCTCGCGCTGGAAGTTCGGGAACTGGGGCTCCGTTTTGCCGTCGTAACCTCGGTGACACGGGACGACCTCCTCGATGGCGGCGCCCGCCATTTTGCGTTGGTACTCCGGGCGATCCGGGAGGAATGTCCGGGTGTGGGCGTGGAGGTCTTGATTCCTGATTTTCAGGGATCCGCCTCAGCCCTCAAAACAGTCATTGATGCATCACCTGAGGTTCTGAATCATAACATAGAGACCGTTCCCCGACTCTATCCCCATGTTCGCCCCCAAGCTTCATATAGCCGTTCCCTGGAACTTCTGATGATGGCCAGGGAGATGAGCCCCTCTATTTTGACTAAATCGGGTCTGATGGTGGGTTTGGGGGAGTCGGCAATGGAGGTGGAGGGCGTCATGGCAGACCTGAGGAAGGCGGGATGCGATATGCTGACGATCGGCCAGTACCTTTGCCCTTCGGAGCGGCACTACCCCGTGGCTGCCTATATTCATCCGGAAATATTTGAATCCTACCGCCAGACTGCTTTGAATATGGGATTCAGGAGTGTGGCGTCCTCTCCTTTTGTGCGCAGTTCCTACATGGCGGAAAAAGGTTTTCAAGCGGCTGCCCAGTGTAGGTGAGCGGATATGGTATGAGGCCTGCAATCTTCCGCTATCAGGAACAAGAAAGGTTTAATGAACCCATAAAAATTCGAGTTCCGTCCCCTCTTCCTATGGTCGAGATGAGATGATGGGTGTTTCCCGACTTTTGACGAAACCATCAGGTTCCATGTCCAAATCGCGTTGACAATGTGCAACGCTTCTACTATTCAATAGTCAGGCTTGGAAGGATAAAACATGGAAGATGCAAATAGTGCAATCAATATCGATACTTTGACCATGCCGGTGCCGGAAGCGCACCGTCTGAATGAGTCGGTACTCATTCCCTATCTCTGCGAACATGTAAAAGGCTTTCACGGGAAAGTGGAGATACGTAAATTTCGAGGCGGCCTATCCAATCCAACATACCTCATTTTGTCAGGAGGACGCCAGTATGTGCTGCGGAAAAAACCACCAGGACATCTCTTGCCATCCGCCCATGCCGTGGAGAGAGAACACCGGGTGATGACGGCTCTTAGGGACACAGGAGTTCCGGTTCCCCGTATATATGGTCTCTGTGAGGACAGCAGTATTATCGGTACGCCTTTCTTTGTCATGGAATATGTGGCAGGACGGGTTTTCTGTGATCCCGCCCTGCCTGGGCTTGCATCGCACGAACGGGCGGCTCTTTATAATGAAATAAACCGTGTCATTGCCCTTCTTCATCAAGTGGACTACAAAGCAGTTGGGCTGGGTGATTATGGCAAACCGGGCAACTACTTCGCCCGTCAGATCGACCGCTGGACGCGACAGTACCGGGCGGCGGAGACGGAACGGGTTGAAGCTATGGAAAACCTCATCCGGTGGCTTCCCGAACATATTCCTCCCGGCGACGAGACGACCCTGGTTCACGGTGATTTCCGGCTGGATAACCTTATTTTCCACCCCGCCGAAGCGCGGATTCTTGCCATTTTGGACTGGGAGCTTTCAACATTGGGCAATCCCCTGGCGGATTTTTCCTACTCCATGATGGCCTGGCGGCTCAAGCCGGAAGAATTCCGGGGTATGCGGGGTGCCGATCTGGCCGCTCTGGGGATTCCTGATGAGAATTGTTATCGGGAAGACTATTGTCGGCGCTCCGGCCGTTCCGGCATCGAACACTGGGAATTCTATCTTGCTTACAACATGTTCCGCATGGCGGGAATTCTTCAAGGGGTTTTCAAGCGGATGTTGGACGGGAATGCCGCCACTACGGACGCATTTGATGCGGGACGCCGGGCAAGGCCCATGGCTGAGGCGGGCTGGCGGATCGTGGAAGGTATAACGCAGAACTGACAAGATCAGGAGGAAGAGATTATGGATTTTGAATATTCAGCCAAAGTAAAGGAACTGCAACTGCGCCTATTGGCCTTCATGGACGAGTATATCTACCCCAATGAGCGGGTTTTCCGGCAGCAGATTGACGAGGGTGACCGCTGGCAGCCGGTGCCCATAATTGAGGATCTGAAGGGAAAGGCTAAAACGGCGGGACTATGGAACCTTTTTCTGGCCCATTCGGCCTATGGCCCAGGCTTGACGAATCTGGAATATGCTCCCCTCTGTGAAATTATGGGATGGTCTCCCCTGGCCCCGGAGATATTCAACTGCAACGCTCCCGATACAGGAAATATGGAGACAATTGACCGTTATGGGACGGAAGAGCAGAAAACAAAGTGGTTGGTTCCGCTTCTGGAAGGACGAATACGATCCTGTTTTGCCATGACGGAACCGGACGTGGCCTCCAGCGACGCCACGAACATCCAGAGCCGAATTGTCAGGGACGGCGACGACTATGTCATCAACGGCCGGAAATGGTGGATATCCGGCGCCGCGGATCCCCGTTGCCTGATTATCATTTTCATGGGTAAAACGGATCCCCAGCACCCTGAAACGTATCAACAGCAATCCATGATCCTGATCCCCATGGACACACCGGGTGTGCGTGTTCTGAGACCGTTGCCTACCTTCGGCTACGACGACGCCCCCCACGGCCATGCGGAGATGCTGTTTGAAAATGTCCGTGTTCCGGCCGCCAATATTCTCCTCCGCGAAGGTGCGGGGTTTGAAATTGCCCAAGGACGTCTTGGGCCGGGGCGGATTCACCACTGTATGCGGTTGATTGGTCTGGCAGAGCGGGCGCTGGAAAAGATGTGCCGGAGAACTCTCAAGCGCATTACCTTCGGTACGCCCATCGCTGAGCAGACCGTTACACTGGAGCGGATTGCCAATGCCCGTATCCTCATCGATCAGGCCCGCCTGCTGACCCTGAAAGCCGCCGACATGATGGACAGGGTGGGAAATAAGGAGGCCAGAAAAGAGATTGCCATGATCAAAGTCGCCGCGCCGAATATGGCCTGTCAGGTCTTGGACTGGGCCATTCAAGCCCATGGCGCCGGCGGGGTCAGCGACGATTTCGGCCTTGCCTATGCATATAATGTGGCCCGCTGGCTTCGTCTTGCCGACGGTCCCGATGAGGTCCACCGCAACCAGATCGGCAAGCTGGAATTGCGAAAATACAGGCGAACGTCCTGAATCCTGCCATTTCCTTAGATGACTTTTATAAAGGAAGCTCTGCCGGAGCCCCGGCAGAGATTAACTACTTGATATTATTTATTAACCGTAGATAGTGCTCCCCGTTTTTCATCTGCCTGCCACAAAAAAATCCGGGCATAGCTAAGAGGTCGGTCTTATTGACCGCTGTGAATCTCTGAAAGAAGTTGCATGGAAAAATTTCAAATAGTATAAAGAAAATGCGTTTTCCCCATCATAAAATCAGTTGCAGGAGGCGGCGGGCAAATGGAAGTTCCTTTCAAGTATCGGGATACGATTATGGAGCACCTGGGCATCCAGTTTGAAACCATCTCCAAGGAAAAAATGGTCCTGACGATGCCGGTGGACAATAGAACCCGCCAATATACAGGCTTTCTCCACGGTGGC
>JBAYKV010000029.1:0-21544 GCA_041664405.1 Syntrophales bacterium
ATCGAGGCGGGCGGGAAAAACGGCATTTTCGCCCCCGATGACATCACCAAGGCTTTCGTGGAAAAACGCGCCCGGCGCTCCTATACCTTCTATGAATCGGACCCGGACGCCGGTTACGCCTCCGTCATGGAGATCGACGTGACAAAGATCGAACCCCAGGTGGCCTTCCCCCATATCCCCTCCCACGTGAAGGGGATCAGTCAGGTCGGCAATATCAGGATCGATCAGTCTTACATCGGGTCGTGCACGAACGGCCGCATCGAGGACTTAAGGGTTGCGGCCCTGATCCTGAAGAACCGCAAAGCGGCGCAGGATGTTCGTTTGATCATCGTCCCCGCCACTCCGGAGATATATCGTCAGGCCTTGAAGGAAGGCCTCTTCGAGATATTCATGGACGCCAACGCTATCATCAGCCCGCCGACTTGCGGGGCCTGCCTCGGCGGACACATGGGCATCCTGGCGGAAGGTGAACGGTGCATTGCCACGACGAACCGGAATTTTGTCGGCCGCATGGGCCATCCCGGCAGTGAGGTGTATCTCTCCAATCCGGCCGTTGCGGCGGCTTCCGCCGTTGCCGGCCGGATCGCCGGGCCGGACGAACTGTAATCTTACATAATGAGGATAATTTCATGATACTCAAAGGAAACTCTTGGAAATTCGGCAACAACATCGATACGGACGCGATCATTCCGGCCCGTTATCTCAATACTTCAGATCCAGAGGTTCTGGCCGCCCATTGCATGGAGGACGCGGACCCTGATTTCATGAAAAAGATGATCCGTGGCGATATCATTGTAGCCGGAGAAAACTTTGGTTGCGGCTCATCCCGCGAACATGCACCCATCGCCATCAAGGCTGCGGGGATCTCCTGTGTCATCGCCAAGAACTTCGCCCGGATTTTCTACCGGAATGCCTTCAATATGGGCCTGCCCATCTTTGAATCGAATGATCTTTGGGACCTGATCAGCGAAGGACAGGAAATCGAGGTTGACACTGATACGGGAACGATCACCATCAGTGGCGGCGCCGGCGAACCGCTGACCGTGGCGCCGATCCCACCCTTCATGCAGGAACTCATCCGGGACGGGGGCCTGATGAAGCACATCGTGGCAAAGAAAAAAACCATCTGATAAGGGACCAAACAACGCGGGGTAAGGCCACCATAAATAATTTGACTCAAGAATCAATTTTAATTATATTGCTTTCCACTGGTCGGCAGATTCATAAAATATGTTTTGAATTTCAATTAACTTTAGCGTACAAGCTGCAAAGGTTATTTCCAAACATCATAACAAGGCTAACTGAAAGGGGGGTATGAACATGCTGATGCCCATGACGGCAGAAGATGTTGTTGTTGGAATTTTCTATTATATGAAAAAACACAATGCGCCCAAACTGACTGCCGACAGAGAAACGCTGCATCGCGCTTTCCACACAGTAAGTGAGAAGCACCCAGATGTGATGGCATCTTTTTCTTTCAGACAAAGAGAACTATTCCCTGAGAGCAAGCAACTCGATCAAGCCCTGTCAAACTTAGATGCCACTGGCCTTATATCCCGGCAGAATTTGACTCCGAGATACTATCTTTTTGAAGATCCCCTGGTGCAAAGTTATAAAAAATCTTCCAAGAAGATCCTGCATGCAGCAGGAATCAACGAAGCCAAAATTGAAACCGTTGCTGCCGACATCGCTAAACTGGTGTAAGTAGCTAAATGACGCTGGATAAAACCACGCCTCTCATAGATTTCAAAAAAGGCATCGATGAGTTTGCTCAGGAATTTGTCGGAAACAGGCGCTACCGAAGGAAATTCCCCGATGGCTCAAAGATAATCCATGATCCCCTCTGGGGAACAATCAAACTTGAACCTTGGGAGGTTGCCTTGTTGGACCTCCCACTTTTCCAGCGTCTTCGTCAAATACACCAGACCTCCCTCGTTTCATATGTTTTCCCAGGTTGCAGCCACACGAGATTTGAACACACTCTCGGTGTGCTCCAGCAAACCCAGAAGTTGATTGATGCGGTAAATAAACAGTATCCCACTGATAAACAAAAATTTGAACCAAGCACAATACGGAATCTCCGTTTGGCTGCACTTTTCCACGATTGCGGTCATTCATGTTTCAGCCACATCAGTGAAGACCTCTACGAATCATGCCCTGACATGACAGCGTTTATTGAAATGGGTGAATCCCCTAAATGCCATGCACACGAGGCATTTAGTGCGCTTATCATGAAGTCCGAACCGGTTAAAAATTATATTTCCGAGATCGAAGAACATTACAAGATCGAACTGGATATTGATAAGGCTGCCGCTTCAATTATTGGGGAACCCGCAGGCGGAGACAAGAAAAAGCATTACGAAACACAGGTCATCAATGGACCTTTTGATGCAGACAAGCTGGACTACATTTTTCGCGATGCTCATTACAGCGGCATCCCTGTCGGACTCGATCTCGATAGACTATGGTCCTCTTGTATGGTCTCCAAGACAGAAACAGGAGAGCACGTTCTAACCCTTCACCAGGCAAGCGTTGCGCCTCTTGAACAAATTCTGTTCAGTAAAATTAATCTTTTTTCCATTGTCTATCAACATCCCAAGGTCCGGGCTGCCGAAAAAATGTTCCAGTCGATCATTGAAGAAGCAAAGGAACGGCCCAAGGCCGTCTACTTCAATGCCTCTGGACGCAGACTCGATCTTAATCGATCAACCGATTATCTATGGCTAACCGATGAGGTGTTTTTTGCCGAGGCATTGCAACGCAAGCAGGACGACTATTTGCATAAAAAACTCCATGACATCAGATATCGACGTCTGCTTGTCAGGGCGCTGACCATCAGCAATGATACAGTGGGTGAGGATTGCGGCGCAGGGTTTATACAATTGCGAAAGCTAAATCAACGAGGATCAAGCATTTACCAGGCAAAGCGAGAGCTGGCAAAATTAATTATACAGGCTGCTCATCTTGAAGGAAAGCTTGATTTCCGAGACGTATGGGTAGACCTACCCTCAGATCCATCCTTTGGCGAAGCTGACAGAACCTTTGTGCGAACGGCATCGGGGCCTCTCCGCAAAGTAAGCGAGCTATTCCCCATACATTATTGGAGTGAGCTCTATCAAAAGCATAAATGGCGAGGGCATGTTTTTTGTCCCCCGGACTATCAGCAGAAAATCTATGAAGCATCACTGGAAGTCTTTAAACATCAGTTTTTTGATCTGAGGTTCAAGAAGTCCGCAGGAGAAACATCCCACGTACCGAATCCGATATCCAACCTAAAAACACCCCGAAAAAGAAAAAATACCGTGGGACAAAAAGCCTCTGAAGGCCAACAAGCAATCTCTCCGACAAAAAAAACCCGACCAATGATCAAGCAGGCGGGACGTAAGATCACAAAAAAAACATAATCATACTAACCAGATTTGGAACGCGATCTGCGTCTCATTGCCACCGTACCCTTTTTCAGACATTCGCAAGCCCTCTTATTATTACAACCTGATATTGGGATAAGAAATGATCATAAGCCATGAAGACTTTCTCGTAGGAGGGGCGTCACGCATGTGTCGCTCCTCCTACGAGGATAGAGCGAAAGAAACGCCCGCAGTCGCCTGTCTCTGACGAAGGAGGTGACAGGCGACTGTCGGGCAACATCGCTCAGGAAATCCCCGCTGTCCGGCGTCCGAGGAAAGCGAGGGCGCCGGACAGCGGGGATAGTAAGAAGAAAGACCGGAGGGACACGGCAGTCACAGCGCAGCTCGTGTCTGCCGTGTCCCGGAGCACCAGCATAATAAGCGGGCGGGTCACGGCTCCCGCCTGCGATAACGCCCGGTCTGGGCAGTCTGAGCGGAGCGAAGGCTGCCCAGACCGGGCGCGAAAAGAAAGAGAAAGTTCGATAAGCCGGAGGGGCAAAGCAGTCGCAGCGAAGCGGTCGTCTGCGACGCCCCGGAGGCGACAGAAAGAAAAGTCAACGGAAGACAAGGTGAAGGCAAGGAATGACAGCCCGGAGCCTCCTGTCGCCGTCAGGCGGCAGGGACGAACGGGCGTACCTTATACATCGGGAAAAAGCCAGGACTCGGCAGCCTCAGGGGCGGAAAGGAGCGGGTACGGAAAGCCCCTATGTGGTGATGCGCAGTATGACCTCATAGGGCGACGGTAACCGCCAGGGTGAGCGGCGCGGGGGATGAGGATGGCGGCATGACAGCCGGAGAAAGGGTCTGGGTGGAAAGCACCCCTTTCTCATTGACAAATTACCGACCTTGAATCATAATAACGCTACATTTGAACATCGAGGTAATGCCATGCAAAATGCCGCCACACTCCAGGGAGAGAAATTTATCGAGATCATCAAGAACATAGAACGCTTGACCTCTTCCCAGCAGAAGTTCATTCAAGATATGCTGTCGCAACGCACAAAGGTCCATAAAACATCCGGAAAGAAAATTCTCCGGAAAAGCTTTGGACTGTGGGCAGACAGAAACGATATTACCGACAGTCAGGATTATGTAAATAACCTGAGAAAAGGATGGCAGGCAAGAGTTGAAAGGATCAAGGACTGATGCCCGCATCGCTCCTTCTTGACAGCGATATTCTGATCGATCACCTGAGAAAGGAACAAAAAGCACTTGATTATCTGCAACGGGAAATCGATGCCGGTTCCCTGCTTTTCATCTCGGTCATCAGCCGCACGGAAATATTCTCGGGAGTGAGAAAAGGTGAGGAAGAAACTATCCAGAGCCTCTTTGATCTATTGACGCCGGTTGACGTGGACATGGCCATCGCCGACCGGGCGGGAGAATATCTGAAAAAATTCGCCAAAAGCCATTCAGTCACCATCGGTGACGCAATTATCGCCGCCACGGCAAAGGAGATGGGCGGCACCCTCGTGACCCGCAATCTTAAGCACTACCCGATGAAAGATCTCAAGATTATAAAGCCGTATTAGACCTGAACAGTCGGACCTAACCTAACTTTCCTATTTCCCATCCTCCAGAAGCAATTCCAAAACCTCCTTCAGATTGCGATTCAGCTCGTCCAGAGTTTCCCCTGAGAATGAGCGCCGCACAGCCCCGGAATGTAGCGATCGGGGGTTCCCCCAACGGGGGTGTAGGGGGGATAAAAAGCGGAACGCAAGGGGCATCCGTCAGGTGGCTGGCGCGTCCCCTTGCCTACCACTTTGGGGGCGGTGGTCGGGGAATGTGGTGGAATGAGAGAGCCGCGCGAAGAAACGCAAGGGCGGTGCCGGTCCATGGGGCAGCGGAATTGGACGGCGGCGCCCTTGCCTGAGAGCGGCAATAAGAAAATGCAGGCGGCGTGACAGGGCTGGAGCAGAGGAATGCCCTGGCGCGACACCTGCCTACCGTGAAGTCAATTGCTTTTGAATTCAGGCCAATCACCGATATTCCAGCAACTTAAACAAACAGGATCTCGGACGGAAAAGGGGTTGCGGCGAATTTGAGTCCTATGACGCGAAGCGGCATAAGGCGCAAATGAGCCGTGAATCGGGAAAAGATCGTTTTGAGCAAAGAGAGAGGAGCTTCGCCTCGTCCTGGAGTTCGCGCAAGCGATCTCCGGACGAGGATACAAAAAGAAACGCCGTGTCTTGTCCTGAGCAAAGCGAAGGGCGAGTCACGGCTACCGCTGAGTCGGGGCGTCACGCACGTGTCGCCCCGACGAGGGGAAAAAGAAAAAACTCCCGACATCCCCTGTCTCCGACATTAGGAGGCGACAGGGGATGTCGGGAAACACCGCGCAGGAAATCCCCGCTGTCCGGCGTCCAAGGGAACCGAGGTCGTCGGTCAGCGGGGATATAATGGAGGAAAACCGGAGGGATGCAGCAGTCACGGCGTAGCTCGTGTCTGCTGCATCCCGGAGCAACCACATAATAAGCAGGCGATTGCCGTGTCCGCAGGTCACGGCAACGACTGCGACAACGCCCGGCTCGGGCAGTCTGAGCGGAGCGAAGTCTGCCCAGGCCGGGCAAAAGGAAAGAAAGAAAAGGTTCGACAAGCCGGAGGGGCAAAGCAGTCGCCGCGAAGCGGTCGTCTGCGACGCCCCGGAGGCGATGGGAAGAAAAGCATCCAAGCCGGGGCGTCCCGTATGGGTCGCCCCGGCAAGAAATAATCAGCCCGGAACCTCCTGTCGCCGCCAGGCGGCAGGGGTGAACGGGCGTACATTATACCCCATAAAGAAGCCCGGCTTCGGGGCGTCCGAGCAAAGCGAGGTCGCCCAGTAGCCGGAATGAACGAAGAAAAAGAAACTGGAATCCCCCAGGTCCGTGACAGTCGCAAACGAAGTGAGCGATTGTGACGGACCCGGGGAACCGCTGAAAACGGGGGAGCCCATGGGGGCGGATGGGAGCGGTCCCGGCAAGGGTGGGTGGGGGATGAGGCTGGCGGGACCGTCTGCGAACCGCCGCACTGATCATGACGGCAACGTCGGCAGAGTCAGTGCAAGGTACAGCAGGCGGCATGACAGCCGGGAAAAGGGTCTGGGTGGGTGGGGAGTATTTTTTCAAGACAAGCAAGTGACAAGAGACATTCTACTCCCAAAACAGAGTCGCTCATGAAGTCGAAAGAAACGATATGAATGGCAGAAACACCCCTTTGACGAGGAAAGGTAGGGCAAATCAGATGAAATGAAGAAAATGCAGGGGGCGTGACAGACATCCTCCGGTGGCTGGCGCGTCCCCTTGCATACCATGAGGGGCGGTGGTCGGGGAATGTGGAGGAATGAGAGCGCCGTGCGAAGAATCGCAAGGGCGGTGCCGGTCCATGGGGCAGCGGAATTGGACGGCGACGCCCTTGCCTGAGCGCGGCAATGTGAAAATGCAGGCGGCGTGACAGGGCTGGAGCAGAGGAATGCCCTGGCGCGACGCCTGCCTACCGCCGTTATTCTATTAACTTGCAGACCAAATATATTTACGTCAAAGTGGCGTAAAAAAACTACTTGACATATGAAATTAAATGATTATCATAGACACATGAGTTACGCAAAATAGCGTATTAAATGTTAAGTAAAAAAATTCAAGGGAGAAGGAGAGTAAAATAAGAAGGGAGGAGGGAGATGACAAGTTATGGTGAAGCTCTCAGGAAAGCAAGAGTAGCGAAGCGTATTACATTACGTCAACTGAGTGAATTCACAAAGAAATCGATTGGGTATTTATCAGATATTGAGCATGGGAGGAGAAGGCCACCAGATTTAGAGACCGTTCATAAAATGGAGGAATTGCTTGAAATAAAAGATGGATCTCTCATAAATATGGCATTGAAATTACGGAAAAGCATTTCAAACGAATTTAACGAATTGTTTTATAAGCATCCGAAGTTATCGGATGCGCTTTTAAGAGCGAGAGATGAGGATATTGAAGGGATCATCAAAGCAATAGAAAAAGGAGATAAGAGTATTGCGTAAGGTAGTTGCAGCTAAACCTCGAAGTGGAAATGATATAGACGGAATCGCCCTTCGGATAGTCAGGGAATTTCAACCGGATGCTCTGGAGAATCTTCAGAATTTTAAGATAGAAGAATTCTTCGAATTTGAACTCGAGTCGCTGGTTGGAGTCAAATCTGATTACAGAAATCTTCAGGCGGGCATTCTTGGTTATATAGATTCTGATTCGATGATGGCAGTGATTGCTTCCGACCTTATGGATGATCAATACGCAGAATATTACCGTAATTCAACAATTGCCCATGAAACCGGACATGCCATTATGCATGTTCCAGAATTCAAAAGAAAGAAAGCAGCAATAAGATCAATTACCAATGAAGACAATGTTAAATTACTCTTGTACAGAGAATCGGATATTCCTGTGTATAGGAATCCCGAATGGCAAGCTTGGAGATTTGCAGGAGCTTTGTTAATACCCGAACCGGCAATAAAACAAGCATTGAGAATGAAGTATAGCGTCCAGAAAATGTCAGATGTATTCAGGGTTAATCCTGCGTTTGTCAGGGCGCGAATGAAGGCGTTAAAGCTCATATAACAAAAAAGAGGGCATTCGCGGTGCCCCCTTTTTTAAATTAGCGGACCGAGATTTAGGTGGGGACCTAAAAAATGGTAAATTTCTCTTTAACAATTAAAGGGAAACCGCCCGCCCGCTTGTGCGTTTGTTGTTTAGTTACATAGCGGACGCGGAAAGTCAAGAAAAAAACAAGATCCCCAGAAAGGTAGGGATGCCTGGAAAGATTTATGAAAATGTTAATTATAGGCCGGTTAAAGGAAGCAGTAACGTAAATTAAATACATTTTAATAAGAGGTAAACGATATGCACGAAGACAACAATCAAGAAAAACCAGAACACGGACCAATGGTGACGATAATAATTGACAATAAATCCATACAAATTCATCGTGGCCATAGATCCGTCGCGGAAATCAAGATCGCGGGTGGGGTTCCTCTCGCATATGATCTTGAACAAGTTATCCATGGCAAATTGGTGCCATTACCAGATGGTGGTTCAGTTACCATAAAGGGGGAAGAGCAATTCGTCAGTCACCCCAAGGATAGCCAAGCATCATAAATTACCCTCTTTCAAAGAGACGGGTTGGCCCCTGACCTAGGAACAGAACAGGGGCACTTAAAAATAGGAGGAAGAAATGGATATTCCACAAGAGCAAATTGAAGAAATGAAGGGGCTTTTTAAAAACATCAGCTCATGCAGTGAGGGTAAATATATTTATTTCTTTATGCCTGATTTACAATTGCCAGAAGGTTGCGTACCAGAAAAAATTGATGCATTACTTTGTCCCATGTCACGTGACGGATACGATTCACGTCTCTTCTTCGCAGAAAGAATAAAATCTTGCAATTCGCCAAATTGGAACGCCAATGGCATTCGCATCATTGAAAGAAACTGGCATGCCTTTTCCTGGAAAGTTCCCCCGAATCTCAGGTTAACCCAGATGCTCGCTGCACATCTAAGGGGGCTACAATGATCGTCCTACGAATTAATCAATTTTTAATTAATCATATCCGAACTGACCTAACAAGGCCTCATTCATTCGCTTATGAAAGAGTCGGGTTTCTGTACCTTAAACAGGGTGCGCACGATGATGGGGTTCTTTTAATAGCCGCCGCTTATGAAACAGTCCCAGACGACCAGTACATAAATGACCATTCTGTCGGAGCGAGAATCAATTCACACGCTATCCGTAAAGCAATGCAGCGAATTATGGACACAGGTGAAAGTGCCATGCATGTCCATATGCACCAACATATAGGACTTCCTGCTTTTAGCTCCACTGATGAAGAAGACTTGAAACATCTTATTCCATCATTTCAAAATGTTGGAATAAATGTTGCTCATGGAGCCTTGGTCCTTAGTATCAATGGTCTTACGGCAATTGCATGGTTGCCTAAGTATAGAATGCCATTCTCGATAAATAGGATTTCAGTTATAGGTTTTCCAACAATTTTTTATGGAGGAAATATTTGTGGCAGAGTATCGGTATAGTAGACAATCATTCTTGGGGAAAGATTCTCAGAAAATAATTAAATCGTGCACAATTGGAATCATTGGTCTGGGCGGTGGTGGTTCTCATATAGTGCAACAACTGGCACACATCGGATTTCAGAATTATGTCCTGTATGATGGTGACGTCGTTCAAGAAACAAACCTGAATCGACTTATTGGAGCACGGACGGAAGATATAGATAAGCCTAAAATAGAGATAGCAAAAAGAGTGATAAGAAGCTTACTGTCAAAGGCCAAAATAGGAGCGTATCAGAAGCGATGGCAAGAAAACCCAATTCCTCTGAGAAGCTGCGATATTATTTTCGGCTGTGTAGATACATTCTCTGAACGTCGAGAATTAGAAGCTTGCTCCCGAAGATTTCTAATACCGTACATCGATATCGGAATTGATGTTAAACAGGAAAAACCTGAGCCACCGGTTATAAGTGGGCAAGTAATTCTATCAATGCCGGGGTATCCTTGTTTATCTTGCGTAGGATTTTTAAGTGATGATAAACTTGCGCATGAAGCAAGCAAGTATGGAGACGCAGGAGATATACCTCAGGTTGTATGGGCGAATGGCGTAGTGGCGTCATATGCGGTAGGAATTGCCGTCGACATTATAACTGATTGGACAAAGGCAGGCCCGCGCTTAGTTTATTTATCCTATGACGGTAATAAGAGTATCGTAACACCCCACGTGAGATTAGACTACTTATCCATAAATGATAACTGCAAACATTATCCGGCAGATGAAGTCGGAGATCCCATTCTGAAGAAGCTGTGACAGTCTATGATTTTCAATATTTATAATATAATGAAAAGGCTATCCCATGTAGAGAATTGAATGCCGAGTTTTTAAACAGATCGTTTCAATTACATTCACCTATAACATCTCTATTGATGGTCAAATTGAGAACGTCACCAGATATACACCGCGGGATTGCCCCCCGTGTCCCCGGAAATCCCAAAATTATTAAGACAACTGTGAGAAGTTCACATCTATCGAATTAATCTGGTATGTCTTAACTTGGATTCCTTTGAGTTTTCGATCATTGAATATCGCATAGTTGATTCCTGTAGCCATCGCGCTCTTGTATATGACACCGTCAAAACCGCAGTGCTTGATAAATTCACAAAGGTATTGGCTTGGGAGATATTCTAGATGAGCTTCCTTTGGGATAACAGGCTTTGACAGTTCATCCCCCAGACGGCACAGATACCCCATATATCTATGGACCAATCGGATATCTTCTTCAGAAAGATCAAAGGGCGATATCGTGTCCTGCGGATCCCGTAGGTCAACACATGTCATGGTCGGATCAACCGAGAAAGAGGCCATACACACGCTCCCCCCTTTGTATGGGCGCACCTCTGAAACAGCGGTATTCTCATCCGAGGCGGTGTAGAGACATGGGATACCAAAAGGATTGGCTCGGCCATGAGAAGTTGTTTCTTTTGGCGGGCTACCCATTTCTTCAATTGCATAAGACGACCCCTCTTCTATGATCCTTGCTCTGTAGACAATAGAGTCAAGCTTGTTTCCTTCGACCCTGAGGAGTCCGAGAAGTTGCTCCAGTAGCCCTTTTTCCATGACATTAGCAGGAAAGAATCTGTTCTCGTGTTTCAGCTCCTCACGAAACGTCTCCCATTGACTGAGGGCATCTGAGTCTTGTGCAACCAGCGGCAGATATTTCAGATTGGTAACATCACTATCAGAAAATATGGCCTGCAGTAGCGAACAAGTTTGTGACGGTTTTAGGTTTTCAAAAAGGTGCCAGTCATGTCGTAGAAAATCATGAATGGCACATGCATTCGGTTTTGTGCTGGTGGTGTAGACGCCGATGAGCGGCTCAAAGAAGTCAACCAAGTCCACAGGATCAACAAGCGCCACCTTATCGTTCCCACAGTATTCACAACGACCCCTAACACGTGATAGATTCTCTATCTGTCGTGAGAGGCCCGCATCGCCAAAACAATTCCCGCAACACAGCATGGCGCCACTACTCCAAAAAATTGGCAACCAGCTCGATGTGGTGCTGCATAGAGAGCTTTTTCACAAAGCCAAGACCTGGGTAGTGACCGATTTCATGCAACCGGAGGTATTCCTTGATTGCGTCTGAGTGGAACATTGGCGATTTGCGTTTATTCACGTCTACCACCAGCTTAGAAAGCGCTTCTGCGAATTTTCCGGCCGGGTCGGTTGGCGTTGCTGATCGATCTGATACGTAATGTTTTATGAACATATCATCATCTTCACTATGATCGATGAACGTAAGATGAATTGCGACAGCATACGCTGGACCGCCCGCTTCTGAATATTCACTTCCTACGATCAAAAAGTCGCCAAATCCATTCATGCCTTCGTCTGGATAGGTGATATGCAAGTCAGAAAAATGTTCGACTTCCGGGTGATTACGATTGGTTCGTTGAATAAAGCCATTCCTAATCAAAATGCGCTGTTTACTTACAAAATGACGGCGATATAATCTGCTGCAAGTATCCTCAATAAAAACATGGGCGCTAATCCCTCGATATTTTTTAAGCTGATCTACTAAGGCAGAACCCTGTGGATAGCCATTGTGAATGATACTCACATCATTATGTAAGGTTACATTCTTCTTAATCTCATCAAACGTAGAACGCTCATCAATAATACAGCCTAACGACCAGTTCGCATAATTATCAAGGATAGGCTTAATTTCTTGATCAATAGCTGGTGAGGGGTCATCACAAAGATCTCCGCAACGTGGATTGGCAATCAGAATGAAACGAACATTATGTTCGATCATTGCCTCGATTGCTTTCTTTAGCCCAGAAAGAGACCGCTTCACCGGCTCAATAATTGGTATTATGTTTTCCACCATCCTACATGCATTTTCCCGGATGGCGATCAGTTCATATTGCTTTCCACGAAAGTATGGATAGTACATTAAGATCTCCGAGGATTAAAGTGCACCCATCAAAACCATATTCAACCGGATGAAAAGCAGTCGCCCGTGTTTGTATTCAGCACATTTAGAAACGCTGTCTGTTCTCTACGACTTAGATTGCAAGACAACGACAAGGCTCTCAAAGAAGGTGGGACATTCGTGACAAACTCGCGTATGGCACGACAATCACCGCGTCTTTGAAGGACAAAGACCATGGCATCATGTGCAACTTCAGGAGGGAGCTTACAGAATAGATGCTTACACTCATTGTATATGCGCGTATTAGGCACATCCGGCACACGACCGAACTTTTCTATAATTACCTGCATGTACTCGTGTTTTCTCAAGGAATCGAATATCGCCTCCGGTTGCACATGCTGTTTCATTGATCGAGAATTGCGCACGGTGCTGATCTGATGGCGATCATTGAGCACCATCAATCCAATGCTCTCATCGACCTCATTCCTAATCTTTTGAAGCTGTTCAGCGGATGTGATAACATGCACATGGTCAAATAGGAGGCTATATGCGGAAATTTGGCGTTTCAATCGATCCAAATTATCAAACTCGGACTTTATTTCATATACATTTGACGTGCCGTTCAGAATGACTGCATCGGCCTTGCAGTTGGCCGCTCGAAATTCCGTGAGCATAAATGAACTGCGCAATGAATGCCGCCCCAATAGGATCTTGTTGGCAATAGCGTTCTTGTAAATATATTCGTTGCGATAGCTACGAAAGAGGAGCGCGAACAACTCCTCAAAAAAATCGCGAAGTAGCATTGTAGGATCAAGGAACGGTAGGAGACGGGTCTCGTCGAGAATTCTGGTGGCAATTGTGGAAAAACCTTTACAGGCAAGCTCTTTGATAACGCTAGTTGAAAATAGGCGAGCCAAACCTGCCCCGCATTGCGCGTCCGTTTGCCGTGTCAGGTAAAGTGCCATGACCCCACCATGTGCTGTTTGATTAGAACTCACTTTTTACACTTTCATCATGTAGGGAAACTTTGGTTGTGTGTCAAGGAAAAACAATCACAACATAATGTATCTATGTTTAAGATTAACATAAATATATGATGGTGAAGTTTTAAAAATAATCATACCTGATCAAGGCAACCTTATGCCGCTTGAGAGGAGGTAGAATTTAGCAGGATTGTCCTTTTGATAAAAAGTTTATTCTCTTCGTAAGCCTGGCACCATTCAACTATACTTACATGGGGGATATCCGCAAGGATAATTTCGATCCCGGTGATGCTTTGAAGATGCACACAAGATCCAGCGTTAAAATAGCACATGTCGGCTTGGTGGTTTATCTTGACGCCATCGGTCTTTATCTTGGCTTCCAGGTAACGCCTCTCCGTGATGGAGAGATTCTCGAAGACTGCCCGGTGGGTGTGGCCGGCGATGATAGCGGTGATACCTTTATCATTGCGGGACGCCCATTTATGGAGGCGTTCATCTACTTCATTGCAGAGTCCGGGATTCGTGGCGGCGCGGGTGGGGTCTTTTATGCCAGTCCTTTGCAGGTCCGCCCAAATATGGTTGACGAAGAACTGGCTCACAGCGGCGACGGGGCCACTGCACATGGGGTCGGCCTGGTGCCCGTGAATCATGAGGATCGAGTCGTTCAGAACGACGGCCTCGTAGATTTGAATCCCCGGAAATAGTGACTGGTAGATGTCCTGATGGCCCTTCCAGTAAAGGTCGTGATTACCCCAGACCTTGAGGTAGCGGGTCTTTCCGGGATCGGGCTCATGAAATTTTGCCAGGAGTTCATAGACCGGCGTGTGGGTAATGTAGATCTGGTCAAACTTGTCGTTCTCCCAGAGTTCCTCGGCATCACCCAACTCGATATAGGTGAAGCCGTTTTCGAGATAGTACTCCAAGGCACAGCGGTAGATCAAGGAGTTCTGGGCGAAGTCGTCGGCGCCGGAACCGTCCCCCCGGTGCATGTCGGACATGACGATCAGCTTCATGCCTGGTGTGAGAGCGATGTGCTTGATCCGTTCAAATTTGGGGAGATTGCCCATGTAATTGTTCCTCCTTTCGTGTCCGCATCCAGATCTGCGGCTGCGGCTCTCAATTCAATGCTGTCATGGAAGGCTCACACACCTTAAAGAAATATCTCCACTTTTCGGAACGTGTTCTCGTCATCCGCAATGATGTCGCCATGTCCTGGATAGATGATCCGTGGGCAGATGGTTTCATTGAGCATCTTGAAATCTTCTTGAATCAGGTCCTCATCCCAGCAGAAGCGATTCAGATGGCCGGTACCGTCTTTTCGGCCAATGATCAGGTCGCCGCAGATCAGTTCTTTTGTGGTGTCGCTGAAAAACGAAACGGAATCCTCCGTGTGCCCGGGCGTCGCGATGACTTCCCAGTCGCCGAAACCGATCCGATAACGGGGCAGACTTTTGGCGTCGAAATAGCGGATACTTGCTTCATAGGGGATGCCGCAGCGATCTTTCATAGCCGAAAGAGGAACACCGGCCAGCGTTTCAAAGGCGACGTGGGACAGCTTTCCTATACCTGAACAACTGGCGATCACGGTGGGAATCAGGCCGTTCATCCAATTCTTCATGGGCGACAGTTCACGCCTCCCGACCAGATACTCCTTCACAAAGGGGTGAAACAGAACCCGCGTTTCCGGGGAGCATTTCCGCAGCAGGGTCCCTATCCCGCCGATGTGATCGATGTGGAAATGGGTGGCAATGATAAAACGGATGTCCTGGAGGGATTTCCTGAGAACCTGGGTGCAATAAACCTCGATCGCCTGTGCCGCGCCGATGCTGCCCACATCGACGGCCATGAGGCCGTCGTCTTCTTCGATCAGATATGTCCTGGCAAAACCGCTTTTGGGAATGGTATGAACCATGAAATAACCTCTTAATTTACGGGATTTTGGTAAAAATTGCCTCAAATTCGGCATAAAAATGAAAAAGTTTGTTCCCCCTATCCCCTACCCCTTTCCCCCAAAAAGTCGGGGGATGCGTCGATGTGCCGGCTGTGATCCGCGCCGGTGAGAATTAGCCGCTTTAGGGCTTGGAGTGGAAGCGATGGACCAGAGGCGCTCGAACTCGGCGGTGAAGTCGTTGACGAGTGCGGCAGCGACAGGGACAGTGGTGGTAGTAGAGGCAGTGGCGTCGATGAATATGGCGGCCTCGTGGTTGCGAAACTCCGAATCATTGGTAAAATTGTAGCTGCCGGTCATGAGGCGGGCGCGGTCAATGATCAGGAACTTGTGGTGCATACATCCACTTTTAACCTTGAGGAAGCGGACGTCGATACTGTTCTCGATCAGCCATTCGTCGATGGCATAGGCTTTCTCTGCGGTATCTTTGTCCATGATCAGGCGGACCTTAACGCCCCGTTTCATGGCATTGACCAGGGCATTCCCCAGATACTTTGAGGAGAAGGCGTAGGCGGCCACGGAGATTTCCTTCGCAGCCGCCTGCGTCATCTTGGACAGTTCCTTGGAGATGCCCGCCTTCGGGGAAAAGAGGACCTTGCATGCCGGCGTCGGCTTAGCTGGTTTTAACGCCGGCACTGTGGCGGTCTTTCCTTTCGTCCTGGTTAAGGCATTCGTCGTTTTCTCTTTCATTAACGTTTTTTCCAGTTCTTCTTGGCCGCCGGTTTCGCAGGTGCTTTTGCAGCGGGCTTGGTTGCCTTGGCATTCTGCGCCCCGGCTTTAGCCGTCTTCTGGTCTTGCGCCCGTTTCCGCAGCATCATGCTGTCCTTCCAGGTCTTGGAAACCTTGAAGCCGATCCGGTAACCCGCCGGGATCGCAATGGGCTGGCCCGTGGCCGGGTTGCGGCCCTGTCGCGCCTTGGTCTTGCTCATCTTGAAGATACCGAACTTCGCGAGCTGCATTCTCCCGCTCCGCTCCAGAAGATCGAGAATGCCATCCTGGACGGACTTGATAGCCGTCTGGGCGTTCTCCTTCGTGATGCCCGCCTTCTCGGCGACGGCGTCAACGAGTTCCTGCTTCTTCGCGCCGACCATTCTTCCCTTCTTCGTCATTTGCTTTCACCTCCTTTCGTTTGAAAATGCCGTACCTCGCCTTATCGGGAAAGAACGGGTGTAATATTTTCTTTACCTCCGCAACCATGACCATTGCGCTCACCGATATGGAGAGCAAGCAGCATGGGGCTGATCCTGTTTCGTCATGATAGGGCCTGCCTGTGCCGTTTCTTCCGCGTAATCTACCCAGATCGAGTCCACGTAGTTTATGATCTGGCAATGGTCAGGATGCTTGCCACCGACGGTGCAGTTTACGGAGGCGAGATAATATTTCGCCCCGTCCCAGGCCTGCCAGGGGGCGTCTTCCTTTCTGGCCAAGGCGATGGCCCGGTTGATATATCCCCGGCCGCCGTTGTAGGAAGCCAGAGCGAATTTGAGGCGCTCCCGGTGATCTGGGATCTCCGGAAAACGATCATACTGGCGCTTCAGGTAGGTAATCCCGGTTTTGAGGTTGGTTTCGGGATCGAAGAGCTTATCCCGGGAGACGCCAAGATACTGCCCCGTCGCCGGCATGATCTGCATCAGGCCGATGGCCCCGCAGGAGGAAACGGCCTTCGGGTTGAAAGCGCTCTCCTGGCGGACCTGGCACTTGATCAGTTTCCAGTCCGACTCCGGCCAGATCTTCCCTGCCCAGTAGTGGATCAGGCTATCCCAATGGTCGTCGGCATTCATTCCAGATACCTCTCCAGGAAGATTGCCCATTGACAATCGATCGCAAAGTCCAGGCGCCGGTAGGCAGGGTTGATGCTTTCGGCTGGGAAATAGATGGAGAGCCCCTTCGTCCCCGTTACTTCCTTTCCCAACTTCCCCTGACAGAGGAGGGCTTTCGTCTTGCCGGTCTTGAGCGCAGCAATAAGTGCGTCGGCCTTCTCCCTGATCCGGCCCCGGTCCTTGCTCCGGAGTTTCCGGGCGAAGGCGTACAGATCCAGGTAATTGTCGTCGTAAAACTTTGGTGCTTTCTCCCAGGCCCACTTGATCAGTTTCCGATTTCCCGGGAGATCGGACAGAAGTTCTGCCGCCAGGGGAATAAGTGTCTGGATGATCTCGACGGTAGCGGCAGTATTGATTGCCGACTGGGTGACGGTCTCGCCCTGGTCCCGGTAGGAGGCGATATATTGCTTGACGACCTCCTTTGCGACAATATGGGTCTTGCTTTTCGGCTTCTCCGTGAGGAATTTGAGGATCTCGGCATAGGGCCAGCCGTCGTTGGGTTCCTCGATCTCGGAGCCGACGAGGATCTCCACGGAATCCCGGAGCTGCCAGGCTATCTCCACCATCGTCATGAGGCAGGCGTCCATGCCGAGAATGTCGATCTTCTTGCCGATGGCGGTGCAGGCGCGGGCAAGGACGTCCTTCAGTTCCCGGTTGTCCAGGGCGTCGCCGCCGGAGGTGTCGTCATAGCAGATGCTACGGTGAGTGGAATATCCGGGGGCGTCAGGGTTGTGGCGGAAAAGAGAAACGCGGGAACCGGATCGGCGGGATTTGACGTCCGAAGAATTGGGGTCCATTGCCCTGCTCCTGGCCTCTTCCCACCAACCGCTGCCGTGGTTCCAGAGGATCAGGAAATACCGCTCGGCGGGGTATCTTTCCACGGACCACTTGAGAAAATCCTCAAGGACCTTCGGATCGCCGGTGTTCGTCTCCCCAAAGGTCTCCAGGCAGTCCCGGTCATACCCACCGCCTTTGGTTATCCGGAAGCGCCGGGTTTTCTTGTCTTCCAGGCGATCAAGCTGGACCAGAACGTTGACATCCGTCGTGGATCCCGCCTGGGCCATTTCCTCGATGTCCCGGAGGGCCGCCCCGTCAAGGTTATTGTCCCCGGCCATATAGACCATGACCGTCCATTTAGCCTTGTCGCCTACCCGGCTGCGTAACCCGCAGCCCCCTTTATTTCCAGTCTTCTCCATCATCATGTCCCTTTCCTGCCCCGTCACGGCGGGGTCAAATTTTAGGGCCGATGGTAAAGGCTACAGACGGTAAAAATCAAAGAAGGTGGGCACTTATAGACGCTATAGACGGAGAATCTTCATGTTTGACCTAATGATGGGATTATTTCCGACAAAAAACCGGCAGGTAAGTCTCTGGGGTTGGGAGATAATACTTGGGATGGTACTCGGCAAGAGGTAGGACTTGTGGATAGAAGATTTGTGGCAGAAAGATTATAAGTTGTTAAACTGATCGACTATTTCCGTTTCATCCGGTTGATGCGTACTTTTACATATCAACATATAACTTTCAAACTCCCGGGCGAAGTTTTCCGGGTAGTGCTCCCCGGCTTCATGCCAGCGCCAACCTTTTTTCAGCGCGAGTGAAAAAACACAACAAACGGCCGTCTATACGTCCAGGTAATCTCTCAATTTACGAAGGGCTTGTTGATGCTTGGCCGGAGCCATTCGGCCGATATTCAAGAGCTTCCACTTGACGGCGGGCAGGTTCTGGACCCCTTCCAGGCCGATCAGGTCCCATTGCGGCATCCCCTGCTTGACCGAGATGATGAATTGTCTCTCCTGAAGGGTAAGTTCTCTCGCGATCATGGAAACCAGTTGTTCTCTGGTCTTTTCCAGGTCCTCGCAGGTCACCTCTTCCAAAGCCATGTCTTGAAATTCGGATTCAAAGACGGGTCGGATATCGACGAGTCCCGGATCGAGAACCTCTACCATCGGCCGGTCATGGCTAATCAGGTAAACGATAAACGCCTTTCGCATGGCGTCGTTGAAAGTTCCCTCTCTGAGAAGCATCATGACATCGAAAAGATCCCGTGGGTGCTGGCGATCCAGGGCGGCGCAGATCTTCCCTGCGTAAAGCTCATTTTCCGAAAGTGTTCGACAGTCCACAGAAAGTTCAAATACGCTCCGAGCCTTGGGGGACAGGGTCCTGCGTCCTGGGGGAAAGAGCGAACCGCGCATAACCAGATTCGGCTCGATCTTGATCGTCGCATCCTTTCGTTGAACCGAACATCCGCTCCAAAGGCCGGCCCCCTTGATCTTCTTGGGAAAAATCTTCGTTCCCGGGATCCGACTCTCGACATTCCGGGAGATCCGGACCAGGGCTTCATTGATCTCGCGAAGCGACAAGTCGCGCTCGCCGATGGGAAGATAGACGAGGTCGATATCGACGGAAACACGCGGAAGATCCCGGACGAAGAAATTGATGGCCGTCCCACCCTTCAGGGCAAAGACGGCCTCCCGATCTACCAACGGCAGAACCCGCAGGAGCAGTTCGGCTTGTCTGAAGTACACGTTATCAATCATGCGGTCATTCCTTCTCGATCAACGGGGACGGTGATACGATATTTTGGGTCATACCGGCCATGCGAGACGATCATCCGTTTTCCCTTTCCGAGATCGACTTTTGACAAATCCACCTTCGAGAGCCAGGCGTGTTCCTGGTTCTCAGCCATGTAAAGAAAGAGCCTTTTCACCTTCACCGAGCGGCACGCCTCCAGCAATCCCTGAACAACTTCCGGCCTCAGCGTGACAAGGTTTCCCATGACCAAGCGGGCCTCGTCGAACCCGACTTTCCGGGGCACCAAATGAAGCATCTCCATCATCGCCCGCTCCGGCGCCGATATCCGCACGGAAAAGTCCTTCTCCTTGAATTCGGAAAATCCCTCTCGGCTTTCCGGCGGAAAGAGATTCGTTCGTGTCACGACAAACTCAACGCCGAAACGATCCCCCGTAAACCAAGCCGGCAGGGCAAGGCCACGCGGACCATACAGGAAGACCCTCATTTGCCTCGCCGGCAGGTAGTGAGCATAGCCTTTCCGCTCCAGGGCCGTTTTCCCCCCGGCATGGACAGGAAGGCCCAATTGCGTTTGAAGCGTAAAAAGTGCACCCGGCCAGTCCGCCTTGTCCCCGGAGCGTATGTAGGCGCCACGGCCGAACGGCTCCAACCAGCCGCTGTTTTTGTATTTTACAAGCAGATCCCGACCGAAGCCGGAAGCAACCAGGTAGGAAGTAGCGCTGGGGGCGCCGGTCGTCCACTGATTTATGAGGCGGTTTATTTTTGTCTTATTTTCAGTACCCATGGGCGTCAAAAAGCCACATTTATAAACTATTGTCAAGGAGAAGTTTGAATATGTTTACTTTAGTTGACCTATGCTCTTCGTATATGGATATTTTTAAACCGGCAATACAAGAGTGAAATGCTGGCCGGCCTCCGAGGCCCACAAGCGGCTGCGTGCAAAGGCGAGGGGTATTGGCGATTTGAGGTATGAAAACTATGGGCAACGCCAATTTAAAGTTTCCCCCAAAGTTCCCCCAGGGGGATGACTTTCCTCTCCAGGATGCGGCGTTTTGTTCCTGGAATCGGACGGTTCATTTCTGTATGCTTCCGAGCAATTCGTCGGCGATGTTTGGGTTTTCAAGCCGCATGATGCTCTCTTCAGCACGGCCGAAGCTCAACAGATTGATGCTTCCGTACCAGATGATTTTCTGATCGCAGATCGCAAATTTTTGATGAATATAGGATTTGAATATCACATGGGCACCTGCGGCAGTCAGCAACGCCAAGGCTTCCTCAAGGGTCTGGCGGTCCTTCTCTTTGAAGTCGGCGGCCGGTCTTGTGACGACAATGGCCTTAACCTTCCTGTCCCGGGCAGCGTTCAGGAAGGGCAACATCTGCGTCACACGCCTTCTTGTGATGAACGGACTGACGATCATGATCTCCCGCTCCGCATTCAGCAGGTCATTTTTGTATACCGGCAGAAAGGTGGTATTGTCAAAGATGATGTCCGTGGATTCATCGGGAACGTTTTCCGCCCTTGCCTTGTATCCGATCGCGGCGTATCCAGCCAGCCGCTTGTGATACATCTTATCCAGCATGGGAACATGGATGTCGATGTAGTCATAGATTCGGACCTCCCGCTTGCTTTCATAGAGCCGGTGGAGCCGACCCGCGTATTGCTGGAGCGTTCCCTTCCAGGAAATAGGCATGGCCAGAAAGAGTGTGTCCAGGCGGGGTTCGTCGAATCCCTCGCCGATGTATCTGCCCGTCGCGATCAGGGTTAACGGTCTGTCGGAGGGTGACGCGGAAACTCTGTCCAACGCTTCCCGCGTCTCTTTCACCCCCTTGCCGCCGGTAAGCGTTATCACATCGGGGATACTCTCCCGCAACTTTGCGGCCAACAAGGCTACATGCGC
>JBAYKV010000030.1:0-20799 GCA_041664405.1 Syntrophales bacterium
CCATAACCGGTTTTCTTGAGGATGCGGAACCCGTATCGGCGCCCAATCCCCTGGCCCTCATCCTGCCCCACGCCGGCTATATTTATTCGGGACAGATCGCCGCCGACGGCTATAACCAGGCCCGGGGGCATAGCTATGATACCGTGGTGATTCTCGGTACGAATCATACCTCCCCCCACTTCAACAAGATCGCCCTCTACCCCGGCGACGGCTTCGCTACACCTCTCGGGGTCGCCCGGGTGGACAGGACAATCGTGGAGGCGCTGAAAGCAGCATCCCCGGACTGCATCCTTACTTCCTCCCCTCACCAGAACGAACATTCCGTGGAAGTCCAGGTCCCCTTCATCCAGGTTGTTTTCCCCAAGGCAAAGATCGTCCCCGTGATCATCGGCACCCCCGACGCCCGCCTCTGCGAGCGCTTCGGCCAGGCTCTGGGCAAGATTCTGAAAGGCAAAAACGCCCTGATCGTCGCCAGCTCCGATCTTTCCCACTATCCTTCCCATGCCGACGCCGTCGCTGTGGATATCCCGATCCTGGCCGCCATCGCCACCCTTGATCCGCAACGGGTCCAGGAAGCCATCAAGGCACCGATGACCAAGGGGATTGCGAATCTCCATACCGGGGCCTGCGGCGAAGGTCCCATTCTCACGGCTATGGCTGCGGCCAAGGCCATGGGGGCCAAAGGGGGAAAGGTCGTCAGTTACGCCAACTCCGGAGATATCGCCATCGGAGACCGGTCCCGGGTCGTAGGTTATGGAGCGGTGGCGCTGACCGTTGACGCGCCCCAACCGGCGGCGGTAAAACCGTCTTCCGGCACGGCGGATGAGCTACAGCCTGGAGACAAAAAAGCCCTCCTCGCCTTGGCCAGAAAGACGATCACCCGCTATCTCACGACGGAGACCGTCCCCCTGGCCAGAGGGTTTTCTCCGGCCGTGCAGGAATATCGCGGCGTCTTTGTCACCCTGAAAAAATTCAGAAATCTGAGAGGCTGCATTGGACGTCTCATCCCCGAGGCGCCTCTCGGCCAGCTTGTGGGGGCAATGTCAATCCAGTCCGCTCTCAACGACAATCGCTTCCGTCCCGTAACCATCGCCGAGATGAAAGACATCGAAATCGAATTGTCCGTCCTGACGCCGATGAAGACTGTTCCCCGGGCGGAAGATATCGTCGTCGGCAGGGACGGCGTCCTCCTCCAGAAAGGCCGGGCCGGGGCTGTCTTTCTTCCCCAAGTGGCCACCGAACAGGGCTGGAGCCGGGAAGAGATGCTCAATCAGCTTTGCCTGAAGGCGGGACTTGCCAAGGAAAGCTGGCGTACAGGAGCGGAATTCCAGACCTTCCAGGCGATTGTATTTCACGAATCCGAATTCAAGTAAAAAATGGGGATCACGCCGGTCTCAGTTGTGCCTTCCCTCAACTCGCTGTTGGGCAATAGGAGAAGATCTGAATGGCAGATTTCATAATGCGTGAATTGGGGGGTAATGTACTGATCAGTAGCGGGGCAATTGGAACCTGCCTACGTCAGGCGAGCGGTACGGGCGATGAGCCCGTTGAACTCCTCAATCTCAGACAACCAGAAACGGTCAGGAGCCTTCATGACGCCTATCGAACGGCAGGATCACGGATTCTGGTGACCAATACGTTTGCGGCAAATGCGCTGGTCTTCAGCGATGCGGGTGTGGCGGAGTTGTGTGAGGAGACAAACCGTGCCGGGGTAGCTCTGGCACGGGAGGCTGGCGGTTCGGAATGCATGGTCTGGGCCTCGATCGGGCCATTGGGACTGGGGTTGCGGCTGGATGATTACACAGCCGACACCCTGCTCGATGTCTACCGCAATAAGTGCAAGGCGCTCGGCGCGGCCGATGCACTGTTGCTGGAGACGTTTGTGGATGTGCGGGAAGCCCGGGCGGCGCTGCAAGCAGCGACCGAGACCAGCCTGCCGGTCATTTTCCAGATCGGCAATACGGGAGGAGGATCACAGCGGTGGAACCGCGTGGATCAGCTTCTCCGGGAGGCGCACCGGGCAGGCGTCATCGCCGTGGGAACAAACTGTTATCATCCGGACGAGATTGTGCGGGTGGCATCCTACATCGGCGCCCGCACCGATCTTCCCTTAACCGCCTCGCCGAATGCCGGGCATCCGCGGATCGAGCGAGGGGTCGTTACGTATGAATTTACGCCGGATGATTTCGCTGCTGCAGCGGTTTCGCTGTCCGCCGCCGGAGTGGCGGTTATTGGCGGTTGTTGCGGCACGACGCCGGATCACATCCGCAGGATGGCGGGTGCGCTGGGGCAGCGGGCTGTCATGCCGCGGCCGCGCATTCATATCTCTGCCGAGCCAGCCCCTGTCCTTTCTGAACGACCGGAAATCATAGACAACGCCGTTCGTTCCATGATGAAATCAACCCGCTTCATAGTCAGCGTGGAAATACGCGCCGATCGCAAGCAGTCTCTGGATGAGATTGTGCAGGGTGCGTCAAAAGTTGCGGCAGCCGGGGCGGACATGTTCGATGTACCGGACAATGCGGGGGCGACCGTCGGACGGGATGCGATAGTAACGGCCACTCGCCTTCAGAATGTCCTTAAGATTCCTTCAATCTGCCATTTCAGTGTGACCCAATCCAACCTTATGCGGCTCCACTCCACACTTATCGGAGGTTGGGACTCCGGTCTGCGCGGTCTGCTGGCGATTACGGGTGACGCGCCCTCCATGGGGCATCTGGGCAATCTGGCTCACCGCGTTGTGGACATGCGGAGTTCCGTTGAATTGCTGCGCCTGATCCGCGAGCTTCGTAATGGAAAGATCATCAACGGGGAGGGGTTGGCGGACCCTCCCGACTTTTGTGCCGGTTGTGCCATCGGACGGCCGATCCCGGCACAAATTCGGTGGCTCAAAACTAAAATTGACGCCGGAGCGGAGTTTGTGTTCTCCCAGCCGGTTTTTACTCTCGATGACTACAGAAAGCTGCGTGACGCCCTGGCGGGACTGACAATCAGGTTATTCCCCGGCATCATGCCTCTGGTCAGCCACCGCAGCGCAGCACTTCTGGCCAACGGCCGTATTCCGGGAATTGTAGTGCCGGAGGAAGTCGTGGCAAGTTTCACGCGGTATGATTCGCCGGAGGATCAGCGCCGCTTCGGCCTGGATCAGGCTTGTGAACTTGCCGCCGCCATTGCGGCGGATGCGTCCGGGCTGTACCTCATCATGCCTTTTGGTAAACGCTCTTATGAAGATTCAGCCCATATCGTTCGTCATGTCAAGGAGCAGCGGTGTTGGAAACCCTCTTGTCAGACTTGTTCAGATAGCGGTTGTTGAAATACATCATGACTGCGGGAAGTAATTAACGACGCCATGCAGTTAACCCTGTTTAATATCGGCCTCGTCTCCCTCCTGAGCCAGGTTATTCTCCTCCGGGAGCTTGCCGTAGCCTTCTATGGCGTGGAGTTGATTTATCTTTTCGCGCTGGGGGTATGGCTTTTCTTCACTGCCGCCGGGGCCGTGATCAGCCGCTATCGTTTAGCCACGGCTGGAGCCATGACCTTCGCTTTTCTCTGCCTTGCCGTTCTCCTCCCTCTGGACGTCCTCTTTATCCGTGGCAGCCGGCTGCTATTTGCAGGCGTTCCCGGGGCTTATCTGCCATTTTATCAGCAACTGCTCGTCCCGGTGCTGGCTCTTTTTCCTATCGGATTGCTGACTGGTTTTCTTTTTCCTCTGGCCGCTACGATTTTTATCCACGAAAAGCCGGATAACAAGCGGACCCTGGCCGGGGCCTACGGGATCGAAAGCCTCGGCGCCCTGGCAGGGGGAATCCTTTCCACCCTCCTTTTGAAATTTGACATCCCTGTTTCAGCCGCAACCCTGCTCGGCAGCGCTTTTATCGCCCTGACCCCGCTGTTCTTCTTGAGGAAAACAAAAAGGTCGAGACCTTTGAAAAACACCCCCTTCTGTCATTCCGGGCTTGACCAAGAATCCAGTAATGACCTGATAATACTGGATTCCGGCCTTCGCCGGAATGACGATAGGGAGCCTGAATTAGAATTTTTCAAAGGTCTCAGGGCTTTGTGGCCGGTCACTATCATCGCCGTCTGCTGCCTGATCGCCCTCAATTGGACGTCCTGGCTGGATCGGAAGACGATCGGATGGAACCACCCCCACCTGGTGGAAAGTCAGGATACAGCTTACGGTCGGATCACCGTTACCGGTCTGTACGGCCAGGCGGCGGTCTTTGAAAACGACGTTTTGTCTTTTGAAACGGAAGGCACGGAAGGAGAAACCTTTGCCCACCTCACTGCTCTTCAACATCCCCATCCCCGTAGGGTTTTGTTACTCGGCGGGGGAACGGAAGGGCTCGTGGAGGCCCTCCGGCAGCATCCGGTAGAGAAGATAGATGTGGTGGAACTCAACTCAAGAATGGTCCGGATGGTCTCACGGCATTTGCTCCCGCAGCGACAAGGCACCCTGAACACCCCGCCGGTCCGTTTGATCTTTACCGATCCCCGTGATTTCTTACGTCACAGCGACGCCTATGATCTGATCGTCGTAGCCATGCCGGACCCGGCTTCGGGACAGGCAAACCGCTTCTACACCCGGGAGTTTTTCCAAACCTGCACCGCCCGTCTCCGTCCCGGAGGCGTCATTGGCCTGCGACTCCGCTCGGCCGAAAACATCTGGCCCCCGCCCCTGACGTACCGCATGGCCAGCATCGACGGGGCGTTAAAATCGGTTTTCCCCCATGTCCTCTTCCTGCCGGGAGCAACAAACATTGTCACCGCCGCTTCAACTCCCCTGGCCGAAGACGCGGCAACCCTCATCGAGCGATGGCATTCCCGTCATATTTCCGCCCGCCTGGTGAGGCCGCCGTTTATCAACTACCTTTTTACCAACGACCGGTTTCAGGAGATCAGGAAAATCCTACAGACAACTGTCATTTCCGCAAACAGCGATATCCGGCCTGTCTGTTACCGGTACACGCTCCAGATCTGGTTATCCAAGTTTTTTCCCCGGGCTTCTTTCATGGATATCACCCTGCCCCTGCCTACCGTCCTGTTTTCCCTGGCAGTCATGGCCGGGGTTTTCTTCCTGGTGCTATCTCGCCTGTCTATCAAGCGGGTATTTCCTGGCAGGCGGGTATTACTGGCGGGTATGGCGGGCTTTTGCGGGATGATCCTTCAGAATGTCCTGCTCCTTCATTACCAAGTCAAAGACGGCGCCCTTTACCAGGACATCGGCCTGCTGATCGCGTGCTTTATGGCCGGAATGGCCTTGGGGGCCATTCTCCTGCCCCGCTGCCTTTCCCTTCCTGATCGGCGCTGGGGTGGAGGTTTGTTGGGGGGATTTTTCGCTCTGACAATACTTATCTACTTTGTCCTCATCAGGGATGGTAGCACCGGCTTGCTTCTCATGGCCTTCCTGCTTGCCTTCTCGGGCTTTTTTGCCGGCGCCCTCTTTGCCTACGCCACCCTTGCCGATGCCGCAGACCGGAATTCCCTGATCTCGCCACTCTATGCCGCCGATCTTATCGGCGGCGGATCAGGAGCGCTCCTCGGGGGACTGCTCCTGATTCCGGCAGCGGGACTCGACGTTCCCGTCCAGATTGTCAGTGTATTGATACTATTGTCTTTTCTTATTGTCTGATTCCAATTTTAAATCAAAGCGCTATCTTCGTTGGCTTCGTCATCGGCTCCTTGACGTATTTCCATATACGCCTGCGTCGCCTCTTCCTCGCCGCCTTGATTTCATCTCTGATTTAGAATTGGAATGAGGGCTCCGTTATTTGAAGGATCTTTCAAAAAGATCGGCAACGGCTTTTTTTCCGTTTTCTTTGAGGAAGCGCGTACCGGTGCCGGTGAAATGTTTTTGAGTAATAATCGGTGCCGCCGATGGCTTCCAAAGGTCTTTTAACCAGATGAACCAGGCATTTTGCTCTTGATCGAAAACGTAGAGCGGCTTATTGCAGAACTTCGCATACTCTGCCCCCCATCCGGTTCCACCCTTGATCGTATCGTCCGCCATGATCTGACCAACGACAAAAACCTCCTGACCACCGGTTACCTGCCAGCAAATGCTCTGCAGGACCTTCCGAAAAATGGGGGCAGTGGAGTAGTTGCGGTGCATCAGTTTTGAGACATAGGTCATACTGACATCTTTGCGTTCCAGCTCCTCAGTGGTCAATATCCTAATCCCACGGACGCGTTCCATCTGATGACCTTCGAAGCCGTAGTTGACCTCTTGGACGCCGTACCTCTCCGCCCCGCAACCGAACTCGGTTTCCGCCCCATTGGCGCCGCCGCTATAAAGAATACATTCTTTTGGATTCATAATCGTTCTCCTTATTTCCTATCGGCAGGAATATAAGAAAAGTCCCGTTGTGTCAAATGAAAATCAGTTTAGTTTCCAAGATCTTGAAAAGGGCGCATGGCAATAACAAAAACCTTGATCTTTACATTCGTTTCATGACACCTGATCTACATGAAAACCTCCCAAACCTACTTTGCCAAAGTGGCTGGTAAAGGAGGATTTTCTTGCTTCGTTGTGCCCGCGTCGGTATTGGAGTCAATTATGTACGATCAAAATGAATGGGTAAATATCTGTAGCGTTTCGGGAATGACCACGGCAAAGATCATTACGGGAAGGCTGGAGTCAGAGAACATTCCAGCCCGCTTGAGTTACGAGGCTGCGGGACCGATCTATGCTATTACGGTGGATGGCCTGGGAGAGGTCCGGATCCTCGTCCCCGCTCCGGAGCAAGAAAGGGCCAGAGCGATTCTTTCTCAAAACTATGAGGAATGGGAACTCGACTGGGAAAAAGGAATGCCCGAGCCTCCCCGCGAAGGGGATGGAGAATGAATGCCATGAAGGAACAAGGCTGCTGTGTTTTTGCCCGTCACCCCTGAAGAAGTCCGCGCCCGCGGCTGGAAGCAGCTCGACGTGATCCTGATCACTGGAGACAGTTACATAGACAGCCCCTATGTAGGCGTCTCCGTCATCGGCCAGCGTCTCCTTGCCGCCGGCTACCGGGTGGGAATCATCCCCCAGCCGGACATCGCCTCCGGCGCGGACATCACCCGCCTCGGTGAACCGGAACTTTTCTGGGGCGTCACCGGCGGCTGTATCGACTCCCTGATCGCCAACCATACCGCTTCCGGAAAGAGGCGCCAAGGTGACGATTTTACCGCCGGAGGAATCAACAACCGCCGCCCTGATCGGGCGGTAATCGCCTATGCCAATCTGATCAGGCGCCACTTTCGTAGGACTAAGCCCATTGTCCTGGGCGGAATCGAAGCGAGTCTTAGGCGGATCGTCCATTATGACTTCTGGTCGAACCGGGTAAGGCGATCCATCCTGATGGACGCGAAGGCAGATCTGATCGTTTACGGCATGGGTGAAACGACAGTGCTGGAGCTTGCCCACCGGCTCCGCGACGGACGCAAGTTCTGGGACGTGAGGGGAATTTGTTATGCCGCGGCAGAAATAAAACCGGGGTTTCTGGAACTCCCCTCCTGGGAAGAGGCGGCGGCAGATCCAGCCTCCATGGAAAAGATGTTTCTTACCTTCTATGGGAACCAGGATTCCCGTACGGCATCGGGACTCTGCCAGAAGCAGGACACCCGCTGGCTGATCCACAACCCCCCTGCCCTGCCCCTCACCGAGGCGGAGATGGACGAGGTTTATGACATGAACTTCGAAAGGGCGGTCCATCCCTGCCACCACCGGGAGGGCGAGGTCCGGGCCTTGGAGACGATCCGTTTTTCCATCCCCACCCATCGGGGCTGCTACGGGGAGTGTCACTTCTGTGCCATCGCCGTTCACGAGGGGCGAACGGTCAGTTCCCGCAGCGAGGCGTCCATTCTCCGGGAGGCGGCGGTGATCGCTTCCCTCCCCGGTTTCAAGGGATACATCCTCGATGTGGGGGGGCCTACGGCGAACATGTATGGATTTGAATGTGAAAAAAAACTCGCTCACGGCGCCTGCCCTAATCGGCGCTGTCTCTATCCCACCGTCTGCGAAAACCTGCGTCCCGATCACGGCCCCCAGATCTCCCTTCTTGGAAAGCTCAGAGAGGTTCCCGGTGTCAAGCAGGCCATCGTCGCCTCAGGAATCCGTTACGATCTCCTCCTCGCCGACAAGAAACATGGCGTTCCCTACCTCCGCGATGTCGTGCGGCGCCACATTTCCGGACAGATGAAGATCGCCCCCGAGCATTCCGAGGAGCGGGTTCTCGCTTGTATGGGAAAGCCGGGAACCGAATCACTGATTATCTTCCGCGACCTCTTTCGCAAATTTACGGCAGATGCAAACAAGAAACAGTTTCTCTCTTGCTACCTCATCGCCGCTCATCCCGGCTGTACGCAGGCGGATATGGAAGCCCTCCGCCGTTTCACCGAGCGGGAATTAGCTCTCTACCCAGAACAGGTTCAGCTCTTCACCCCGGCGCCCTCGACCCTCTCTACATTGATGTACTGCACCGAGCGGAATCCCTTGAGCGGGAGAAGAATGTTCGTGGAGAAAACAGCGACGGGCCGTGAGCTTCAGAAGCAGATTTTAGTTGTGAAAAACTCTCGTTTCGGATATGGAAAATCCAAAGATCATCAAACCAATAAGGAGGGGAAATCATGGGCAAAGACAAGGACGTCAAGAAAGAAAACAAGAAGAAGCCTGCCAAAACGGTAAAGGAAAAGAAAGAAGCCAAGCGACTGAAGAAGACGGGATAAGATCTGCCGGGCGGTCTATATCGGATGGCTCACGTAGTAAAACTCTCCTGACGGGCAGCCGTCAGTTCTCACGATCCAGCTCATTCCTCACGGCCGTCCCGATCTGTTCCAGAATATACGGTTTCCTGACATAAGCGCCAACTCCTAAGCGCTGCGCTTCCCGGACCCGTTCCGTTTCCGAAAAACCACTGGCAATTATGGCCTTCTGACGGGGATTGATTTTTAGGACATGCTTATACGTGTCCAGGCCATCAATGCCCGGTTCCATGATCATATCCAGAATCAGGAGATCAACTGTGTGCTGTTTTAAGTATTCAATTGCGTCTTCGCCGCTGGATACCGTTGATACATTATAGCCGAGACCGCTGAGCATAATTTTAGCCAAATCACTTTGCACCTTAATATCGTCGACCACCAGGATGTTTTCTCCGTTTCCCAGGATGTTTTTGCCGGTCTCGCTTTTTTCGGACGAAGGGAGAGCATCCCTTGCGGCTGGCAAATAAATGGTAAAGGAGGTTCCCTCCCCTTCTTTACTCCTCACGTCGACGTACCCATTGTGGTCCTTCACCGTCCCCCAGACCACGGCAAGTCCCAGACCGGTGCCACTTTTACCCATAACTTTTTTTGTATAAAAAGGTTCAAAAATATGTTCAAGATCTCCCGGAGGAATGCCATGTCCCATATCGGAAATCTCCACGACCACATACTCCCCTTCACGAACATCGTCATATCCGGTCACCGGCTTGTCTATATACTGATTCCTCGTCGCTAAACGGACAGTTCCTCCTGTCGGCATGGCCTCAACAGCATTGAGCACAAGATTCATGATCGTTTTCTGCAAATGAACAGCCGAGCCACGAATAGGAAACAGGTCTTCAGATAAATCAACAATGACATTGATATCCTGGTGATCGTTCACCAATCGCTGCTGCTCGGGACTGGCAAGGTATTCCGAAATCAACCGATTCAAATAAGCGACGTCGTCCGTCTGCACCCCTCGGCGGGCCAACGTCAACAGGTCCTGGACGATCGCCGCCGCTTTCGATCCGGAATTCTGAATGGTCAGGAGGTGACGCCGTAGCGGACTATCCGGGCTCAACTGCATCATCAGCATTTCCGGATATCCGACCAAACCGACCAGAACATTATTCAAATCATGGGCGACGCCGCCGGCGAGGACTCCTAATGCTTCCATTTTCTGCGCCCGTTGCAGTCGAATTTCCATCCGCTTGTATTCTGTCATATCCTGAAGTGATAGGATAACAACCTCTTCAGCACCGAGACTAACCTGTTCCGCCGATATCAGGCATTCTCTAATATCGCCACCCTTGGTAACGACTCTTGAATACTCATCCCGCAGAAAACCAGTCTTTCTTAATTTTTCCGCGATACCGTTCCATTCGTCTTTCCTGATCTGAAGAACATCCTCACTTTTTTGACCCAAGATCTCATTCTTGGCGTATCCGAATAGTCTTGTGAATCTCTCATTGACATCGAGCACCGTTGCATCGTTTGCGACAACCAATGCTTTGGGGGTGGGGCTTGCCTTAAAAACCGCGGAAAACCGTTCTTCCGATTGCCTCAGGGCAGCTAAGGTTCGCTGTCTTTCCTCAATCTGTTCGAGCAGCACCTGATTGGTCTGATATAAGGTATTGTGGGTCTCGCGAAGCTCTTGGGTTGACTCCTCCAATTTTTCGATCATCCCGTTAATTTCGCTTCCCAGTCTGGTCAGTTCATCTTTCCCGGCAACTGTTATTCGGGCGGAAAAATCAGCGTCCGCACCGATCTTGTTTACATCGTCACCGATCTTGACCAGCCTGGCAATAATCGATTTTTTCAATAACCAGATGATGGCCAAGGCGAAAATCATGAACACAGCAAGGGAAGAGGCAATCAGATACCGGGTGGTCTTCTGTTCCTGTAGATAAACAGGTCGAGGCATGCGAACACTAAGCAGATAGGCCGGCGCCCCATAAACATCATGGATATGTGTTTCGCCCTCGATGATATCGGAGCTTATTTCTTTGACTATTATGTCTGTCGGCACAGACATCGCTTCTTTTTTCTTTCCCACTCCATCGTTCGGCAACATTTGCAGTGAAAGTACGGTCCTGGTCAATTTTGACCACTTTTGGATGACATCTTCGTCAAGATTGCGTCCCATGATCAGGGTTCCCATGATCGGTCCCGTATATTTACTCGTTAAAATCGGGCGGGAGGCAAGGATAACGCCGCCATTTTTTAAGAGCAAGATCCCCTTTTTATTGCTTTTGATGCTTTCATGACTGGCCAGAAAGCTCCCGATACGGACATGCTCCATGATCTCATCGGAAAGAGCAATCTGCTTGTCTTCCTTGCGATCATAGCCCGTTGAAAATACGACTTCACCTTTTTTGTTCAGGATAACAACGACATTCACCTTTAGTTGGGCAAAAGTCGTATTATTCATATTCGTATTGATGTACTTTTCATTCTTCTTATGAACAAAGACATATGTGTCGTCCCAACCCGCGTAATCCCCCGCCGTCGTATCCACGGCTTCGCATTCATAATCGATGGCGCTCCGGACTCGCTCAACATTGTTCTTGATGCTTTCGTCCTCAATAACATCAAAGCCCTTCGATAAGATATTTGAGGTGATGAAATACAAAACAGCCATCAGCCCGATAAAGGTTGCACCAACAATAATAAAGGTTTTCTTTGATAAGGTCATTTCTTACTAATCCCTATTGCCTTTTCCTGCCCAGATTGGACCCTGAAAACTTCACACCGCACAAACTACCGAGCGTCCCGGTAACATGGTCAAGCGATATTTGCGTATGGAAAGGTGATCACGTGACAACATATTGTTTATTTCACCGAGTGTTTTAAAAGCGTATGATTTTTTCTTAATGTCATGAATGAGATCAATGAATGGTTGATTCCACATGCCCCCTTCAACCTCCGCATGAACAGGGAGGACATGGAGGCCGCCGTCGGCCAGCAGGGAAAGTATTTTCTCGCCAGCCGTTTTCACGCCCAGTTCCTCAAAACAGGGTAGATCGGATGGAATTTCCGGTATCATCAGTCCCTTATGGAGAAATGGTTCCCTGGCCCGCGTACAGCTCAGATACTTAAAGCCGTAACAACCGACAATCTTCAAAACCCGAGCATCTATCAGCCAGGCCGGGGCGCCGAAGGAGGAAGCGTTCTGCCCCGCTAAGTCCCGAAAGGCCGTCATGCCCTTATCAAACCAGTCTCTTATCCATTGCTCCGATCGCCGAAGCATGCTGTCCTGCCAGCGCCGGTGATCCCAGGCATGAAATTGTACCTCGTGGCCTTCCGCCACAATACGGCGCACCAGATCCGGAAAGGATATAGCAATCATCGGCGACGGCAGCAGGGTACCGTAGAGGGCCGTTTTGAAGCCATACAAACCCGGGGCGTTGCTTCGGAGCATCTTCTTTAGAAACCGGGGGTTTTTAAGGAGTTGCAGAACCGCCAGACCGGAGGCGTCCGGGCCCATGCTCAGGTAAAAGGTTCCCTTGATTCCAAGCTCCGAGAGGCTATCCAGGAGGCGGGGGACCCCCTTTTTCATCCCCTCGCAGGTGTCAACGTCGATCTTCAGTCCCAGGGTTCGCTTCATTTTCTTCCAGGAATGAGTAAATGGTTCTGGTCAGGGAATCTTCCAGGTCGATCTTCGGTTCCCAGTCGAGGAGCTTTCTGGCCTTGGCGATGCTTGGTTTACGGGTGTAAATGTCCTGATAACCCTTTCCGTAAAATTCCACCGCCGCAACCTCAATGATGTCTGAATACTCGTCGTCCTGACGATGGCGGGGATGGGCCATGAATATTTTTTTCATCAGGTGAGCCAATTCCTTAACAGAGCAGTCGTTTTCCGGATTGCCGATGTTGATGATCTCGTTTTTACAACAATCATCCTTGTTCTCAAGGATTTTCATGAGGGCGGCAATCCCGTCGTCCACATAGGTAAAGCAGCGCTTCTGGTGCCCCCCGTCCACCAAAGTAATGGGACGCTTCATGAGGAGCTCGGCAATAAACTGGGTGACAACCCGGGAGCTGCCTTCTTTGGCGGTAAAAAGGGAATCGAGGCGGGGGCCGACCCAGTTGAAGGGGCGAAACAGGGTAAACTCCAGATGTCCCCGGGTGCCATAGGCATAGATTACCCGATCTAGAAGCTGCTTGCAGCAGGAATATATCCATCGCTCCTTCTGGATGGGCCCGACGACGAGGAAGCTCTCATCTTCGCTGAATTCAGCATCGGGACAAGCCCCATAAACCTCGGAGGTGGAAGGGAATACTACCCGTTTTCGATATTTAACGCACTGCTTGATGATATTGAGATTCATCTCAAAGTCGAGGTTGTAAACGCCGATGGGATCTTCCACGTATAGCTTCGGCGTGGCGATGGCCACCAGGGGCATGACAATGTCGCACTTCTTGACGTGATATTCTATCCATTCCTTGTTGATGGCAATATCGCCCTCCAGAAAATGGAAGCGCGGGTTGGACAGGGCGCGATCGAGGCGATCGTCGCCGAGGTCCATGCCATAAACGGTCCAGTCCGTCGTTTCCAGAATACGGTTAGTCAGATGATGCCCGATAAAGCCGTTGACGCCTAAAATCAATATTTTCATATTTCTCCTACTCTCTTTTCTTCCTCACCTTCAAGAGGTCTTATTTCAGCACAGGCATATTCTTATACCGCCGGAAATATTGCCATATCGCGCCGTTCTTGATTCTATTGCCGTTAATTTCAATATCCAGCAGGCGGATTCTTCCGGCACCGGCTGCAGCGTAAACCATTTCCTCCCCGTTATCAACTGCTACGGTTCCCGCCTCGGCGGCGCCCGATCCCTCCTCCTCTGGCAAACCCCACCAGACAAGCATCTTCGTTCCGTCCGGCAGGAAGGAAAAGGCGCCGGGATAGGGATCGGTGACGGCCCGGATGAGGTTATAGATTCTCATTGCCGTCCAGGACCAGACAATGCGGCCATCTTCCGGCTTCCTGCCCCCGAAGTAAGAGGCCCTGCGGGCATCCTGAACCATGCGGGGCGCCCTGCCCGTCCGAATCAGGGGCAAGACCTCATCCAACAGCACCGATGATGTCCGGCACAGCTTGTCATACAATCTGACCGCCGTATCTTCAAAGGCAATATCCACCGCCTTTTGACCGACCATATCTCCGGCATCGGGTTTGGCAACCATATTATGGAGGGTTACACCGGTCTGCCTTTCCCCGTTCACTAAAACCCAATTGACGGGTACGCGGCCCCGGTAGGCGGGGAGCAGGGAACCGTGAAGGTTATAAGCCCCGGCCACGGGTATATTGAGTATTTCCTGGCAGAGCATCTTCCGGTAGTAAAATGAGAATATCGTGTCCGGGGACAGGGCGGCGATATGCCCGATCCACTCCGGTTTGTTGACATCCTCGGGACATAAAACGGGAATATCCCTGCTCTTTGCCCAGTCGGCAACGGAGGCGAACCAGCATTTCTCTCCCGGATCGTCTGCATGGGAGAATATCGTCCCGACTTTAAATCCATTGCGCAGGAGGGCCTCCAGGCCGGTGACGCCCATGTTGTGGTAAGCAAAGACGACGGATTTCACGACTGGCTCCGGTCATATGCTTCGTGGATATTAGCAACGACATATTCCGGCCGCTTACGGACCTCCCGGTAGATCCGTCCGATGTACTCCCCGATGACCCCCAGGGCAAAAAACTGCAATCCCACAAAGACGAAGAGAATGGCAAAGAGAGTGAATACGCCCTGGGCCGCCCATACCGCCCCGTAAACAAGGCGGGCCACGGCAAGAAAGACGCCGAAACAGACTCCCATAATGGACATGAAGATACCGCCGTACATGAGCATCTTCATGGGAAAATCGGAAAAGGACGCCACCAGGTCAAACTGGAGATTAATGAGTTTTGTTAAGGGATAATTAGACTTGCCGCCATGCCGCTCCTCGTGGGCCACTTCGATCTCTGTGACCCGTTTGGCGAAAACCGTCGCCAGGGCTGGGATAAAGGTGGAATGCTCGCGACACTCGATCATGCGCTCCACGACGGTACGACGGTACGCCCGCAGCATGCAGCCCCAGTCCGTCATGTGAACACCGGTGATGCGGCGCGCCACAATATTGATCAGCCGTGAGGCCCCCAGGCGGAACACGGAATCCTGGCGCTGCTTGCGAATGGTGCCGACAACGTCATATCCCCCTGCTTCCATTTCCTTGATGAGCCGGGGAATCTCCTCGGGCGGGTTTTGAAGATCCGCATCGAGGGTGACAACGATTTCACCACGGACGATGGAAAATCCGGACATGATGGCTGCATGCTGGCCATAGTTGCGTGTCAGCTCCACAACCCTAATATCCGGATCCCGGGCAAATCCTTTAAGGATCTCCAGGGATCCATCCCGGCTACCGTCGTCGATCAGGATTATCTCATAAGGTTTCCCCGTAGATTGCATGACAGGCCGGAGACGGCCGATCAGGGCGTCCAGGTTCTTCTCCTCATTATAGACGGGAATAACGACAGATATCAGCGGGGGTGTTTTATTCATGCCTTTCTTTTCAATTACCCTTCTCGATTAAATAGATGCCATATTGAGTCACATTTCCCCCCATTAGGCAAGTCCTTTATCCCCTTCTTCATCCCTTCCTCAGAATCTCTTTGATCACATCACATACATAGACGACGTCATCGTCTGCCATGCCGGGATACAGGGGTAAGGAAAGAATACGATCAGCGGCCCGCTCCGTCTCCGGCAGCGTCGCGGCGAGATCTCCACACCGTTCCCGGACATACCGCAGGCGATGGGTCACCGGGAAATGAAGGCCATAACCGATGTTATAATCTGAAAGTTGCTCCATGAATCTTCCCCGGCTCATCGCTTTCACCTTCACCACAAAGAGATGCCAGGAATGGACGTGATCATAAGCGGGGCTTCCAGGCCGGTCAATACCGGCGACATCTTTCAGCCCCGTCATGTATTGGCCGGCCAGCTCCACCCGGCGCTTATTAAGGACCCGCCACTTGGACATCTGTGCCATACCGATGGCGGCTAAAATATCCGGGAGGTTGTACTTGAAGCCCGGTTGCTGGATGTCGTAATCCGGGTTTGCTCCCTTGCCGTAGCGCTTCCAGGCGTCCCGTTCAATGCCGTGAAACCGCAAGAGGCGGAGCTGCTTTTCCAGTTCAGCATCATATAGGGTGATCATACCCCCTTCGCCGCTGGTAATATTCTTGATGGGATGAAAGGAGAAGACCGCCGGGCAGCCAAAGCCGCCGGCATGGACGCCTTTATAGTAAGTGCCGATGGCATGGGCAGTATCTTCAATGACCAGGAGCCTGCGGCGCTGAGCGATTTCAAGAATGGGATCCATATCAGCGGGGGCTCCGGCGAAATGGACGGGGACGACGGCCTTTGTCCGGTCCGTAATCAACCCTTCCAGGAGGGCCGGGTTCATGTTCAGGGTTCCGTAGTCAATATCCACAAATACTGGGCGGGCGCCGCGCAGGACAATCATGTTGATTGTTGAGGCGAAGGTCAGGGAGGACGTAATCACCTCGTCCCCGGGACCGATCCCCAGGGCCGTCAGCAGCAGGTGCATTGCCGCCGTCCCCGAAGTAAAGGAAACGGCATGACTTGCCGCCGTTAGTTCGCATAACGCCTTTTCGAAGGCCTGGCAGACGGGACCGGTGGTAATCCAGCCCGACAGAAGGCAGTTGGTAACGGCCTCGATCTCTTCCTGACCGATGGTAGGCTTGCTTAAAGGTAAAAAATCTTCACGAATCTTCATATATATTAATATTTTGCGTCTTAATTTTTAATTACACTTACCGTGAGCTTCTAAACCGGATTAACGTTCGACGTCAACGATTTTCTGTGGTCTGGGTCAGCATATAGCGACTTTCGGCTATCATAGAGCATGGGGGAAGTCGGACATTGTCGTCTCAGGCGCATTCAGGGAATATAGAGCGAAAAGCAGCCCCCGCCAAGACTGCCGCCATTTTCAGTTAAAAAATATCCCTTTCTTTCCCCATTGTTGTGGGATTTTGCAACGAGGCAGGAAAAATACAGGCCGAGACCCGTACTGCCGGTATCAAAAGAAACAGGATTTCCATCATTAATTGTGCTGTTTCCCTGACGCAGCATCGATGGCGGATACCCAGGGCCGTTGTCCTCGATGCGGATGACGAGGAATGCCCCCTCCGTGACGGCGCTGATGCGCACCTTGTCCCGGGTGTAGCGGTAAGTATTGTTCATGATGTTGTCGATGACGCCCAGAACTAGGTTATAGTCAAAAACCCAGAAGAGATCGCCGGAACATTCCAGATCGATCTCGATGCCCCTGGAATTCAGGAGGGTGGCATTCTGAACAATAGACTCTTCAAGACAATCACCGACGGAATGGAGATCCACATTAATCAGCAACTGGTTCTTTTTGGCCTTGTAAAGCGTCAGCAGGCGAATCAGGTCGTTGTTCAGCCGTTTAATTTCATACTGCAGCAAGTAAAAGTCATTTTGGACTTCACACTGTTTCTCCTGACAGCGACCAATAATTTCCTCCAGGGTATTATAAAGCATTCCCAGACAATTTTTCGTGTCGTGCATGGTTGATGCCAAATAATCGGAAAAAGTCAATTCATCCTGAGATTCCATTCTTCATCCCAACATTAGCATTTTATACATGGATCTTAGTTTCTGTAGATCTTTATAATCTTTATCGAGCCTATTCACCCGATCAAGATAGACTCGGACCTTGATCAGATATGCCGTATTCGGCTTGTTTTGCTGCATATACAGGATGTGAGCGTAAGCGGCATTGGCGTTGATGATCTTGTTGTCCGGAAGAACCTCAGTCGCCTTCTGAAAGTATGTAATCGCCTTCTCCAGATCGCCCTCCCTGACCAAGCGGGCGCCCTCGTTATTCATCGCTATGACCTCATCAACGGCCGTATCGACCAGTTTCTGACCCTCAACCTCCAGCCGGAGATCCCGGAAGGCTTGCCTGACCAGATCCAGCACCTCTGTATCTTCATGATTGTTTTGAATTAACCGCCGCAGGATATCCATGCCCGTCTCTGCATCGCCCCGGAGAATCAGTGCTTTCGCCAGGTCAATTTCAACTTTGGCAGATCCCTTCCTTGGATGATTTCTTGCGATATCAACGGCCCGGTCTATCGCCTCTTTGGCCTTATCGCGTCGGTCAAGTCTGGTGTAAACCATACTCTCCGACATGGCAATCTGGATAGCCCCTTCCCGATCATTATGGAATTCCCGGTGACCATGATTCAGGACCGCAATCCCTTCTTCCCTCGCCCCCTTATCGATCAGTATATTGGCGAGCATAGAATAATTATCCGCACTTTTGAAACGGGAGTTTTTCCCCTGCTTTACTGCCGCTTTCAATGACTTTTCCGCCACGGCCAAGTCCTTGTTGTCATATGAAAGCTGCCCCAACTCTTTTTGACGCCTGATTTCTTTCGGCGAGATGGCCACGGCTCTCATCAGGACTTTCTGGGCCTCCAAAGGTTTCCCCATTTTTTTCAGCACCTCCGCCAGAAAGTCATAGGCAGCCATTACCTTGTTGTTAACGGCAATCAACTTCTCCAACAGCCCTACTGCTTCTTCATGTCTCTCCGTGACAAATTTTACCCGCGCCAATCCCATCATCGCCCATGGCAATTTACCGAGAGTCATGATGTTGGTGTAAAAACGCTCCGTCTCTTCATGATTCCCCATCTTGAACAGGATTTCTCCTTTCAACCGGTAAAAATCGGCAAGATTTCGCGGCTTTTTCAATATATCGGATTCGCATTTTGCAAGGGCGCGTGTATAATCCCCGTCGGCAATGGCCTTTTCTACGCCACGAAGAAGTTCCTTTCTTTCGATTAGATTTTTTATTTTTTTCTCCAGGGTCTCCCGTGTGAATGGTTTTATAAGATAATCGTCAGGCTTGTACTCCATAGCCCCCATGAACTTGTCCATGCTATTATCTGCCGTTATCATTATGAATATTGTTGATTGAGTTATGTAGTTTCGGTACTTGACCTCCTCGAGAACCTGCTGGCCGTCTTTTCCCGGACCAAGATTATAGTCGCACATCACAAGATCATAGCTTTTGCTTGACATTTTGTCGATCGCTTCTTCACCGTTAACGGCTTCATCGATCGCCTTGACGCCGAAGAAGGTCAACATGTTCTTCACGGCAATGCGGAAATAATCGTAATCCTCAATCACGAGTATATTTTTCCCACGCAGATTCGGTGACTGTTTCGATTTTGACGCTTTAATTACTTTAACAATCATAATATACCGGATGGAAAGACATGTGGTAGCATACGATACTTATTTAACCGCGTCAGACGTACTGGATAAACATTAAGATGTCAAATGGAATGTCGGGTCGACATAATTATCACCAGGGTGGCCTACCAACACAGAGCGCCGATTTATCTTGACAGCGCTATTGCCGGGCCATATATATGAATTGTAAATTCAACTATTTGAAATATCGGTGAATATGGGAATAATATGGATCAATGATGTTTCGGTCAGCTTCGGTGGGCCGCGGCTGCTGGATGGCGCTACGCTCCAGATCGAGACGGGTGAGAGGATTGGCCTTTTAGGCAGGAATGGCGCGGGCAAGTCCACCCTCATGAAATTGCTCATGGGAGATATTACCCCGGATGCCGGCGGAATCATCCGCAACGACGAGGTCAGAATCGCCATGTTGCCCCAGGACGTTCCTGACGACCTCCCGGGGACTGTCTATGACGTTGTGGCCTCCGGTGGCAGGGAGCACCTGGAACTGCTCCGGGAATACCACGATCTCACTCTAGAGATGGCCCGGAGCGGCGATAGCAGCCTCCTGAAGAAGCTCGAACATGTTCAGCACCGGCTGGAGAGCTCCGGCGCCTGGCTTTTTCATCAGCGGGTGGAAAAGGTGATCGCCAGGATTGACGTTGGCGAGAATGCCGAGTTCCGGCCACTGTCGGCAGGGATGAAACGACGGGTTTATCTGGCCAGGGCCCTGGTAAACGACCCGGACCTCCTGCTTCTGGACGAGCCGACAAACCATCTTGATCTACACACCATCCTCTGGCTTGAGGATTTCCTCCTGAAGTTCGAAAAAACCCTCATGTTCGTGACACATGACCGGGCGTTTCTCCAGCGACTGGCGACACGCATCGTGGAAATCGACCGCGGCCGCCTGATTGCGTTTCCCTGCAATTACGGCACATACCTTGAGCGCCGTCAGACACTGTTGGCGGCACAGGATAAAGAGTGGGAGGAATTTGACAAGAAACTCGCCCGGGAAGAGACCTGGGTTCGGCAAGGGATCAAGGCACGTCGCACCCGGAATGAAGGCCGGGTGCGGGCGCTGTTGCAAATGCGACGGGAGCGGGCACACCGGCAGGAGCAGGCGGGCAATGTCCGGCTGACCGTCCAGGAGGCGGAGCGTAGCGGCAAACTGGTTGCCGAAGCGAGAAGGATCAGCTTCGCCTACGACAATGAAATAATTGTGGAAGGATTCTCCACCGTAATAATGCGCGGCGACAAGGTGGGCATTATCGGGCCCAACGGCGTCGGCAAGACAACGTTCCTTAAGATCCTCCTGGGCAACCTTGAACCGCAGCAGGGCCGGGTCCGCCTGGGGACAGCCGTCCAGATCGCATACTTTGACCAGCTCCGCGCCCAGTTAGACGAAAACAGGACCCTGAAGGATAATATCGCCGGCGGCAACGATATGGTCATCGTCGGTGGCGCCTCTCGGCATATCATCGGCTATCTCCAGGATTTCCTTTTTCCGCCGGAGCAGATCCTGTCTCCTGTCAGCGCCCTCTCGGGGGGTGAACGCAACCGCCTCCTGCTGGCAAAGCTCTTCATGCTCCCCTCCAACGTCCTGGTCCTTGATGAGCCGACCAACGACCTCGACGCCGAAACCCTCGAACTCCTCGAAGACCGCCTCCTGGACTACAGCGGCACAATCCTCATGGTCAGTCATGACCGTACGTTTCTCAATAACGTGGTGACCTCGACAATTGTCTTTGAAGGTAATGGGCATCTTCAGGAATAC
>JBAYKV010000031.1:0-20660 GCA_041664405.1 Syntrophales bacterium
CCATAAAGTGACTTTTTCGCCGCTTCCTGATCCATATGGAAGGATTGGGGATCAAAGTGCATGGCAAAGTCAATGATGGCGCCCTCGGTCATGGTAAGGCCGGGCGATTCAAAACGATCCCCGGGCTGGAAGTCGTCGAAAAAGAAAGCTTTCATCATACACTCACCCCTCGCTGATATGTGATTCCACTGATTATGTAATTCTTAACCCGTGATTCTTCACGGTTCCCCTCTGCGTCTCCCGCGGCATATCTTTACAGAATGAAAGGGATAATCCTTTTCGTCCTTTCCATATATGCCGGGTAGTCCCGGAAGTGCCGTTTCAATATGCCTTCCTCATACAACATTTTAATCATCAGGTCAGCCGTAAGTATCAACCCGACGATCAAGCTTAGCAGCGTAGATCTATCAATGATAAGCGCCCATATGGTCAATAAGACTGACGCGTACATCGGATGTCTGATGAAGCGGTAAGGTCCCCCGGTGATGAGTTCGGCGCCATCTCTTACCGTCGGGGCAATATTCAGATTTTTCCTCCCCATCACCGCCAGGGACCATACCCCCAAAGCAATTCCTGCAGTTTCTAAAACCAGGAGCAAGTAGTTCGCAGCGAAAAGAGGTCCTGACGACAGAATCAGCAGGAGGCAGGCAACCTGGATGGAAACCAGTATGTAGGACTTGATTCTGTCAGGGTTCATTGAGATTTTCATACACTCATCAGTAAAGATCTTCAACCTGAATCTACTATGGCTCAGGACATTAAATAATCGCAACTATAAGTCACCATAAAGCAAATTTATTTGTATTTACTTCTGTTTTATGTAAAAAGGTCACAACGTCACCTAAAGGCTTGCCTATGAATCAGACACCGGAAGAATTGGCCCGTGACAACATCGACAGGCAGCTTGCCGCCTGCGGCTGGGTCGTTCAGCATAAGAAGCAGATCGATCTCAATGCCGGTATCGGCGTCGCCGTGCGGGAGTACCAAACAGAGGTCGGACCGGCCGATTACATCCTCTTTGTGGACAGGAAACCCGTCGGCGTCATCGAGGCCAAAAAAGAGGAGGAAGGCGTCCGCCTGACCGTTGTTGAAGGGCAATCAGCCGAATATGCCGCCAGTAAACTGAAGCACCTCCATAACGATCCCCTGCCCTTCGTGTATGAAAGCACGGGCTCCCTGACCCGCTTTACGGATTATCGCGATCCGAAACCAAGATCACGCCCGGTCTTCCGGTTTCATCGGCCCGAAACGTTCCGGGACGGGTTTAAAAATCCCAAGTCCCTGAGAGAGCGGCTCCTCGCTCTGCCCGCTCTTCCCACCGAAGGCCTGCGCGACTGCCAGATCACGGCGACGACCAACCTCGAAGACTCTTTCAAGGCCAATAAACCCCGCGCCCTCATCCAGATGGCGACCGGTTCGGGTAAGACTTTTGCAGCCATTACCGCAATTTACCGCCTGCTGAGATATGCCGACGCCAAGCGGATTCTTTTTCTGGTGGATACCCGCAACCTGGGGGAACAGGCCGAACAGGAATTCATGGCTTATCTGCCCAATGACGATAACCGCAAATTCACCGAGCTCTACAATGTGCAGCGCCTGAAATCGAGTTATGTCGCCACCGACAGCCAGGTCTGCATCAGCACGATCCAGCGCCTCTATTCCATTCTGAAAGGCGAAGAGCTGGACGATCAAGCGGAAGAAGTCAATCCCGGCGAGATTCAGTGGGGCAAGCGCGAACCCCTGCCCGTGGTGTACAACGGGAAACTCCCCATCGAGTTTTTCGATTTTATCGTCATCGATGAATGCCATCGCAGCATATACAACCTCTGGAAACAGGTTCTGGAATATTTCGACGCCTTTCTCATCGGACTCACGGCCACACCGGATCAGCGGACTTTCGGCTTTTTCAACCAGAATATCGTCAGTGAATACACGCACGAAGAGGCCGTGGCCGATGGGGTCAACGTCGGCTACAATGTCTACCTGATTGAAACGGAAATCACAAAAAAAGGCGCCGTCGTCTGGAAGGGCGAATACGTCGATGTCCGGGAAAAACTCTCCCGTAAGAAGCGTTGGCAGCAGTTGGACGAAGACGTTGCCTACTCCGCCAAAAGTCTTGACGACGACGTGGTAAACCCCAATCAGATCCGCGCCATCATCGGCACATACAAAGAGCATTGGCCGCAGATCTTCCCCCACAGAAAAGAAGTGCCGAAAACACTTATCTTCGCCAAGACCGACAGCCATGCCGATGATATCATCCAGATCGTCCGGGAGGAATTCGCGGAAGGCAACGCCTTCTGTAAAAAGGTGACCTATCTGGCCGATGAAGACCCGAAATCGGTCCTCGCCCAGTTCCGCAATGCTTACAATCCGCGGGTTGCCGTCACCGTTGATATGATCGCCACGGGCACCGACGTGAAACCCTTGGAATGCCTCATCTTCATGCGGGACGTGAAAAGCCGTAACTATTTCGAGCAGATGAAAGGCCGGGGAACGCGCACCATCGCCCTTGACGACCTCCGCAAGGTCACACCTTCCGCCCAATATACGAAAGACCATTTCATTATCGTCGATGCCGTGGGCGTCACAAAATCCTTGAAGACGGACAGCCGCCCCCTGGAACGCAAACCCACCGTCGCGCTAAAAGACCTGCTCGCCGCCGTGGCCGTGGGTGCCCGGGATGAAGACCTCTTCACCACCCTGGCCGGACGCCTTGGCCGTCTGGCGAAGATCATGACGGAGAAGGAAGCGGGACAGTTCAAGGAAAAAGCGAAAGGCAAGCCCATCGGCGAGGCAGTCAAGGACCTCCTCCATTCCTATGATCCTGATATAATTGAGTTATCAGCAAGGAAGCATTTTTACCTGGAAGCCGATGATACGCCCACCCAGGTGCAGCTCGCTGACGCCCAGGATAAGCTGATCACCGAGGCGGCGCGCACCTTTACGGGCGAACTGAATACGTTTATCGAAAATGTCCGCAAGGTTCACGAGCAGGTAATCGACATCATCAATCCCGATACCGTCGAATTTGCCGGGTGGGATGGGCAGGCCAGGGACAAGGCGGCGGAACTCATTCATGATTTTGCAACTTACCTGGAGGTCCACAAGGATGAAATCACGGCCCTCCAGATCTTCTATAACCAGCCGTACCGGCGCAAGGAGCTGACCTATGCCATGATCCGTGAACTCCTGGAACGCCTGAAACTTGACAAACCGGCCCTGGCGCCTTTGCGTATCTGGAGGGCCTATGAACGGATAGAGGCGGTCAGTGGCGGGAACCCGATCAACGAACTGGTGGCGATTGTCTCCCTCATCCGCAGAATCACAGGCATTGATGCGGCCCTGACCCCTTACGACAAGACCGTGGACAAGAATTTTCAGGCCTGGGTTTTCAAGAAACAGGCCGGCCCCCTAAAATTCACGGCGGAACAAATGGCGTGGCTCCGGATGATGAAGGAACATATCGCGACGTCTATTCATATCGGGAAAGACGACCTGGATTTTGCACCATTTGACGCCAGCGGCGGGTTGGGAAAAATGTGGCAGCTCTTTGGTGATAAGACCGACGAGATGATTGACGAGATCAACGAGGCATTGGCAGCGTAATACTTCTGTCATTCCCGCGAAGGCGGGAATCCAGTATTTATGGAACAATCTTACGTATATATTCTGGCCAGCAAAAGAAACGGCACCTTGTATATAGGCGTCACAAGCGATTTAGCCAAACGATGCTATGAACACAAAAATGATATCGTAGAAGGCTTTACAGAGAAATATCAGGTGCATTCTCTCGTATATTATGAAGATCATGACGACATACGGGAAGCGATCAAACGGGAAAAGCAGATCAAAAAATGGAATAGAAACTGGAAGATCAGACTTATCGAGGAAAAGAATCCTGAATGGCTTGATTTATATGATGAAATTGTTTGATTCCCTCTCTATTGTCATGCCCGCATGCTTCTGGCGGGCATCCAGGCTTTTCAGTGTCTGTGATATGGATTCCCGCCTGCGCGGGAATGACAGATAGGTTAAAGGGCGCTGACACGATCAATCTTCAAGGATATGAACGACGAAATGATTAGTGAAATCAACGAGGCATTAGTGGCGTAGGATGGAAGAAGATACCAAAAGCATTGATGATTTTCCAAATGGTTGGGTCAAATGTAAATTGCTCGATTGCGGAGACATTGTGCCAGGAGGCACTCCATCTACCAAGATAGCAGAATATTGGGGAAATGAAGTATCTTGGATTACTCCAGCAGATCTTTCCGGATATGAAAATAAATATATCGCGAAAGGCAAAAAATCAATCACCAGTCAAGGTTTACTAAAATCATCCGCTAAATTAATGCCAAAGGGGACGGTCCTTTTTTCTACTAGAGCACCCATTGGTTATGCGGTCATTGCCTCAAATGATATTTGCACAAACCAGGGTTTTAAAAGCATTATTCCCAACAGCCTTATTTACAATGAATTCCTCTATCATTTTTTTAAATCGGCGAAGCAGCTTGCCGAAAAACATGCAAGTGGAACAACTTTTAAGGAATTATCATTAGAAGCCTTTTCAAAAATACCCATAGATGTGCCCCCCCTCCTTGAACAGCACCGCATCGTCGCCAAGATCGAAGAGCTCTTCAGCGAACTGGACAAAGGCGTGGAAGCCCTCAAGACCGCCCAGCAGCAACTCAAAGTTTACCGCCAGGCCGTCCTCAAATGGGCCTTCGAAGGCAAGTTGACTAATAAACATGTGGTGGAAGGGCGATTGCCTGAGGGGTGGAAATGGAAACAAATACAAAAAATCACTTCAATACTTGGTGATGGATTACACGGAACGCCTATTTATTCTGAAAACGGTGACTATCATTTCATTAATGGCAATAATTTGTTTGATGGTAAAATTGTTTTCAAGGAAAATACAAAGAGAGTTCTTTATGAAGAATATGAAAAATACAAGAAAAATTTGAATGAAAAAAGCATATTAGTCTCAATAAATGGTACTTTAGGGAATACGGCATTTTATAATGGTGAGAGAATTATTCTTGGCAAAAGTGCCTGTTATTTTAATGTTACTGATGAAGTAGATAAGCATTATCTTAGATATTCTATAACAAGCCAACGTTTTATAAACTATGCTCATAAAACAGCAACTGGTAGCACAATACAGAATGTTTCTCTTAAAGCGATGAGAGATTTTGAAATACCATTACCCTCTCTCACCGAACAGCACGCCATCGTCCAGGAAATCGAAACCCGCCTCTCCGTCGCCGACAAAGTGGAAGAAACCATCACCCAAAGCCTCCAACAGGCCGAAGCCTTGCGGCAAAGCATTTTAAAGAGGGCCTTTGAAGGCAAGCTGGTCCCGCAAGATCCCCACGACGAACCGGCGGAAAAGCTGCTGGCGCGCATCCGGGCGGAGAGGGCCGCGCAGACCCCAGTGAACGGCACCGTCAAAAGAAGGAGTGCGAGGAGAAAAGCAGCGTCATCCCTGGGCGCCGCCGCCGGGAAGCCCTAATATCTTTTGATAACTGGATTCCCGCTCCCGCGGGAATGACAGCATATAGCTTGCCGCTTAAAGACATGCCAGTGCATGGTGTATTCTATTTCTCATAAATAGCTTGACAAGGTATAAATAAAAAATACAATGCACCCATGAAAACCACTCTCGGAAAACAGGAGATGCAACTGCTCGCGTACCTGCAGATGCGCAAGCGACAGACCGTCAGGTCGGGAGAGCTGACCGAGCCCCTCCAACTGAGCCGCGATCAGGAATGTAAGCTCTTTAGCCGGCTGGCCCGGGGCGGCCTGATCGCCCGGGTCCGCAACGGTTTCTACCTCGTGCCGCCCCAGCTTCCCCTCGGCGGCGCCTGGAGCCCCGACGAGACCATGGCACTCAATGCCCTGATGGAGGACCGGCAGGGGCGCTACCAGATATGCGGGCCCAACGCCTTCAACCGGTACGGCTTCGACGAACAGATCCCGACCCGTGTCTATGCCTACAACAACCGGATCTCGGGGGTGCGGACCATCGGCGCAGTTAGCCTGACCCTGATCAAGGTGGCCGACGAGCGGCTGGGCGATACGGAGGAGGTGCGGACCCCTGAAGGCCGTTCCGCCGTCTACAGCTCCCGCGTCCGGACCCTCGTGGACGCCGTCTACGACTGGTCGCGTTTTAACAGCCTGCCCCGTGCCTACGACTGGATTCGCGGGGATCTGGCCGCCTCCCGTGTTTCCGACTCCATGCTGGTCGATGCCACCTTGCGTTACGGCGACAAGGGGACGATCCGGCGGATCGGGCTGCTGCTGGAGCGACAAGGGGCGGCTACGGATCTGCTGCAGAAGCTCGAAGGGGTACTGACACCGTCCACCGGCCTGATCCCCTGGATTCCCGGAAGACCGAAGCGGGGGACGATCAGTCGCCGCTGGGGCGTCGTTGTAAACGAGGAGGCGTGAGATGACACTGTATGGCGTTGCATAGTGACAAACCACCTATCTCCTCTTTCTGAATTATCGTGATCGATGGAAAAACGCTCAGCGACCGCATAATCGATCACGGCGCTGGAGTATCTGAGAAGCCAGGTGCAGCAATTGGTTGGAAATGAATTACTGAAGCTCAATTTTCAGTGGAATACCTACTGCCAAACTCGCACGTGACAGAGTCGCCAAGGTAACGCTGGTATCATCTTCGTCCAACAAGCGATTTACAACAGCACGGCTCGTACGCATGCGAGCTGCCATTTCAGTCTTCGTTATGTGCAGCCTCTTCATGGCCTCTGCCAGTTGCCACGCGATAACACGCTTAATAGCGGCTGCGGTTACCTCTTCCCGGATACCCTCTTCTTTTAAGAAGTCATCAAAATCGCTCCCAATATGCTTATTACTCATACACACCTCCTACAACTGATTCTTACGGTCCCTTGCTATCTCTAAGTCTTGACGGGGCGTTCCCTGCGATTTCTTGATAAAAGCGTGAAGCAACACCATTTGGCCGTCAACCACAGTAAACAGCACCCTAAATATCCGTCTTTCAAGATGGCTGCGAACTTCCCATAAGTCTTTTTCCATCTTGCGCACCAGGGGCATACCCAGCGGCCAGCCAAACTGAACCTCTTTGATATCCGTGCCAATGATCTTTCGATCCTCCGGCGGTAAATCCCGCAGCAATTCCCTTACCGGCTCATTACCAGCTTCAGTATGGAAAAACTTTACAGACAGGATGGGCCCACTCATGGCCATGACGTACCAAAATAGATACGTTTATGCAAGTGTTTTATGCCCTCTTCCGGAAAAATGGAGAAGATTACTGCATTCTATTTTACACAAATGGCTTGACAAACCATCCAGAAGCAATACGATGCAGCCATGAAAACAACGCTCGAAAAACAGAAACACATTTGCCGGCTTTCCTGCAAGTACGCAAACAGCAGACGGTAAGAACGGGAGAATTGACCAGCATGAGCCAGTGGACCCGCAAAACCCGAAACGAGGAAAAATCAGCCGCCGCTGGGGGGTTGTATTGAACGAGGAGACAACCCTATGAACGACAACGCATCAAGCATCATTTCCAAAGTCTGGAGTTTCTGCAACACCCTGCGCGATGATGGTGTGGGCTATGGCGACTACCTGGAACAGCTCACGTACCTCCTCTTTCTGAAGCTGGCCGACGAGTTTTCCCGACCACCCTACAACCGCCCCTTGCTGATGCCCAAGACCTACGATTGGGAAAGTCTCACCTCAAAAAAGGGTGCTGAGCTGGAACTCCATTACAGCATCCTCCTGCGAGAGTTGGGAAAACAGAAGGGCATCCTCGGGCAGATCTTCACGAAATCGCAGAACAAGATCCAGGACCCGGCCAAGCTCTCCCGGCTTATCGATATGATCGACAAAGAGCAGTGGAGCACGATGGGGACGGACGTCAAAGGGAAAATTTACGAAGGCCTCCTGGAGAAAAACGCCGAAGACACCAAGAGCGGCGCCGGGCAGTACTTCACGCCGCGGCCGCTGATCAAGGCGATGGTCGAATGCCTCCGGCCCGAGCCCACGAAGACCATTGCCGATCCGGCCTGTGGCACGGGCGGGTTTTTTCTGGCTGCTTACGACTATATCGTGGATCACTACGGCATTGATAAAGAAGAGAAAGAATTCCTGAAATACAAGACCTTCTATGGCAACGAGATCGTGGCGGGCGCCCGCAGGCTGGCTCTCATGAATATGTTTCTCCACAATATCGGCGATATCGACTCGGAGACCTTCATCTCTCCCACCGATTCCCTCGTGGCCGACTCGGGCCTGCGCGTCGATTATGTCCTCACCAATCCGCCCTTCGGGAAGAAGAGCAGTATGACCTTCACCAACGAGGAAGGGGAGCAGGAGAAGGAAGACCTCACCTACAACCGGCAGGACTTCTGGGCAACGACGAGCAACAAGCAACTCAATTTTGTCCAGCACATCTGTACCATGCTCAAAACAACGGGCAAGGCCGCCGTGGTCGTCCCCGACAATGTCCTCTTCGAAGGCGGAGCCGGGGAAACGGTCAGGAAAAGACTTCTGGAATCTGTGGACCTCCACACAATTTTGCGCCTGCCGACAGGTATTTTTTATGCTCAAGGCGTCAAGGCGAACGTCCTTTTCTTTGATGCCAAAACCGCCGCCAAGGATCACTGGACTAAGGAAGTCTGGTATTACGACTACCGGACGAACATTCATCACACCCTGAAAAAGAATCCCCTGAAGTTGGAGGATTTGCGGGATTTTATCCAATGCTACCACCCGGAAAATCGCCATATCCGCAAGGAAACGTGGCACCTGGAAACCAACCCGGAAGGCCAATGGCGCAAGTTCACTTATGACGAGATTATGAGCCGCGACAAAACCAGCCTGGACGTCTTCTGGCTGAGAGACAAAAGCCTGGCGGACCTGGACAATCTGCCGGACCCCGATGTACTGGCGAACGATATCATTGAAAACCTCGAAGCGGCGGTGGAGAGTTTTAAAGAAATTGCCCAGAGGATTTAGAAATGGAAGCAGGAATTGACAGACCCGCCGAATTTCATATAATAGGACCATGCCTGCCAATCTCCCCCCAGACTATTTCGCAGCGGAAGAGCGCTTCCGTGCCGCCAAAACCCCGGAGGACAAGATCGAGGCCCTGGAGGAAATGCTGGCCGTCATGCCCAAGCACAAGGGCACGGACAAGCTCAAGGCCATGCTGCGGGAGCGCATCTCCAAATTCCGGGATCAGGCTCAGCAGAAAAAGGGGGCAGCCAAACACAAGACCGCTTACAGCATCGACAAAGAGGGGGCAGCCCAAGTCGTAGTCATCGGTCCGCCCAACACGGGCAAGTCCTCCCTTGTGGCCTTGGTCACCAACGCCTCTCCGGAGACGGCGGCCTTCCCATATACCACCCACAAACCAACACCGGGGATGATGGAATACGAGAATATCCAATTCCAGCTTATCGACACACCTCCGATCACCCGTCAGTACGCGGACCCGGCCCTGCTGGATCTGCTGCGTCGCACGGACATTGTGATCGTCATGCTGGACCTTCTGGCCGACCCTATGGGGCAGTATGAAGAGATCATGGCCATTCTTCATGACTATCGCATTTACTCGCCCCAATGCCGGCTCCCGGAGAACCTCCCGAAGCAGCCCTTCATCCGGAAGACCCTGGTAGTTGTCAACAAGATGGACCGGACGGAGGATCAGGAGTCCCTGGATATCTTCAGGGAACTCTCCGGTATTGAACAGCCCTGCCTGGGCCTGTCCACAAAAACCGGCCTGAAAGTGTCGCGCCTACCGGAAATACTCTTTTCCCTCGCCGAAATCGTTCGTGTCTATACCAAGCGTCCCGGAAAAGAGGCGGATCTGACGGCCCCCGTTATTCTGCCCACCGGCAGCACCCTGGAAGAACTGGCCGCCAGAATCCACAACGAGTTCGCCTCCAAACTGAAATACGCCCGAATCTGGGGCCAAGGCGTCCGGGACGGCCAGATGGTCCAGAAAAACTACATCATGCAGGACGGCAATATCACGGAATTCTTCATCTGACCGCTTCCCCTTGCAGGCATGTTGCCTTATAGATTACGAATACTCAATCTTTGGCAGTGAGGACGGTCTTGATTGTCGCGGCGATATCCTCGATACGAAATGGCTTTTGAATAAAGGCGCGCACTCCCCGCTCCATCATTCTGGAGGTAAGTTCATTCAGGCTGTAACCACTGGCCAGTATAACCTTGATGCGGGGATTAATCGCCTTGAGGATTTCGAAGGTGTCGCTGCCGCTCAGGCCGGGCATGATCGCATCGAGGATGACCAGGTCGATGGCGGTTGAATTGAGGCGGTACTGCTTGGCGGCTTCCTGGCCGCTGTCGGCGGTGACAACCTGATACCCCAGCTTTTTTGCCATGGCGCCGATCACTTCGATATTTATGGCTTCGTCATCAACAATAAGGATGGTCTCATGGCCTCTGTGGATAACGGAAGCCGGCGTAGCATCTCCTTCCGCCCGGTTTTCCGTTGCGGGCAGAAAAATGTGAAACGTAGTCCCTTTGCCCTTCTCGCTGTCGACGGTGATGATTCCCCCATGATTACAGATGATCCCGTATGCCGAAGCGAGTCCCAATCCGACCCCCCGCCCCATTTCTTTGGTCGTAAAGAAGGGATCGAAGATGCGCCGGCGGGTTGGCTCATCCATACCCATACCCGTGTCCCGTATCGATACCTTAACATACCGTCCCGGTGGGATGTCATAAGCCTGCACATCGCCTTCCCCGAGGCTGACATTTTGCGTTTCCAGGTAAAGGCTGCCCCGGCCGGGCATGGCCTGCCAGGCATTGATGTAGAGATTGAGGAACACCTGATCGATCTGGCCCCGGTCGATTTCTACGGCCCGGAGATCTTCGGCAAAAACCTTATGGATGGTAATTTCTTTCTTCGTTCGCCCGAATAGCTCAGAATTGAACAGAATGAATTTATTGAGGTTTGTCGCCTTGACTTCATATTTTCCTCCCCGGGCAAAACCGAGGAGCTGTTTCGTCAGATTGGCCCCGCTTTGCACCTGCTGTTCGATGCTTTTGAGCTTCGTAAAATAGGGGTGGGAAGAGTCCATATCGAGGAGCATGAGGGATGCGTATCCCTGGATGCCCATAAGGAGGTTATTGAAGTCATGAGCAACGCCGCCGGCAAGGGTGCCGATGGCCTCGAGTTTCTGCGCCTGGAGCAGTTGTTCCTCAAGCTTCTTCTGCTGGGTGACGTCCTTGATGAAATTCAGGGTCGCCGGTTTTCCCTCCCAGGTGATGGCCACCCCGGCAAATTCGCACCAGAGGGTATCCCCGTTTTTATTCACGACCCTTGCGGTGTAACTATGAGGAAATTCTTCACCTCGCAATCTTTTTTGATGGATAACAAGAAACATATCCAAATCATCGGGGTGAATGTAGTTTGCGATTGGCATTCCCAGGAGTTCCTCGTTGCCGTATCCGACCATGTCCGAGGTTTTGGGATTGACATATTTAAGCAGAAGGTCCTGGGCGATGGTGATGGCCATATTGGCGTTTTCGACAAGGAGTTTGTATTTCTCTTCCGATTGTCGCAACGAGTCCTCGGCGTTACGGCTTTCCGTCACATCGGTGACGATCTCGACGGCCCCGATAATCTCTCCCCCTTCGTTCCGGACGGGATACCCCCGGAGGACCCAGCGCTTTCCATATGACTCCAGATCGGGGTGGTTTTGGGGCTCGCCCGTCTCCATGGCCCTGATGGCCGGACAGAAGGGGCATCGGTCCTTTCGCCCGTGGATTTCATAGCATTTCCTGCCATGATAGGTCTCCGGGGATAGATTGAAGGCCTTGTGCATGGCCTGGTTGGCCCAGACAACATTATGGTCCCGGTCAATATAGACGACGATTTCCGACATCGTATCCAGGATGATCGATTTTTCCAGAACTTCCTTTTGCAGACGCTCTTCGGCCTGCTTCCGTTCCGTAATGTTGCGAATGACAATGACGGCTTGATCCTTGAGGAAGGGAACACAGCGGGCCTCGTAATAATGAATCTTGTCGTTTAAATTGACGTTGTAAACGATACTTGCCATGGATCGGGTCGAGTGGGCTTTTGCAAGGAGATCAAGGAAGGGGGCATGCAGCTCCGGGGAGAGAATGTCCGGCAAGGTTTTGCCGAACGGCCTTGCTTCCGTAAAGTTAGGGTCGGGGGCCGCTGGCCCTTTGAAATCGAGGATCTTGCCGACGGGGTCGATAAGAAAAAAAATGTCCGGCAGGGTCTGAAAGAGGGCTCTCATCTCCGAGTTGGCCTGCATCAGTTCCTCTGAACTCAGGTCGAGAGCCCGCTCGAGCATTAGTCGATCAGCGTCGCTCTGGTGGTAAGCGTCATCGACGTTCTTTAGAAAACCCTGCCATTCCGGCATGATGTCATCGGTGCTCCCAAAGATGTTTTTCAATTGACGCGCCAGCAGGCTATGCATGGGGCTTACCCTCGGCAAAGGCGGTAATGGTCATCGTTTGATTGTGGAGTTCGCAGTTGGCCCCTCTCACGGAAGGGGAGATCTCTCCATAGGAATAGAATCCCGTGTAGCAGGCATCGTTGCCCAGGACATCCCGCACCTCCTCAATTTCCTCCTCGATGCGCTGTTTGAGGATGAGCTTGCGGCCGACGCAACTGATCAGAATGACAAGCTCCGGTTTGAAAGAACCGAGAATATCGCAACTCATCTTGGCAGCCTCGGCGGCCCCGTCAATGAGCCGGTCAAAATTGGCCTTCATGAGCCTGGCATAAGATCCCTCGGGGATGTCTCCCGCAAAGGTCATGCTCTTGTCTTCTTCGTTGACGGCTAAAAGGGTGCGGACAAGCGGCCGGTCGCTGTTTTCAGCACGCAGGCTAAGCGGGAAGAGGAGCCCCGACGCCGGCAGATCCACTGCCTGGTCCCCCAGGTAGCGTTTGTAGAGATGGAGGGCCGATTTGCCGTCCATCTCATAAAGGATGTTGCCCCGGGAACGGGTCACGAGTCTTTCCGGACCAAAAGGATCCCATCCCCCGAAAGATCCATAGCCAACCTGCAGGCCCTCGCCATAGAACCCCACGGCTGCCACCCGGTTGCTTTCACCTTGATCGTTCCACAGGACATACGTTTCACCGAAACGGTCGCCGTCCCCGGCCAATCCCCCGGTAATGGATACTTGAGACGGCAGGCCTTCCGTTAAACCACGGACGAGCTCACTGCCGTTCACCTGCAGGCCCTCGGAAAGGACAAAGACATGACGAAGGTGTTTGCGGTCGAAGTGTTCGGCGAGCCTTCTGCCGGCAGTGATGCTGTCTTCGGCATTCTTGATCATCTCACTGGCAAAACGCAACCCAGTATGCTCCCAGTGGATCGCCGTTGCCGTCAGGGTATCGTCAAAGACCCGGGCGCCGAAAATTTCTCCGGCCGTGGAGGACCCGAAGAGCATGGCGGCGGAATAAGTCTCTTTGATATCTTCGATGAGTCGCCGGTTTCTTAACAGGGAAGGCGATCCGAAGACAAGGACCAACTGCGCGTCACGAGGATTGCCCTTTGAAAATCCCGGATTCCAGCCTTTCGATGCCATCCAGAGGTGCTGTTGAATAATCATAGGCAGAACCTATCTTAAAAAACATTTATATTGTCAACCAAAAATACCTGCGATTTCATGGAGGATGGAGATGGGCAAATGCTGTTCTTGCTAGGGTTCGTTAAGAACTTTTCTTATTCTTCCTGTTAAATCGTGGAGTTGGAAAGGTTTCTGGATGAAGTCACGGCAACCCCTTTCCATGATGGAGCGGGCTTCACCGTTAACGCTGTAACCGCTTGCCAGAATGACCTTTACATCGGGATTTATTGCTTTGAGGTAATCAAAGGTCTTGCCGCCGCCGATACCGGGCATGATCATATCCATGACTACCAGATCGATCTCCGCTCCTCTTTCCGAATAGATGGCAAGTGCTTCCTGTCCGTTTCCCGCCGCATAAATATGATAACCGAGCATCTCTAACATCTCCTTTATGACGACGATATTCATCTCTTCATCATCGACGATGAGAATGGTTTCGGTCCCCGCAGCAACAAGATGGCATTCCTGCTCCTCCTCTGCTTGGATGACCTTGTCGGACGCGGGAAGATAGATGTTGAAGGTTGTACCTTTCCCCTTTTCGCTGTAGGCGTGAATCACGCCCTTATGGTTCTTGATAATCCCATAGGCAGAGGCAAGGCCCAGCCCTGTTCCGACGCCTTTGGGCTTGGTTGTAAAAAAAGGCTCGAAGATCCGATCCAAAACCTCTTTTTCCATACCCGCGCCCTCATCGGTTACTGAGATCTTGATATATTTCCCCTCCTGGATTCCGACCGGTTTCACCTCGTTTTCCTGAAAAACAATATTACGGGTTTCCAGGTAGAGGTTCCCCCCTTCCGTCATAGCCTGGGCGGCGTTAATGAACAGATTGAGAAATACCTGATCCATCTGTCCCTGGTCAATCTCCACACTCCAGAGATGTTCTTCGAAGTGCCTGTGAATCCATATTTCTTTGCGGGTTCTTGCGAACATCCCGGCGCTTTTTTCCAGGAAGGCATTAAAATTGGTTGTCTGGACGTCGTATTTGCCGCCTTGGGCAAATCCCAACAATTGACGCGTCAGCTCTGCCCCTCTTTTGATATAAAGTTCGATATTCTCGAGTTTGTTGCGGTGCGGGTGATCCGCTGACAACTCATAGAGGAGCAGGGAAATAAAGCCCTGGATGCCCATGAGAATGTTGTTGAAATCATGGGCCATGCCGCTGGACATGGCGCCGATGGCCTCCATTTTTTGCGACTGAAGCAACTGGTCCTGGAGTTTTTTCCTTTCTTCCTCAGTCTCTTTGAGGCGCGTCCTGTCCATGGCGACCGCCAGGATCCGGGAACTGTCGCCCTTGCCGTTAATCAGGGGAACCTTATAAGTGGAGAACCAGTGGACGGATCCGTCCGCATGGGTTATTTTTTCTTCAGGAATGTATTTTGCCGTCCTGCTTTGTATGACTTCGCGATCATCGTTCAGAAATCTTTCAAACTCATCTGCGGGAAGGTGTAACTCTCCATCTGTCTTGCCGATCATATTCTCTACTGTTGTTCCGTAGGCATTGGCGACGGCGACATTAACCAGTTCATAGCGACCATCAGTATCCCTGACGCCGATGAAGGCAGGAACGGCGTCAATAACCTGCCTCAGGAAGCGCTGTTCCGCTTTAATCCTTTCCTCCGCCTTTTTATAGCGGGTGATTTCATATTGAAAGATGGCGATCTGGATGAGTTTCCCTTCTTTGTCGAAGATGGGATGGATGTTATTATCGAAATAGCGATTATCGATGATCCTTTCAAATCTGGAGGAGCGACCCGTTTCCTTGACTTTTTGCAGGTGATCTGTCCAGACTGGCACCCAGTCCGAGGGGAGACAGTTGTAGAGATTGTCTCCCACGAGTTCCCGGAGCTCTTTTTCCAGCGCCTTTGCCACAAATTTGTTTGCCGCCAGGATTCTGCCTTCCGTATCCATCAGCACGGCGGCGTTGTGCATTGCGTCGATCAAGGCGCGGTTGACCGCGAGGCTCTCATACCACTTCTTCTGGATGTCGATCCGCTGGGAGATATCCCGGGCGGTGATTACAATGCCACGGATGTAAGGATGGGCGAGGAGATTCTGACCAAGGGCCTCGACGTGCACCCATGAGCCGTCGGCCTTCCGGAAACGAAATGCCGTGGGAATGCCGTCCTGCACTGACAGGGCCACGGCCCTAAAATCAGCGATCACTGCGGGCAGATCATCCGGGTGAATAAGGGAGAAGGGATTTTGACCGGCAAAAAAATCATCAGGATAGCCCAGGAGCTTGGCTGCCGAAGAAGTGGCAAAGGAGACAATGCCCTCTTTGTTGAGAATGAAGATCATGTCGGTAAGATTGTTTAGGATAGCCCGGGAAAACTGCTCCTTTTCTTCAAGGGCCAGCTCGACGTTTCTCCTCTCCGTGATATCCGTTGAAACGCCGAGGATCGCCGCGGCACCTGTGGAGGATAAATGAAAAGGAATCTTTGTCGTCTGAAGGATGTGTGGTTGCCCTTGGGCGTCGGTGATCTTTTCCTCAGGGATTATCATGGCAACGCCGCTATCGATTACCTGCCTATCGTCCCTTAGAAAATGTTCCACTTCCTCGGGATTGGGATTGAAGTCAGCGTCGGATTTGCCGATCAGGTTCTCAACACTTGTCCCGTAGGCATCCGCCACGGCCTTGTTGACGAGAATAAAGCGGCCGCTCCGGTCTTTAGCAAAAATGAAATGGGGAACCAGGTCGATAACCTGCCGGAGCCTTGCCTCATTTTCTCGCAGGGTCTGGTCTTTCTTGTCCTTCTCCGCCGTTAAATGGGCAATTTGATCCTCAAGGACCTGTACATGACGACGAAGGGACGTCAGTTCCTCAGCATGCTTATTGATGTTTACCGGATCATCCATAGATTAAGAAGTCCTTTGCTGTCTGAACATACTATCGGGCAAAAGAGCTAAAAACTTTAGCAGGAATAATAGCAGGGCAGAACAGTAAAGATACCTGTGTTTCCAGGTTATTCGATGTCAAAATCAAAATAGGTATCCGGAAAGGGTTCGCCTTTCAGGGTATAATGCCACCATTCTTTATCGTAATTGACGAAGCCATGCTTATCCATGATGTTTTTCAGCAGAGCCCGATGGAGCCGTGGCGACGATCCGATGGCCTTGTTCAGGGTATGTGACTTTTCATCGAAACAGTCGAAGCCGGTTCCCATATCGATGCCGCTGTCGCGGAAACGTTTTTCAAGGGGTAAGTCACAGGCCCGGAGGTTCTTATGGGGTACGTATTCTTCCTGTGGTGCAGCGGGGATCGTTACGATCGTCAGGTCGATGGTACTGCCCCGACTGTGTCCTGATTTTTCGGCAATATAGCCGTCCTTGAAGAGGTTTTTCTTGTCCACTTTGGGATAGAATTCAGCCTTTGTCTGCGTGTCTCCCATGGCGGCGGCCCAGCGGACAAAATGGTTCACCGCCTTCTGGGGACGGTAACAGTCATATATCTTAAGGGTCAGGCCGGATGCGACCAAATCCCTCTGCACGCCCGCCAAGGCCTGGGCAGCCTGAAGGGTGAGATAGCATTTAGGCGCCTTGTACCCGTCCACCCTTGCACCTACGAAATTATGGGGGGTGTAGTAACGGATATCCATCCGTACGGTGGGAAGGACGGCACGGATTTCCGTGAATTCGGCAGGGATGGACGTTGCTCCACTAATGGCTGTTCCGGGATTATAAAGCAAAAACAGACACCAGGCGATAAAGGCAAATTTTCCAATCATGGCTTGGGACATCCGCGACCTCCTGAAAGTAGATTTAAGGTGAAATATTCACGACAGGTAGCTACCACAAAGGAGCAAGAAAACGGCCATCCCTGTAATAAATACCAATGGTGTTGGGGGATTTTGCACAGCCTAAAAGAAATGGCAAGCTTTTTCCTGGCGAGACAATGGTTGGAAATGGCAGCAGACGACATATTTGTCTCGTGATTCATACATCATGCTACTTACTGTTGACACCGGGCGCTGTTTTTCATATATAGCCGGTGAAGAAAAATAATCCACTCCGAGGCATTTCAGATGGACAAACTGACCTTCGGCATCACCATGCTTGTAGTCGGCATGGGGGGGACCCTGCTTACTCTTGGTATCATAAGCGCGGTCATCGCGCTCATGAAAAAAATCTTCCCCTATAAGAAGGAGGAAGAGGAGAAGGCATGATCGCGACGGCTGCAATCAGACCATCCGTAACGAATCTAAACTTATGAACATTATAAACGGGCAATCGAAATCTTGCCGTCATAGGGCAGGATAATAAGGTAAAAAGACATGTTAGAGGCATTTGCCAACGGATTCTCCGGTCTGCTCGCCGGATTTATGCACCTGCAAATATCAAATGTCGTGATGATTATTGTAGGTTGTGTTCTTCTCTACCTTGGCATCAAGAAGGATTTTGAGCCCCTGCTCCTGGTCCCCATCGGCTTCGGATGTATTCTGGTTAATATTCCTCTGGCCAATCTGATGGAACCCCACGGCTTCCTCAGAACCATCTATGACGCCGGCATCATGACGGAACTCTTTCCCCTCCTGATCTTTGTCGGCATCGGGGCCATGACCGATTTCAGCCCGGTCCTGGAGAACCCGGTGACTTTCCTGTTGGGCGCCGCCGGACAATGCGGGATCTTCCTCACCCTGGGCCTCGCCCTCGCCCTGGGATTCACAGAGCTGGATGCGGTCGCCATCGGCGTCATCGGCGCCTGCGACGGTCCTACGGCAATCTACGTAACCGCAAAGTATGCCCCTCATCTTTTAGGGGCCGTGTCCGTTGCGGCTTATTCCTATATGTCTCTGGTTCCCGTTATCCAGCCGCCGATCATGAGAGCCCTGACCACCGAAAAGGAACGAACCGTGGTCATGAGAGCGACAAGAAAATCGGTTTCCAAAACAACACGCATTCTTTTTCCCCTGGTTATTACGATTCTCGGAGGTCTCATCGCCCCCATGGGTCTGCCGCTCCTCGGCACAATCATGCTGGGCAACCTCATGCGGGAAAGCGGTGCCGTGGAAAGGCTGACGAAGGCCTCGGCCAATGAAATCGCCAATGTCGTCACCCTGCTTTTGGGAATTTCCATCGGTGCGACGATGGACGGCAAGATCTTTCTCCAACCCCAAACCCTGATTATCCTGGCCCTGGGATTTATTGCCATTTGCCTGGACACGGCATGTGGGGTCCTCCTTGGCAAGGTTCTATATATAACAAGCAAAGGCAAAATTAATCCCCTCATCGGCGCCGCCGGCATCTCCGCTTTTCCCATGTCCGCCCGGGTGGTCATGAAGGAGGGACAGAGATACAACAAGAAAAATTATCTCCTTATGCATGCCATGGGGGCCAATGCCGCCGGGCAGATCGGTTCGGTCATCGCCGCCGCCGTGATGCTCTCGGTACTGAAGGGGATGGGAATCATTTAATAGCAAGGAGGCCGTCCGCATGAAGATTGAACTGACATCACCTATACCCGGGAAAATCATGAAAGTCCTCGTCAGCGTGGGAGAAGTAGTTAACGAAGACGACGAGGTCATGAAGATCGAATCGATGAAGATGGAAAATCCCATCTACGCCCCGGCGGCAGGAACAATCATCACGATCGGTGTCAAGGAAAACGACGAGGTCGAAGTCGACGATTTACTCCTTGTTATCGAAGAAGGAGGCTGAAACCATAAGACAAAGTCCCATAGCCCGATCCTCGTGAGACTGAGGCATTCTTCAGAGAACTTCGCAAGTGAGATTGAGGCGTACGCTGATTGTTAAAAATTCGCTTTATCCATACAATAGCCTCAAACGGACAGAAAGAGGAGGTGCGATATGGAAACGAAAAAGAGAGGCGAGGAAAAGACGGTCAGGATGAGAGGAAAACTTCGCTATGACGAGGATCTGCAAAAGGGGATCATAAATTGTATCATCAACGGCGAAGTTCCATAACAGGTCCATACAGATTAATTGGAAAACCCCGCCGGTTCTGACACTGACGGGGTTTTTCTTTTGGTGAAGATCTTATTCCGTTTCTAAATCAAAGATGAAATCAAGGCGGCAAGACAGAGGCGACGGAGGCGTATTTTTCATACGTCGAGGAGCCGATTGTCGATGCCAACGAAGATAGCGCTTTGATTTAGAAACGGAATTAACGGCGAACGGTCACCATGACCAGCGTGTCGCCCACGTCCACCGCATCTCCTGGTTCCACAAGAATATCAGCTACCTTTCCATCAACTTCGCAAATGATGTGGGTATGCATCTTCATCGCTTCCAGATCCACCAGGGCATCCCCGACCATCACCTCGTCACCCACCTCCACAAGAATATCCGTCACCTTCCCCTTTATGGAAGACTTTACTACCCCCTCTTTCTTGAGTTCATCGATCTCCTGGGTTGTCAGGGTGCGCTTGTACATCCACCACCCTGCCTGGCGATCCTTTTTTTGCTCCTCTTCCGATCGTCCTTCCATCCCTTCATGAGGCGCCAGCATCAGCTTATAGAGCGCGTCGTCAAAAACATAGTGATCCGCATCGGGATAATTGAACAGATCGGGATGGATCTCCAGATAACCGGTGTCGAATTTTCTGCTCTGAAAATCCGGTTCATCGCAAATGGCCATATACAGGGGAATCGTCGTTTTCGGCCAGACGATATTGAAATCCTTCAGAGCCCGCTGGAGGCGTTTTATCGTCTGGTCCCATTCATATCCCCAGACAATTAGCTTGGCCAGCAGGGAATCGTAAACGGAAGGGACAAAGTAGCCCTTATAAGCATTGCCGTCCACACGGATCCCCGGTCCTCCCGGGGGATTATAAATCTCGATGAGCTTGCCCCCCTCGGGCATAAAGCTGTTTTTCGGATCCTCGGCGTTAATGCGAACCTCAATGGCAATACCGTTTAGGCGGACATCCTCCTGGCGAATCTGCAGGGGTCTGCCTTCGGCGATCCGAATCTGCTCCTGGACAAGGTCTTCGCCGGTAATCATCTCCGTGACCGTATGTTCCACCTGCAGGCGGGTGTTTACCTCCATGAACCAG
>JBAYKV010000032.1:0-20455 GCA_041664405.1 Syntrophales bacterium
ATCTCCAAGGCCGGCGAGATCTGACGCAGGTTGACCAGTGTCTGTTGCAGGCCGTACCAGGTCATAATCATGAGCAGGACAAGCATCAGGCATAGCGAACCTCCCCGGGCGATCCGGGCCGCTCGGTAGGGGAGCCTGTCAACAACGGTGGTCAGACTGATCTGGTAACCTTTCCTGAGCCCGATGGCTGCCCCCATCATGGAGAGCCAGACCAGGGAAAAGGTCGCTGCCTCCCCGGACCAGCTCGGCATGGCTTCAAGCAGATAACGCCCCGCCACTTCGTAGGGGATGACGATGGCCATAATCGCCATGGTAAGGATCGTGATCCCCCCGGCAAATTTCAATAAAATCCCATTGAGCCGGGACAGGACATATAATGGCGATACCTTCGCAGAAAGCCCCGGCGCTGCTTCGTTGCCTTTCATTACTTGGTATTTATGATCGCTTCCACCTTGTCTTTGCCAAAGGACTGGATGAATTCCCCCATCGCCCCTTCCATGAGCTTGTACCAGGCCCCCTTGTCGATGCCCTTGGTCACCGTCATCCCCTTGGCGGCCAGTTCGGCAATCTGTTTCTCCTCGTTTTCCCGCCCGAGTTTGCGCTGGTAGGGGGCGACCTCCTGGGCCGTCTTCAACAGCATGTCCTGATCTTCTTTCGCGAGGGCCTGCCAGGTCTTGGGGCTGACGACGATCAGGGCCGGGGAATAGACATGCTGGGTCAGGGAGAGGTATTTCTGGACCTCGTTCAGCTTGGAAGTGTAAATCACCGCGATGGGATTCTCCTGCCCGTCAATGGTTTTCTGCTGCAGGGCGCCGTAGACCTCGCCATAGGCCATGGGGACGGAATTGACGCCGACAGCCTTCCAGGCGGCGAGATGGATTTTGTTTTCCATCGTCCTGATCTTCAGGCCCTTGGCGTCGGCAGGGGCTTTCACCGCCTTCTTTGAGTTGGTGAGGTTCCGGAAGCCGTTTTCCCAGAAGGCCAGTCCCTTGAGATTGGCCTTGCCCAGATCATCGAGGAGCTGGCGGCCGAGGGGGCCGTCGAGAACCTTGTCCACATGGGCGTAATCGCGGAAGAGGAACGGTAGATCAAGAATGCCGATGGAGGGACTGAAACCGCCGACCGGACCGGTGGAGCCGCCATAAAAGTCGATGGCCCCCTGCTGGATCGCCTCTAGGAGCTCCCGTTCCCCCTTGCCAAGCTGTCCGTTGGGGTAAATGGTGATCTCGATGCGGCCCTTGCTCCGTTCCTTGACCAGTTGGGCAAATCTGGCCGCTCCCTGGTTATAGGTGTGGTCCATTGCCGTCAGGGAGGCAAGCTTAAAGGCGATCTTGCCTTCCCCCTTGGGGGCCATCTTGTCCTGTCCGCCGCCGCAACCGCCGATCATTAGTGCCAAGATTAAAACAGGCAGTAAAAATGTTATTCTTCTCCACATGATCTCCTACCTCCATTTATTTTATATGCCCGTTTCGGTCATAGGTGTTAGTAGAATCGTTAACATCGGGGTCTTTCTTAACAGAACATCCGGCTGTTTTCAATATGAACATCGGAGTCCGTCCTTCCATAAGATTCTTATTTCAGTCGCCTTGCTAAGGACAGAAAAATTTTCCTTGACAAATTTAATTCGATGCATTAATTTCCACTAAAATGATAGAGATTGTATAGAAATGAAATTGTCAACCAGAGGTAGATACGGGGTCCGGTTCATGTTCGATCTTGCCGCCCATTACGGGGAAGGGCCAATCTACCTGAAGGATATTGCCAAACGCCAGGGGATATCGGAAAAGTATCTCTGGCATCTCGTGACACCTTTGAAATCGGCCGGCTTGATCACTACCGTCCGGGGGGCGAAGGGCGGCTATTATCTTTCCCGGCCTCCCCAGGATATCAACCTGATGGATGTCGTCAGGGTCCTGGAAGGTCCGATCTGCTTCGTCGATTGCGTTGAAAACTCTTCCGTTTGTGACCGGGCGGATAGCTGTATTTCCCGGGAGGTATGGGGAGAGGTGTCCCATAAAGTCGACGAAATACTCTCGGGGATCACCTTGGAGAATCTGATGGAGAGGCAGCGCAGCAAGACGCCGGACGCGGCGATGTTCATCTGAGGGCTGCGCTGAAAGTCCATGTGCGCTGTTACGCTTCATGGTGAGGAAAGAGAACCCATGTTGAAGAGTTATTTGTGGAAAGGAAACGGTAAGATGTGGATTATCCTTATGATAATGTGTTGTTGTACCGGGGAGGGTTGTCCATACGCCGGGGAGGGGTGAGCATGAGCTGACCTTCCCGATCAGCGATGGAGCAAAGGCCCACTAAGACAAGATGAAGGCGTTTTTAGTGGGTTTTCTTTTTACGGTAAAAAAAGGAGAGAAGAAATCATGCCAAAGAGAAGATTGGATACCTTAGTCGTTCACGCCGGCCAGGAAACTCCCGATCCTACTACCGGCGCCCGGGCCGTACCCATTTATCAGACCACGTCTTACGTCTTCAAGGATACGGCCCATGCGGCCAGCCTTTTTGCCCTTCAGCAATTCGGCAACATCTACACCCGGATCATGAATCCCACGACGGATGTCTTCGAACGCCGGATTGCGGCCATCGAAGGAGGCAGCGGGGCCTTGGCCGTAGCTTCCGGTCAGGCGGCGATCACCATGGCCATTCTTGGCGTCACCCGGTTGGGCGACGAGATCGTTGCCGCCGACAATCTCTACGGGGGTACCTATCAGCTTTTCCATCATACCCTCCCCCGGTTGGGACGGACGGTGAGATTCGTAAATTCACAGACCCCGGAGGCGTTCCGGCAGGCCATTACGGATACAACCAGGGCCATCTTTGCTGAAACCATTGGGAATCCCAAGCTGGACGTCCCGGATTTTGAGGCCATTGCCGCAATTGCCCGTGACGCCGGGGTCCCCTTCATAGTGGATAATACGTGCGGCGTGGGAATAGTGCAGCCTTTGGCTTATGGGGCCGACATCATCGCCTCTTCGGCGACGAAATTTATCGGCGGCCACGGGACCTCCATCGGCGGGGTTATTGTGGACGGGGGCAAGTTCAACTGGGGGAACGGCAAGTTTCCCGAATTTACGGAACCAGATCCCAGCTACCATGGACTGAAATTCTGGGAGGTCTTCGGCGCCTTCCCCGAGGCGGGCAACATCGCCTTTATTATCAAGACCCGGGTAGAATTGCTCCGGGATCTTGGGGCCTGTCTTAGTCCTTTTAACTCCTTTTTATTCCTCCAGGGCCTGGAAACCCTGACCCTGCGGCAGAAGAAGCACTCGGAAAACGCCCTCGCCGTGGCGGGATTTCTTAAAGAGCACCCCCTGGTGAACTGGGTGAATTATCCCGGCCTGCCGGAACATCCCAGCCATGCCACGGCCCGGAAATACCTGGACGGTCAGTACGGCGCCCTGGTGGGCTTCGGCATCAAGGGCGGTCTGGAAGCGGGCAAACGGTTTATCGAAGCCGTAGAGCTGCTCTCCCATTTAGCGAATATCGGCGACGCCAAGAGCCTGGTCATCCATCCCGCCTCGACAACCCACCAGCAGTTGAGTAGAGAGGAGCAGGAGGCGACGGGGGTAACGGAAGACTTCATTCGTTTATCCATCGGCATCGAGGATGTCGAGGACATTAAAGAAGACATCGATCAGGCGTTGAGAAAAGCCGCTTCATGAAAGGACTTGTAACACATGAAAATATATAATGATATTACCAAAACCATCGGCCACACCCCCCTGGTGCGGCTGCATCGGATTGCGAACGGCAGCAAGGCGCAGGTCGTCGCAAAACTGGAATCTTTCAATCCCTTGTCCAGCGTCAAGGACCGCATCGGCGCCGCCATGATCACGGACGCAGAGGAACGGGGGCTACTGAAGCCCGGCGCCGTCCTGGTGGAGCCCACCAGCGGCAACACCGGCATCGCCCTGGCCTTTGTGGCGGCTTCCCGGGGTTACCGGCTGATCCTGACCATGCCGGACACGATGAGCGTGGAAAGACGGCAACTTCTGGAAATCTTTGGAGCCGAACTTGTCCTCACTCCGGGAGCGGAAGGGATGAAGGGGGCCATAAGGAAGGCGGAAGAATTGGAGGCGACGATTCCCGGCGCTTTGATGCTCCAGCAGTTCAACAACCCGGCCAATCCCGAGATTCACCGCCGGACAACGGCGGAGGAAATTTGGAGCGATACGGACGGACAGGCTGACATCCTGGTGGCCGGCGTCGGCACGGGTGGGACCATCACGGGGATCGGGGAAGTTCTCAAGGCCCGGAAACCGGAATTCAGGGTTATCGCCGTTGAACCCGCCGATTCGCCGGTCCTTTCAGGAGGACAGGCGGGACCGCACAAGATTCAGGGCATCGGCGCGGGCTTTGTGCCCCAAGTGCTCAATAAGGATGTCATCGATGAAATTATAAAGGTTACGAACGAAAACGCCGGGATCATTGCCCGCCGCCTGGCCAGGGAAGAAGGCATTCTGGCGGGTATATCCTGCGGCGCCGCCGTGTGGGCCGCCCTGGAGGTCGCAAAAAGACCTGAAAGCGAGGGTAAGTTAGTCGTCGCCATCCTCCCCGACACGGGGGAACGATATCTGACCACCTGGTTATTCCGGGAAGGTTAATATCATGCTTCCCCCCTCTTCGAGGGGGAGATCGGGAGGGGGATGGGTTGTATACCGGGGCGGAATAATACACGATGACATATCCGCCTTCCAAGTTTGTCATGCCGGACTTGATCCGGCATCCAGTGTTTTTCTGGATTCCGGCTTTCGCCGGAATGACGGTATGTACAATTAATTATGTCGTTGTGCATCGTTCAATAGGCTGTGGTGGTGTTGACAATGGAAATTTGGCATGGTGTAATTGAATATGAAGTCAATAAATAAAAAACAGGCGCAGCCGGAGGCAGGGGTTGAGGCAACCCGGCATTTTACCTTTGCCCACCCCCCTCACGAACTGCTGCTCGAGTGCGGCGAAAAGCTGGGTCCCATCACCCTGGCTTATGAGACCTACGGCCGTCTCAATGCCGAGAAATCCAACGCCATCCTTGTTCTCCATGCCTTGTCCGGGGACGCCCATGCCGCTGATCTCCATGGGGGTGGTGATGATCCGGGCTGGTGGAACGAAATGATCGGCCCGGGAAAGGGCTTTGACACAAACGAGTATTTCGTGATCTGTTCCAATATCATCGGCGGCTGCAAAGGCTCGACGGGGCCAGCATCTCTGAATCCGAAAACGGGCCGACCCTACGCCCTGGATTTCCCCTTCCTGACCATAGCCGATATGGTAAACGCCCAGCACCATCTCATCGATCATCTCGGCATCGAGAGACTTCTCTGCGTAGCCGGTGGTTCCATGGGGGGGATGCAGGCCCTCCAGTGGGCGGCTTCCTACCCGGAAAGGGTGCGGGCGGCCATCCCCATTGCCACGGCCCTGAAACATTCTCCCCAGCAGATCGCCTTCAACGAGGTAGTGCGCCAGTCCATCATGGCCGACCCCGCCTGGCGGGAGGGTAACTATTACGATTTCGGGCAACCGGAAAAGGGGCTGGCCGTGGCGCGCATGATCGGTCACATCACCTTCATGAGCGATCAGTCCATGGAGGAAAAATTTTCCCGGCGGTTAAAAAACGGCGCCTTCAGCTTTAATTTCGACGCCGACTTCGAGGTGGAGGGCTACCTTCGCTACCGGGGGGCAAACTTCGTGAAGCGTTTCGACGCCAACTCGTATCTTTACATCACCAAGGCCATGGATTACTTCAACCTGTCCGGCGGAAAACTTATCCCGACGGGGAAGCCCATCAACACCCGCTTTCTGGTCATCTCCTTCCAGTCGGACTGGCTGTATCCATCTTATCAATCCCAGGATATTGTCCGGAAACTGAAGGGCAAACAGGTGGACATCACCTACTGCGAATTGAAATCAACCTATGGCCACGACGCCTTTCTGGTAGAGGTGGAGGAGCAGACGGAACTGATCCGACACTTCCTCGGTGTGACCCTGAAGGGCTACCATAGCTGGAATGGCCAGGGGATCAAATATGGCGGATTCGGATAATGAAAAATAATAATTTTCCGGAGCGTCCCGACCATCGCATCATTTATGAGGCGATTGCGCCGGAATCGCGGGTCCTCGATCTGGGTTGCGGGACGGGAGAGCTTCTGTATCACCTGGTCCGTTTCAAGCAAGCCCGGGTTCAGGGGATCGAAATGGATAAAAAGGCGTTTTATGAATGTGTAAAAAGGGGATTGAGCGTCTTCCAGGGGGACATTGAAACGGGTCTCGTAGAGTATCCCGACGGGGCCTTCGATGACGTCATCCTCAATCAGTGCCTTCAGGAAGTGCGCAAGGTTGATTTTGTCATCGAGGAATCCCTGCGGGTGGGGAAACGCGTGATCGTGGGGTTTCCCAATTTTGCCCATTTCCACTCCCGGCTGATGCTGGGCCTGGGGGGGCGCTCACCAATTACGGCCTCCCTGCCCTATTTGTGGTATGATACGCCGAATGTCCGGTTTCTCAGTATTAAGGATTTTCAGATATTCTGCGCTGAAAAGAGACTGAAGGTTCTGAGCGCCCATTTTCTGGGGAAGACGGGACCGGTCACTTTCTGGCCGAATCTCTTCGCCCTGAACGCGGTTTTTGTGCTGACAAAAGGAAAGGAAGGTTGACAAAGATGAAGCCTGTCTATTTTGACTATGCGGCGACGACTCCCTGCGACCCGGAGGTGGTGGCGGCCATGTTGCCATACTTTTGTGAACGTTTCGGCAATCCGTCGAGCATGCATGCCTTTGGCCAGGAGACGAAAGGGGCCGTCGAGGACGCCCGGGAGCGGATCGCCTCCTTTTTGGGGGCGGCACCGGGGGAGATCGTCTTCACCAGCGGCGGCACGGAGAGCAACAATATGGCCGTCAAAGGGGTGGCCTATGCGAGGCGGGGCAAGGGAAACCATATCATCACCTCCCCTATTGAGCATCACGCCGTTCTGGAGCCGTGCCATTTTCTGGAAAAAGATGGATTTGAAATTACGATCCTGCCGGTGGACGGCGACGGCCTCGTTAATCCCGACGATGTCCGCCGGGCCATTACGGACAAAACGATCCTTATCTCCATTATGCATGCCAATAATGAGATCGGAACGATCCAGCCCATTGCCGAAATCGGCAAGCTGGCCAGGGAGCGGGGCATTTACTTTCACACCGATGCGGTCCAGACTCTGGGACATCTGCCCTTTACCGTGAACGACCTGAATGTGGATCTCCTGAGCGCTTCAGCCCACAAACTCTACGGCCCCAAGGGGATCGGCCTACTTTACGTGCGGAAGGGGACACGACTTACTCCGTTCATGCACGGCGGGGAACAGGAAAACAGGCGCCGGGCCTCGACCCACAACGTGCCGGGGATCGTCGGTTTCGGTAAGGCCGTAGAGATGGCCCGGGATTCTCTGAAAAAAGAGGTCCAGGACCTTACCGCCTTTCGGGACAAGCTGATCAGAGGTTTCCAGGAAAAAATGGACCAGGTGAAGCTCAACGGCCATCCGACACAACGCTTGCCCAATAATGTCAATATCTCTATCGCCCATGTGGAAGGGGAAGGAATGCTCCTCAGCCTGGATATGCTCGGCATTGCATGTTCCACCGGTTCGGCATGCTCCTCGGCGAGTCTGGCGCCGTCTCATGTCCTGATGGCCATCGGCCTGCCCCATGAACTGGCCCACGGCTCCCTGCGCTTCACCATGGGACAGCCGACGACGGCGGCAGATGTTGACCGCCTCCTGGAGGTATTGCCCCCGGTAGTGGCAAAGTTGCGCGCCATGTCGCCCCTGTACCAGCAGGATAGTAATGCGCCCAAGGCGTGTTGAAGCCAAGGGAAATTTCAATAATACTGGATTCCCGGTCAAGCCCGGAATGACAGAGAAAATGAGGATGCCATGAGTCAATACAGTGAAAAAGTAATGGACCATTTCGCAAATCCCCGTAATGTGGGGGAAATCGAAAACGCCGACGGCATCGGCAAGGTGGGGAACGCTGTCTGCGGAGATATTATGAATCTCTACCTGCGGGTGGAAAACAACGTCATCACCGATGCCAAATTCAAAACCTTCGGGTGCGGAGCTGCTATTGCCACCAGTTCCATGGTAACGGAGCTCGTGAAGGGCAAGACCATCGACGAGGCCCTGGCTATAACCAACCGGGCCGTGGCGGAGGCCCTGGGAGGGCTGCCGCCCATCAAGATGCATTGCTCCGTTTTGGCCGAAGAGGCCTTGCAGTCGGCCATTGACGATTATTTAAAAAAACAGCGGGATAAGGCATGAGCAAAAAGGTGGCCATAGCCATCAGCGGCGGCGTGGATTCCTCCGCCGCAGCCTGGCTTCTTAAGGAAGATGGACATGATGTCATCGGCGTCACCATGTGCCTGGGCATCCCCACGGTGGAAGATGGACCCGTCAAGTGCTGCGGCCCCAAAGAGATCGAAGACGCCCGCCGGGTCTGCCAGAAGTTGGGAATCCCCCATTATGTCCTCGATTTTGCAGGCGATCTCGACGCCATGATCATTCGTCCCTTCATAGCCGAATATCTGAAGGGGCGGACCCCGAACCCCTGTGTGGAATGTAACCGGTCCATCAAGTTTGGGACCCTCATGCAAAAGGTCCGGGCCATGGGTTTCGAGTATCTGGCCACGGGGCATTATGCCCGGGTGGATCATGAACATTTCCCTGCTCGCCTGTGCGTCCCCCGCGATACCAGGAAGGATCAGACCTATTTCCTCTACGCCATGGGCAAGGAGGAACTTCGCCATGTCCTGTTTCCCCTGGCCGATTATCACAAGGATGAAGTGCGCAAACTGGCCGCGGCGGCCCAGCTTCCCACTTCGGAAAAACCGGACAGCCAGGACATCTGCTTCATCCCCAGAGAAGGAATGGAAACTTTCATCAAGCAGCGTGCCGGGGAAGAGATCCATTCAGGAGATGTTGTGACCCCTGCGGGAAAGGTACTCGGCCGCCATCGGGGGCTGCCCTTTTACACCGTTGGACAGCGGGGCGGCCTGGGGATCAGCAATCCCGTGCCCCTTTATGTCCTGACCCTTGATATTGAGAACAACCGGCTTGTGGTTGGAGAAAAGCACGAGGTCCGGGCGACAGGACTTATTGCCGACCGTCTCAATCTGCTGGTGGACCGGCCCCCCGCACGAGCGACCGCCAAGATAAGGTATGCCCACAGGGCGGCGCCTTGTGACGTGAAATGGGGAGATACATCCCTGACCATCCATTTTGATCAGCCCCAGGAAGCAATCACTCCCGGCCAATCCGTGGTCGTCTACGACGGCGACGTGGTTGTGGGAGGAGGCATTATCCGGGAGGCAATAACCTGAAATAAATGCATTCTGTCATTCCGGGCTCGACCCGGAATCCAGTATTGTCAATTGTTTATATTCATTATAGATTCCCGCCTACGCGGGAATGACTACTTCTTTACGAGGGTGTCAAAAAATTATGAACATCGTTGAAAAGATTTTAAAACTGAAGAAAGAAAGAAACGCCGTTATCCTTGCCCACAACTATCAGATTCCCGAGGTGCAGGATATCGCCGACTTTGTCGGCGACTCCCTGGGCTTGAGCATTCAGGCGGCACAAACGGACGCCGCCGTCATTGTCTTCTGCGGTGTCCACTTCATGGCGGAAACGGCCAAGATCCTCTCGCCCGGGAAAACCGTCCTGCTGCCGGAAAAGGCCGCGGGCTGTCCCATGGCGGACATGATCAACGCCGACCAGCTCCGCACCCTGAAGGCGGAACACCCCGGGGCGAAAGACCTCTGCTATGTCAACACCACCGCCGCCGTCAAGGCGGAGTGCGACCTGTGCTGCACCTCCGCCAACGCCGTCCGGATGGTCCGGGAAGGGCTCAAGGATGCGGAAGAAATCATCTTTGTCCCCGATAAATACCTGGCCGATTATGTGTCAACGCAAACGGGACGCTCCTTCATCGTCTGGCCGGGATTCTGCCCCACCCACGCCCGCATCCTGCCGGAGAATGTTCTCGAGGAAAAGGAGCTGCACCCGGAGGCGTTAGTAATCGCCCATCCAGAATGCCCTCCGGAGTTACGCAAATTGGCCGACTGCGTGACCTCCACGGAGGGGATGTGTCGCTACGTTAAGGAGGCCGCAGCCAAAGAAATCATCGTGGCCACGGAACGGGGCATCCTCCATCGCCTCCGAAAGGAAAATCCCGACAAAGTGTTCTATCCGGCCTCAAAATTCGCCCTCTGCATGAACATGAAACTGATTCAGTTGGAAAAAATTCTCTGGGCATTGGAAGACATGGGCCATGAGATCGTCGTTCCTGAAACGATAGCCGACAAGGCCCGGGCAAGCATTCAACGGATGCTCGATTTCAGTGAGTGAAAGGGAAGATAAAATGACAAAAGGTATTGTTGTTGCTGTTTGTCACAGCGATCAGAAAGGGACCCGCAAGGCGCCCATACCGTCGGGCATCTTCATTGAGGATTACGGCATGTCCGGAGACGCCCATGCCGAACAAGGAATCCGGCGTCAGGTAAGCCTCCTTGCAGAGGCCAGCATCGAGAAGATGAAAAAGCTGGGCATTGAGGTGGGGCCGGGTGATTTTGCCGAGAACCTGACCATTTCCGGACTGGAGCTGCATCACCTGCCGCCGGGAACGCGCCTGCGGGCCGGGTCCGAGGTCCTCCTGGAAATAACCCAGATCGGCAAGGCCTGTCACAAGGGCTGCGCCATTTTTGCACAGGTGGGGACTTGCATTATGCCCAAGGAGGGAGTCTTTGCCCGGGTGGTTAAGGGCGGCATCGTCAACACCGGTGATACCGTCAAGATCGCCTAGCAAGTCTAACTAACCCTGATATTAAGTGAACAAGGAACAAAGCTATGAATGACACAAAGGAAATGGACCTGACAGCGGTAGTGGACTCCCTGTGCGTCACGAACAACGGCTTTTCCGGGGCCATGCGCCGTGATCAGAACGACCAGCCACTTCCCTCCCGGGATGTGATCATTGAAATCGTCGAGGCCCTGCGCTCAGTGCTGTTTCCAGGCTATTTCGGTTTTTCAGGCCTGAGGGCAAGCAGCGTCCACTTTCACGTTGGAGCCACCCTGGACCGTCTGCGTCCCATTTTAGAGGAACAGATAAAAAGAGGGCTCTGTTTTTCCTGCGTCCGGGGCAACGCTTCCATCAGGCCCCCCCATACCAGAGACTATTGCCCCGATTGCGATCATCGCCCCGAAGACGTCACCAACCGCTTTCTGGCCCGCCTTCCCGCTATCCAGCGCCTGCTGTCCACAGATGTCCAGGCCTCCTTTGAAGGCGACCCGGCTGCCTCCAGCTCCGATGAGGTCATATTCTGCTATCCCGGCCTCCTGGCGATCACCAATTACCGCCTCGCCCACGAACTCCATCTATTGGAGGTTCCTCTCATCTCCCGGATGATTACCGAGTATGCCCACAGCATCACAGGGATCGACATTCACCCCGGGGCGTCCATCGGCAGATATTTCTTTATTGACCACGGCACGGGAGTGGTCATCGGAGAAACCTGCCTCATTGGCGACCGGGTCCGCATTTACCAGGGGGTGACTCTGGGGGCCAAGAGCTTCAAGCTGGATGAAGAGGGCAAACCGATCAAAGGCATCCCCCGCCATCCCGTCGTGGAAGATGACGTGACCATCTATTCCGGGGCGACCATTCTGGGCCGTGTCACGATCGGCAAAGGCTCCGTCATCGGCGGCAACGTCTGGCTTGTCGATAGCGTCCCACCCTACAGCCGGATCTCCCAGGCCCAGATCCGGCAGGAGCTATATGAAAACGGCGCCGGGATCTGAATGGGGTAAATTCCCTTGAAGAGATAAAAAGCTAACGGAGAATTCAAATGAACCGCATTATTCTTAAAAAATGTCCCAAGGTTTATATCCTCGAAACACACCGTTCCAAGACGCCGGACTCCACTCTTCAGTTTATAGAGCGGATCAAGGAAACGGTCGGCATGATGTCCTTCCGAAACGCCACGGAGGTGGACAGAATTGGGATTCAGGTTTTCACCTGCGATCGTATCAGGCCTGACGGTTCAAAGACAAGTCACACCGGCAAGGGCGTTTCTCCGATCCAGGCACAGGTTTCCATTACCATGGAGGCAATCGAACGCTACTGTTCCGAATTCAGAGAAGAATATCTGGATAAGCTTGTCCGGGGAAGCTACAACCAGCTGAAATCCAAGTTTAATGTCCTCGATCCCCGGTCAATGATACTTTCCGGGTTGAACGATTACAATCACGACTGGGAAATCAACTGGACATGGGGATACGACCTGTCCAAAGAAGAAGATATTCTTGTCCCGGCCTGCGCGGTCTATCATCCTTTCCATGAAGATAAAGAATTGATGATGAGCACTCATACCAACGGTATTGCCGCCGGAAATACCATGGAAGAGGCGGTGATTCACGGTCTTGCCGAGGTTATAGAACGAGACGCCTGGAGTATCGCCCAGTACACGCAGCATTTCCATGATGCCATCTTTATCGAAGACGATCGGGAGAACGATTTCATTATCGGCATTTTTGAAAAGTTTGAAAAAGCGGGAATCGAAATAGTGGCTAAAGATCTCACCACCGATGTGGGGATACCTGTCGTCGCTGCTTTTTCCCGCGATTTGCAACACGGGACAATGGAGACCATAGATGGCTTGGGATCCCATCTGGATCCCAAAGTGGCTACGGTGCGCGCGCTCCTCGAGATTGCGACGACCCGCGCCCTTTTTATCCAGAAATACGGACTTGAAGGGATGTGCGAAACGGCGCCTCTTTATCTTCGCCAAGGGGAAGATGAAAACCCCCGTTTCTATGCCTACAATCAAAAGGGTATCAAGGAGCTCGAAGTGGGCTATAGCACCGACATTTATGATGACATTCAAAGCATGATTGCCAAACTCCGGGCGAGGGGGTTGGAGCGCGTTATCGCCGTCAATCTCACCAGGTCCGATGTGGACATCCCCACCGTCCGAATGATCGTCCCCGGAATGGAGACCTATTGTTTTGACAAGACAAGAGTGGGAGAAAGGGCCATGAAAGCCCTCGCTGAGGAAGCTTGATTTGGAAGCGGAGATTTTGTGACCGGATCAGCGATGGATGAAAGATTATATGGCGTCTTTACCGTCAAAGAGATCATCTGCAATGGTGATAACGCCCGATTGGACGATACGGGAAAAAGCGTTATCGGCGAAATATCCCTGAAGATCTACATCAACGGCACGGAATACGCCTCCCTCCTTTGCCTCAACCAGTTGACGGAAGAACTGGCCCTGGGGTTTCTCTACAGTGAAGGTGTTATTGACACCATTGCAGATGTCTCGTCCATAACCTATAATGAGCGCCTCTTTGCCGTAATGATCGATCTTGTTCCCGGAAGAGCGGTCGAAAAGTGCGAAAGCCTGCGCAGCGTCACTTCGGGCTGCGGGAAATGCTTCACCTACATCAATCCCCTAAAAGACGAGAAATTCCTCCCCGTTTCAAGCCAGGACAAATTCCCTCTCCCCGACATCCTCCGCTCCATGAAGGAATTCGAGCGGCGCTCCGAGGTTTATCGGGCCATCGGCGGGGTCCACAGCGTCTTGTTCCAGCACGCCGCTTGCTCCGTTTTTAACGAAGATATCGGACGGCACAACTGTTTTGATAAGATCGCAGGCGTCCTCCTTAGAAACGATAAAATGCATCTTGTCAGCGGCGGCATCCTCTTCGTGAGCGGGAGGGTTTCTTCTGAAATCATCACCAAGGTCATCAGGCTCGGCGTCCCGGTCCTTGTCTCCCGATCGACCCCCACGGCAGCCGCAGTAAATCTCGCCAGAAAGTACAATGTAACTCTCTTGGGATATGTGCGGAGCAATGCCGGGTACGTATATTCCGGGGAAGAGCGGTTGTTGCCGGAAGCGAAAGGGCAGGTATTAAAATCGGAGATATGATGAATCGCAAAGCCATAGCACTGTTGTCCGGGGGCCTGGATAGCACCCTGGCAGTGAAGCTGATGATTGATCAGGGGATCGATATGACGGCCATACATTTTACCAGCATCTTCTGCAATTGCACGCCGAAAACGGCGGGTTGTAAAATGCAGGCCCGGAAAGTAGCCGAGGAGTTCGACGTCCCCATCCGAGTCATCCATAAAGGAATGGATTACATCAAAATGGTCGAGCGCCCGCCCCACGGCCACGGCAGCGGCATGAATCCCTGCATCGATTGCCGGATCTACATGCTCCGCAAGGTCAGAGAGATGATGCCCGAGTTGGATGCCTCTTTTGTCATCACGGGAGAGGTCCTGGGACAGCGGCCCATGTCGCAACAGCGCCATACGATCCGCCTGATCGAGCGGGAAAGCGGCTTGGCCGATCTCATTTTACGACCCCTGTCGGCTTTGCATTTCGAGCCCACCCGGCCGGAACGGGAAGGCATTGTAGACCGGGAAAAGCTCCTGGACATGTCCGGACGGACCAGAAAACCACAGTTCGCCCTCGCCGCAGAGCTGGGCGTCAAAGACTACCCATGCCCGGCCGGGGGCTGCCTCCTGACCGACAAGGTGATCGCCGCCCGCTTGCGCGATCTCTTCACCCATCAACCAGATTACACGCACACCGACCTGGTGCTGATCACAACGGGTCGCCACCTCCGCCTGCGACCCGGCCTGAAGGTGATTATGGGACGCATCCAGGAGGAAAATGAGCGGGTCACAGGCTTGGCCAGCCCCGAACAATTCCTCTTCAGCCCGCATAATTTCCGGGGACCAACGGCGCTGGCCATCGGCATGTTAAACGACAATGACCGACGGATGATCGGCGAGATCATTGCGGCCTTCAGCCAGGATCATGAACAAGTCTATACCGTCCGGCAGCGGAGCAGGAAAGAGGGATTTCCCATGCTGGCAGTGACGGAGAAAAAACCAAGGGAGGGCTATGAACTTTTGCGAATCGGCTGAGGATCATAACAGACGGCATGAAGGCAGGATAGTGGTGCAAAATTTCCTTCCAATAAAATATGAATAATTCATACAAGTAAAGCGCCAGAATATATTCACTAATTTCCGAAACATCAAAAAAACCGCCGAATGCATTTTTTTCTTGACAAAATCTTTTCAATGAATTATCTACCTTTCCCATTAAAATAGTAGACATTAGGTCTTCTGGTTGATTTTGGCCAATTATCAGTGAAAGGCCCCACAAGGCGGGGGTAACGAAACCATGAAAGATTATTTAACATTGAAGAGAATCGCTGCCGCAAGAAGGGGTCGTCGTGAAGACGCTGCCCGCCTGCCCATGATGATGTGTTGTCCCATGCATACCCGCCACCGGAGATGGGGAGGTTCGTTCATGTAATTCACTGGCAACAGTCATAGCAGTTATATAAGACGACGAAACCCACCAACCGGAAGCAATATGCAACGGTTGGCGGGTTTTTTTATTTTTGGCAGCAAACAAATTAAAACACAGGAGGAAAAGAAAATGACGGAAAGAAGATTGGAAACACTGGCATTACACGCGGGACAGGAAAGTCCCGACCCCACAACGGGCGCCCGGGCCGTACCTATTTATCAGACGACATCGTATGTCTTCAAAGACACGGGCCATGCCGCAAGCCTTTTTGGCCTTCAGGAATTCGGCAATATTTATACCCGGATCATGAACCCCACGACGGATGTTTTTGAAAAAAGGATCGCCGCCATCGAAGGAGGGACGGGCGCACTGGCCGTGGCCTCGGGACAGGCCGCAGAAACGCTGGCGATCCTGAACATAACCCGGGTGGGGGACGAAATCGTCTCGGCAGACAATCTCTACGGCGGGACCTATCAGCTCTTTCACTATACCCTGCCTAAGTTGGGACGGACGGTCAGGTTTGTCGATTCCAAAAAGCCGGAAGCATTCAAAGCGGCGATCACGGAAAAGACCAGGGCCGTCTACGCCGAGAGCATCGGCAATCCCAAGCTGGATGTCCCTGACTATGAAGCGATTGCGAAAATTGCTCATGAGGCGGGAATCCCTTTCATCGTCGACAACACCGTCGGGGTCGGCTTGATTAAACCGATCGACTATGGGGTCGATATCCTGGCCACCTCGGCGACGAAGTTCATCGGCGGGCATGGCACTTCCATCGGTGGGGTGATCGTTGACGCCGGAAAGTTCAACTGGGGAAACGGAAAGTTCCCGGAATTCACCGAACCGGACCCGAGTTATCACGGCCTGAAATTCTGGGACGTCTTCGGAAACTTCCCCGGCTTGGGCAACGTGGCCTTCATCATCAAGGCCAGGGTGCAATTGCTCCGGGATATCGGGGCGACTCTCAGTCCATTCAATTCGTTTCTCTTTCTCCAGGGGCTGGAGACCCTGCCTCTGAGACAGCGGCAGCATTCGCAAAACGCCCTGGAAGTGGCAAAATTCCTGAGAAAACACCCCCAGGTCAGTTGGGTTAATTACCCCGGTCTGGTGGATCATCCCAGCCATGCCCTGGCCGTGAAGTATTTCGGCAGTCATTACGGGGCGCTGGTGGGGTTCGGCATCAAGGGAGGATTGGAAAAGGGAAAGAAATTCATCAATTCCGTCAAGCTCCTCTCCCATCTGGCCAATATCGGCGACGCCAAGAGCCTCGTGATTCACCCCGCTTCCACGACTCATTCGCAATTGACAAAAGAAGAACAGGAAGTGACGGGTGTAACGGAAGATTTCATCCGCCTCTCCATTGGTCTCGAAAACGTGGAAGATATCAAGGAAGACATCGATCAAGCCCTGAAAAATACGGCTGCCTAACCTAAAAGAAAGAGAGTAGAGAAATGAAAATATATGAAGACATTACCAAGACCATCGGGCGAACCCCCCTCGTCGCATTGCATCGAATGTCCAACGGGACAAAGGCCCGGGTAGTTGTGAAGTTGGAATCCTTCAACCCCTTGTCCAGCGTGAAGGACCGGATCGGCGTGGCCATGATCGACGACGCCGAAAAGCGGGGCCTGCTGAAAAAAGGAGCTGTCATTATCGAGCCTACGAGCGGCAACACGGGCATCGCTCTGGCTTTCGTTGCCGCCGCGAAAGGCTACCGCCTGATCCTCACCATGCCGGATACCATGAGCCTGGAAAGACGGCAGCTCTTGGAGATTTTTGGGGCGGAGCTTGTCCTGACGCCGGGCGCCGAAGGCATGAAAGGCGCCATCAGCAAGGCTGAGGAACTATCGGTGACGATTCCAGGAGCGGTTATCCTTCAGCAGTTCAATAACCCGGCCAATCCCGAGATCCACAGAAAAACGACGGCCGAGGAGATCTGGAACGATACGGACGGTGAGGTTGATATCCTTATTGCCGGTATTGGCACCGGGGGAACCATCACCGGCGTTGCCGAAGTGATCAAGAAAAGGAAACCGTCATTCAGGGCTATCGCGGTCGAGCCCGAGGCATCGTCGGTGCTCTCGGGGGGACAGCCGGGACCGCATAAGATTCAAGGGATCGGCGCCGGTTTTGTCCCCCAGGTGCTCAACCGGGGGATCATTGACGAGGTGATCAAGGTCTCTAACGAAAATGCCGGGATCGTGGCCAGGCGCCTAGCCAGGGAAGAAGGTATTCTCGTCGGCATATCGAGCGGCGCCGCCCTCTGGGCCGCCCTGGAAGTGGCAAAAAGACAGGACAGTCAAGGGAAACTCATCGTTGCCGTCCTTCCCGATACGGGAGAACGGTATCTATCCACCTGGCTGTTCAGAGAGTAGAGGTAGGCTTATCATATGGATCAGCAAGAGAGATATAAATTGAACGTTCAGTTGGCGCAAATGCTGAAAGGCGGCGTCATCATGGACGTGACCAATGTGGAACAGGCAAAGATTGCCGAAGAGGCGGGCGCCGTGGCCGTCATGGCCCTGGAACGGGTGCCGTCGGATATCCGCCGGGACGGCGGTGTTGCCAGGATGTCCGACCCGGCCATGATCACCGCGATCAAAAAGGCCGTTACCATTCCGGTGATGGCCAAGGCGAGAATCGGCCATTTTGTGGAAGCGCTGATTCTGGAAGCGCTCAAGATCGACTATATTGACGAGAGCGAGGTACTGACGCCCGCGGATGAGGAATGCCACATCGACAAGATAAAATTTTCCATTCCCTTCGTATGCGGGGCGAGAAACCTCGGCGAGGCCCTGCGCCGCATTGCAGAAGGTGCAGCCATGATCCGTACCAAGGGTGAGGCGGGGACGGGAAATGTTGTCGAGGCCGTCCGGCACATGAGAACAATGAGCAGGGAAATCAGGCAACTACTTAATATGCCTAAGGAAGAAGTGACAAGTTTTACGAAGACAAACGGTATCCCTTATGAACTCGCCCTGCAGGTTCGTGAACTGGGAAGATTGCCGGTAGTTAACTTTGCCGCCGGCGGTATCGCCACCCCGGCAGATGCGGCCTTGATGATGCAACTCGGCTGCGACGGCGTCTTTGTCGGTTCCGGTATCTTCAAGTCGGCTAACCCGTCCGTCCGCGCCCGCGCTATCGTCAAGGCGACTGCTTATTATGAAGATCCGGTTAAGGTGCTTGAGGCATCCATAAACCTTGGCGACGCAATGCCCGGTCTTGAGATTTCTGAAATTCCGGAAGGACAATTACTCGCAGCGCGAGGCTGGTAGGAAATAACCGGAATCATGGATTTACCGGGTGGGTGGCGGCCTAAGCACTGTCAAATAGTATCAAATATAAAAAACCGTTGACAATACGAAGACTTTTTATGACAATCCAAAGCTGAATAGTTCCATCAATACAAAATAGGTTATGAAAAGAAAACTGAACATGAATCAATATCGGGAGGGTAAAAAAATGAAGCGAATAGCGTTAATTGTTGGCGTGTTATTTCTGATGGTGGGGCTGGTCCATGCCAAAGACTATGAGCTGACAAAAAAGGCCGGGGAGTATACGGTCCGAGTTGCAATCGACAAGAACCCGCCGGTCACGGGGAAGAATAACATGATCGTCGAGATCAAGGACGGAGCTTCCAAAGATGTGACCGATGCCAAGGTGGTCATTGATTACGGGATGCCGGCCATGCCGGGAATGCCGGCGATGAATTACAAGTCAGACGCCATGCTCCACGGAAGCATGTACCATGCCGTAGTCAACTTCTCTATGTCCGGTCCTTGGAACATAACCGTCAAGATTACGCGAGCGGGAAAGGCGCAGGCGGTGAAACTCAATGTGGATGTCAAGTAAATACTTGAAATTTATCCTATATTTGCAGATCTTGCTGCTCTTGGCGACGCCCGTCCTGGCGCAGGATTTGAAACTGGCTGACCTGGTTGGCGAGGCGCTAAAAAACAGCCCCGACATCCAGGCCTTTCAATCCAGGATCGAGGCGGCGAAACAGCGGATTCCCCAGGCAAAAAGCCTCCCTGACCCCCAGTTGACGTTCGGCTACCAGAACGAGGGGTTCGACCGCTATAGCTATGGTGAGGAACAGGGATCCCAGTGGATGTTCGGGGCGTCCCAGCAGTTTCTCTTCCCCGGCAAACGCGCCCTGAAAGGCGAGATGGCGGCCCGCGACGCCGAAAGTCAGGAGGCCATGTACGAGCTTCTGAAGCTCAAGACTGTGTCGCGGGTGACGGAACTCTATTACGACCTTTTTCTGGCCCACAAGAATATCGATCTCCTGAAGAATCGGGAGGATATTTTTATCCGCATCGAAGACCAGGCCCTGGCCCGGTACAGCACCGGGAAGGCGATGCAGCAGGAGGTCCTCATGGCCCAGACGGAGAAATACATGCTCCTCGAAAAAGAGGCCATGTTCCGTCAAAAGATCCAGTCCCTGGAGGCCATGTTGCGGGCGACGGTCGGTCGGCAAGGGGGGGCGCCGCTGGGAAGGCCGCCCGGAAATTTACCCTACCGGATCTTTCTCCATGAAGCCGACGTCGCCGTGAACACGGCGCTCCAGCACTCCCCTGAAATCAAGTCCCGGAACAAGATGATCGACGCCGCCAACGCCAGGGTTATGCTGGCCAAAAAAGACTATTTCCCGGATTTCAGCGTGAACGCCGGCTATTTCAACCGGACGGGCATTTACAAGGACATGTGGGGCCTGGCCTCAACGATCAATATCCCCATTTATTATAAATCGAAGCAGGAACCGGCCGTCCTGGAGGCCAAAGCCGCCCTTGCGCAGGCCAAGCAGGAATTGGAAGCGACCAAGCTCATGATTGACGCGGCGGTCCGGGACAATCTTTCCATGGTCAAATCGGCGGACAAGCTCATGGACCTGTATAAGAACGGCCTGATCCCCAAAAATACCCAGGATGTCGAGTCGGCCCTCGCGGGCTATGCTACGGGCAAGACGGAGGCCATTGTGATCCTCTCACGGGTCAAGGCGCTCCTGGAGTATGAAAACCAGTATTGGGTACAGTTTACGGAAAGGGAAAAGGCCATGGCGAGACTCCATGCGATCACGCAG
>JBAYKV010000033.1:0-19943 GCA_041664405.1 Syntrophales bacterium
AGGGCGCTTCTTGCATCCTCGAAATAATTGAAATAGTTGCCATGCCAGACAATCCGCATGGGGTCTAACTCGTAAAATGCCACCCGGCCTTCTACCTCAAAACTCCGCTGCTGATTCTCCGCCATAAAGCCCCCTCTACCCTGAATCGCCGGGCGGCGCAAACATATCCGTGGCGGCTATGGCCCTGGCGACAGCTTCAATATCCCTGTCCATAGGCCGGTCATCGACGATGCCCTCAGCCAGCGATCTGATTTTGCCGATCAATGCCGAAAGGCGCGGCCGGACTTTATAATTCTTCCGCAATTCGCAACCCTGAGCCGCAGCGAGGAGATGGATGGCCACAATCCTCTCCGTAAGGGTGCAGATCCGCAGGGCGTCTCGCGCGGCGATGGTTCCCATGCTTACCTTATCCTGGTTGTGGGATTCGCAGGACCTTGAAAAAGAGGCGGCAGGCATGGTTGCCTTGAGCGCCTCGGCGCATAGGGCCGTGGCCGTTATGGATATGGCTTTGAAGCCGTGATTCACCAGCATGTCGTCGCCTTTTGCACCGACAAGATCGGCCGGAAGCCCGCGATTGGTCTGGGGATTTACAAGCAGGACAACCTGGCGGTCCGACATGTCGGCTATTGCCGCCACTGCCGATTTCAGACAATCCATGGCAAATGCCATATGCCCGCCGTAGAAATTGCCGCTCATGTAGAGCTGACCCGTATCGGGATCAAAGATCGGATTGTCGTTCGAACTGTTCGCCTCGATCGCCACCCACCCTTCAATCCACGCCAGGGCATCGAAGAGAACGCCGGCAATCTGCGGGGTGCAGCGTATCGAATAGGGGTCTTGCAGGGCGCCGGGTTCATGGTCCTCGAGGCCGGTCAGGGGCTTCTTCGTTTCCAGGAGATTTCGCAGCTTTTCAGCGACGAAAATCTGCCCCGGAAACGGCTTGACTTCACTGATGAGGGGGTGAAAATGATGAACCTTGCCCTTGAACGCGTGGACGCTCAGCGCCGTGGCGCCGATGGCGGCATGGAGAATTCTCCTTGCCCTGACGACAGCCATGACGGCGATCCCCGTCATGGTCGAGGTGCCGTTGATCATGGAAAGTGGTTCTTTCGCGCCGTACCGGTAAGGTGTCAATTTGGCCAGCTTGATTGCTTTCAGGGCGGGCATGCGACGGCCTCGGTAAAATACTTCACGCTCTCCCTCAAGGCAGGCGGCGATATAGGACATGGGGGTCAGGTCGCCCGAAGCGCCGACGGAGCCCTCCGCAGGAACGACCGGCGTAATGCCGAGATTGAGAAAGGACGCTATTTGCTCCAGAAGCTCGATGGATACTCCGGAGTTGCCCCTTGCCAGGCAGATCATGCGACACAACATGGCCGCCCGCGTCTCCTCAACGCCGAGGGGCTCGCCGGTCCCGCAACCGTGAAAGGCGATGGGGCTGACGACTTTTCTGGAGGTCGTCATGACGGAAACCCGTTTGCCGCATGACTTTCCAAATCCCGTATTCACACCGTACAGGGGAACGCCGTTTTGCACGGCGGTCACCACCAGTTCCTGCGCCCGCTCCATGCGTTTCACGAATTCCGTATCCCTGCCGACCCTGACGCCCGCATCACCCTTGGCTACGGCCGCAATCCGCTCCAGGCTTATCTGCCTGCCATCGACTACAACAACTTCTTTCTTGCTCATGCTTCCACTTTCAATTGTTATTTCCCAAATGCCTGGGAGATGAGATCCCGCCTTCGCTGTTTGAAGGTACCCTCTTCCTTTTCCTTCATCATAACCTTCTTGATCAGTTTAAACATCTTGTAACTCTGCGGTTCGTGCCGGTAAAAAGTCTCCCAGGCATAATCGTAGAGCTCCCGGAGCCTTTCCGGCGCCATATTCTTCGGCTGAAAGACGACCCGGTCGCAGCTATAATCATTCCAGTCGTAGGACAAGATTCTTCCTTCCCCCTGAAGATCGTCAAAGGCCCTGGTATGGGGGAACGGCGTCAGGATGGTGAATTCCGCAAGGTCCAGGTTCACCTCCATGAGAAAGTCGATCATCTCCTTTATATAGTCTTCCGTATGGTGGTCAAGACCCAACAGGATCGTCCCCTCCACACCGATTCCATGGTCGTGATAGCGCTTGATGCGATCCCGGATGTAATCGGAGGTATCGAAGACGGCTTGGTAGACATACCAGGCCCCCGCCTGAGCGGCCAGGTCGAGGACCTCGTCGTCGTCCTCGATAGGATGGCAGCACCATTTCTTTTTGAGTGGTATCATCTCCCGGAAGAGATCCATTTCCCACTTCTTGTCCTGGGCAAGGGAATTATCGACCATGAAGAGACGGTTATTATCGATGCCGGCAAGCTCTTCGATGACCTTGTCGTAAGGCCGGGGTCGGAAGGTCCTGCCGCCCAGAAAACTGACGCAGCAGGGGTAACAGTTGAACCGGCACCCCCGCGAGGCATGGACAAGGTCCACCATCTGCACGCCCTTGTAATAGTAGAGTTCGCGGTTCAATATGGATCTCCGCGCCGGACCGACGGATTCAATGGCAGGAAAATCCAGGGTATAGTCGTAGCATTTCTTCAGACGGTTGTCCCGGAAGTCCCGAAATACATCCTCCATCCGGCCTTCCGCTTCGCCGAGAAATACGGCATCGGCGTGGAGCATCGTCTCTTCGGCGTGGAGCATCGTCGCGATGCCGCCAAAGATGACCTTGATTCCCCTTTGCCGGTACCGGTCGGCGATCTCCCATCCCCGTTTGACCTGGCTAGTCAGCATTATGGAGATGCCGACAAAATCGGGGGAATCATCAAAATCGATGGCCTCCACGTTTTCGTCCACAAAGGCGACATTCACATCAGCCGGTATGGTGGCGGCAAAGACGACCGGCCCATGAGGGGGCAGGTGAAACTCCGTCTGGCCGTCAAGTTTTCTCCACTTGGGATAGATCAGCTTAAATTTCATATTTTGTTCTTATAGATCCCATTTATTCTTCATCCTGGCACCAATGTCATTGATTTAAGCATTTTTTCTCCCCTCTTTAGCAAAGAGGGGGCGGGGGAGATTTCGTAGAATGTTAGAAAATCCCCCTGAATCCCCCTTTTCCAAAGGGGGAAAATAGAAGAAGTACACCCTTAAGTCAATAACGTTGAGGCTGGGTTTCCGGACTCAACGGCGTTGCCTCCCGCGCAACAGGCTCCGCACTGATCAGTCTCATTTGCAGGGTATAATCCCAGGCTTCATAAGCCTTCAGCTCAACCGTCTCCGGGATTCCATTCTTTACGGAACCGGCCCTGATCCGCCGCTTTGCTTCTTCACTCTCGCTGTAAGCATCGATCTCCCAAGACCCGTCCCGATAAACGATGACATCCATTACGGGATACCGAGTTCCCATGTACCGGCAGATCACGGCTCCGTCTTTAAGAGTGCCCGCGTTCGTCGGCCGTCCTTCCGGCGCCAGATACATGAGACGGACATCGCTCAGCATATTCTTTGCGAACTCGGGCTTATCGAAGGGCGGCACCGCCCGATCAACGATTACCTTCTTATCATAGGCGCCCTCAAAAACAACAAAGCCTTCCAGGGTCATCATTGCACTTTGAACAGACGCCGCCTTGGGATCAACAATGGTGACGCCCATCATGGTTCCCGATGATCCCCCCGGCAATATCACTTCTATGGCATGAACAAAACGATAGGGAACAGAGGGATAAGGGCGACCGCACTGCTCGATGAGTGCCGCCGCTGCTGCCGGTTCCGCAGGCTTGATCACAGGGAGGCGGCTGCATGAAAACAGAAACGACGCCATTATAAGCACGGCGAATCCATATCTGCGCGTCGGGGTCATCGCCATCATGCATCCCGGAACAGCGATTCAGCGATCTTTCCATTGATCTGCACATCACTGAACTCAAAGAGGGTGTAGTTCCCCTCGTTCTCATATATCTTCACCGATTTCAGTATGCCCGGCCGGTCTGAAGAAAGGGTGATGACAATGCGCGAGATCATGGCGGCAAGGCCCTTCTCCCGGGGGGTCATGATGATCGTCGGCTCGCTGCCTTTTTTCAGGACCGCCGTGAAATGTTCATTCGTTGTGAACTCTCCCTTACTCCATTGCCCAATCTCCTTCAGAACTACCTGCATCGCTTGTAGAGATCCGCTTTTATCCTCCGTAAGACCGCCGCTGCCCTGGGTGTATCTTCTAATTCCGTCCCTGTTCATCAAGAGGATACTCTTTACCGGCGAGACATATTCCCAACGGACCGAATCGGGCGCCTGGAAATAAAAACGTCCCTTTGAAACAAGGGGCCTGGCCAGGATCTTCATATGCTTCGACTGGGTAAATTGAGCTTTGACGGACTTTATCTTTGCCGATTCCTTCTGGATACTTTCCCAGCTATCCGCCCATCCAAGCAGGAAGACACAGGAAAGAAGAACCGAAATGACGAAACAGTATTTTTTTAAACAATACATCAAAACATCCCGCCATTGACGGATATAACCTGCCCCGTAACATAAGAGGCATCATCGGAGCAGAGAAAACGGACAACTTTTGCCACTTCCTCCGGCCTGCCGATCCTTGCCATGGGTATGATATCTTTGATTCTTTCCACGGGGGCGCCCTTGATCATATCGGTATCGATCAACCCCGGCGCAACGACATTGACCCGAACGCCCAATCTGCCGACCTCCGCCGCCAGGACGCGGCTCGCCGCAATCAGTCCGGACTTCGCCGCTGCATAATTGGCTTGTCCCCTATTGCCCATAAGGGCCGATGCGGACGATATGGAGACAATAGAACCTTTCTTTTTCCTGACCATCGTTTTTACAATCGGCTTCGTCACATTGTAGAAGCCCTTGAGCGTCGTCTGGATGACCGAATCCCAGTCTTCCTCCGGCATCATCATGAACAGGCCGTCGGCATTGATTCCGGCATTGTTGACCAGAATCCGGATGTTATTGTGCCGCGCGATTATCTCATTCATGACGGGAGCGGCTTCTTTAGGGTCTGCTACATCGAACCGGATTTTTTCCGCCCGCCCCCCCTTTGCACGAATCATGTCGAGGGTTTCATCGGCAGCCTGATCGTTTGACTTGTATGTAAAGATGATCCCGTAGCCTGCCGCGGCAAGTTCAATCGCTATCGCGCGGCCGATGCCGCGACTGCCGCCGGTCACCAAGGCAATTTGCTCTTCGTCCATAACATCTCTCTCCCTCATCATACTTTTTCTTCGTCAATTTCACGGAACACCTGAATTTGGATGCGGCACAGCGGCTTTGCTGCTGCGGTAACCTCGCCATCCAGGACACTATACTGGTCGACATGATACAGATCCCTGACCGTTGCGATGAGTAACGTGCCCAGAGGAATCCGGTCCACAAAAAAATCCGCATTCTTGATGCCGACAATCCATCCACGCCTGCTGCCGCCCGTTTCAATCCCCTTTTTGCAACTGATGAAAACAGCCGCAGTCTGCGCCACAATCTCGATGAGAACTAGGGGATCGACATAGTCCCCCTGGCACAGGGGCCAGCGATGGGAAACCCTGGCCGAGGTAACGGCGCTATCCTCGTTTGCGGCTACGACCTCATCGAGGAGCTTCATTCTGTCACGGTGGGGGATGAGGGCCTCTATGTCCATCATATCATCTCAACTTATTGTTGTTCAAGACCTTCCAATCATGCTACAAGGCGGGGCCTACTTAAAGGGAAAAATTGAGGGATGTCAAGATCAATTATCGACATTGCGTTTGCAGTCTTCAGCGGCGAAGTCCTGCTTGGGAAAGGTAACTATTTAAATATTTTATGTTGACGAATCCGCTTGGAAAAGACGGTATCACAAATTCGGCTTGGTATCGGGAATTCCTGACCGTACCTGCAGATCAGGACAGAGAATTCATACTCGGAGGCTGTACATACAGAGATATCCATCGTTTGGCGGCGGGCCTTTATCACATCGCCAGGTCTTCGAATGTCAGCAGACCGACAATTTGCCTGTGCAGCGACGACAAGGCCCTGCTTGCTGCGGCGCTAATCGCCTCTCTCAGCAGCGGCGGGCCACTTCTTATTCTGCCCTATGCCCATTCCCGCCAGGCCCTTGAGGAAGTTACGGAAGCCCTGTCTCCGACCTTCTTTCTGGGCGACGACCCAGGAGACTTTCCTCCCGGACCGCGTGCAATCGACGCCGCGGCAATTCCGCTCCAAGGCGCCGCTCTGACCGATTCCGTTCGTGATCCCGACGAGCCTTTTCTCATTTTGTTTACAGGCGGCTCTACGGGGAAACCGGCAATTTGGCCCAAGTCGCCACGGAATATGCTTGCCGAGGCCCGCTACCAGTCGGACGCATTCGGCATCACGAAAGACGATCTGTTTCTCTCAACCGTGCCTCCTTACCACATCTACGGCCTGCTCTTTTCCGTACTGATTCCATTGGTCAGCTCCGCCCGTGTTCTCCCCGGAATATATACCTTCCCCAGAGAGATCCTTTTAGCCGCAGAGGAACATAAGGCAACCGTTCTGGTCAGCGTTCCCGTTCATTTTCGGGTCCTGAAAAATGACGCCCTGGAGCGCTTTCATTTGCGGATGGCCTTTTCGTCGGCGGGGATGCTGGACCGGGAGGATGCCCTCTATTTTCGTGAAAAAACGGGTGTGGATGTTGTCGAAGTTTATGGCTCAACGGAAACGGGAGGTGTGGCAACAAGGCGCCGTTTCCGGGATCGAGAATCATGGGTTCCCATGGATCGCGTCGATTGGAAGATTCGTGACGGGAGCATTTGCGTCCGGTCAGACTTTCTCTCACCGACGCTTCCCCGGGACGGCGAAGGTTTCTTTGTCACCGCAGACTGCGCTGATCCGGACGGAGAAGGCCGCTTCATCCTGCGCGGCAGAGCGGACGATATCGTCAAGATCGGCGGGAAGAGGGTTGACATGGCCGCCGTTCAGGCCAAACTGAAGCAGATACCCGGCGTTTATGATGCCGTGGTCATCGCACTTCCTGTGAGAACGGGGAGGCAGAATGAACTGGCCGCTCTGGTCGCGACCCGACTTGATATAATGGATGTGAGGCGCGGAATTGCCGGGATCAGCGAAGCTTACGCCGTTCCCAAGCGACTGGCCGTTGTGGAAGAGATACCCATGACACGGTCGGGAAAATATGATCGGACAGAAATCGGACGAATCCTTAAGACAGGAAAGAATTAAAGCGGCGAACTGTTCACCTGGTGTCAATTCAATCGGTACGGCAGATTCATCGTGAAAGGATAACGATCAGAAGGGACAAAATAATCATGATGTGGGCGGCAATGACGCCCCATTTATGGCGCTGATAGAATTCGTTTACCTTTTGAATCCGCTCAAGTCCGCCGCACAATCTCCTGATGCGCTCAATGCCCGCGTATTTGTTGTCATTGTCCGAGGCGAAATCGTTTTGAAACGCAAACATGGGATAAACGGCATAGAGGCCATCGGTCAGAGGCCGAAACAGGGTGTCGATGACAATCCCCTGCCAGGGTTGATAAGCCAGGGTTTCAGCGTAAGGCCTGTTCAAGGCATAGGCATGGGCAAGGCTCTGGTAGCCGACTTTTTGCATAAACGGATTGGTCGTTCTCCTGCTTGAGCGAATTAGAGCCCCCAAAAGCAGCACTTTCCAGCTCGGGTTTTCCAGTAAAAATTGCGTGCATTCCTTGAAGCGCTCAGCGTCAAAGCGGTCAAAAACAACGTCGTCTTCGAAAACGACGATCCTCTCCGCGCCGGCTTCCAGGCCTTTACGCAGGCAGGTCATGTGAGATTCATACATTCCCTGTTCGATATTTAGGGGATGACGTTTGACGATGACGAATTCAACTTTCCCGGTCAGTCCTACTGTGGAGAACGAAGCCGCAGCCGCCTGCCGCCGGTCTTCACGCTCTTCCAAAGAGATGCAGTAGATGCGGTCAAAATAATCCCAGCCATCAGTCTCTTTCTTCACGGTATCCTCGATCAAGGGCTTCTTTCTTTGCCGTATCCCTATACTGTGAGCATGGTGCCCTGTCAAGAAATGGCTGGGAACTGGGGCATGGGGAAAAGCAAGTTGGAATTACATCAGTGTTGCAGAAAAGCCATTGCAGAAAGGGGAGGCCTCGTGTATTTAATCCGTCGACTTCTTCCCGGGGCTTCATTTCCCTGGCCATACCAGATTCTCTCACGTATGCTGTCGTTCGTGCAGGTGAAAGGCATCCGGATTCAAAACAACTTGCTTGTTTCAAGGGATAAGGTTTCATGATTCGAAGGAAAGTTGCCAAATACCTTGCCGGGAGAAAATATATCCGCGAGATGCTTGATAATCCGACGGATCTCAGAGAATTCAAAGAGCGTCCGACGCCGCAGTTGATCGCCGGATTGATCTTGATGGGGTTGAGTTATATTATCGGCTGGCCGGCAGTGGCCGCTTTGAGCGCGCTGGCAGTCTGGTTACGGGAACCGATGATCGCCGTCATCGGCTGCCCGACGACCTACGGTCTCTCCTATGTGGTCTTTATTGTTGGCGCCTGGCTTGCGCGGGCACCCCACTACATCGGGACCCTGGCAAGATACACCATACAATCTTTCCTCAAAAAGCTACTCTCCTGATTGCAAAGACGAAGCGGGATGTTCAGCATGAAAACGAAATGTTACGGCAGGGGTGATCGTTTTAAGCGCATTTACCTGATCGCACCGAAGCATCCGGAAAACTTCTGGTCCATGCAGGGAACCGTCAACCTCCTGGGGGCCAAAACTCTTATGCCCAACGCGGCCCTGGCCACCCTGATGGCCCTGACTCCGCCCGCTGTAAACGTGGAATATGTTTTGTGTGATGAAAATGTTTCCAAGCTGGACTGGGACATGTCGTGCGATCTGGCGGCCGTCACGGGGGCAACCCTCCACACAGGAAGGATCCACGAGATATGCAGGGGATTTCGGCAAAGGGGTGTCAAGGTTGCCCTGGGGGGCGCCTACGCCAGCATCAACCACGATCTATGCGACGATCTTGCCGACTATCTTTTCATCGGCGAGGCCGAATACACTTGGCCCGTGTTCCTCCAGGAATGGATAAGGGGAAAGGCAAAACCCGTATATCACCAACAGACCTATATTGATCTGAAGGACAGCCCGGCGCCGGACTGGTCCCTTATTGACGCCGACGATTACATCAACATCAACGTCCAGACCTGCCGCGGCTGCCCCCACAACTGCGAGTTTTGCGATGTGATCCAGTATGTGGGCAGAAAACCACGGACTAAATCCGTTGAGCAGGTGATGGCGGAAATCCGGCAGGCCCATGAAATCGGCGCCCGTACCGTTTTTTTCTCCGACGACAATTTCCTGGCGAATAAAGCCTTCACGGAAAAGCTTCTGACCGAAATTATCGCATGGAATGCCATCCAGTCCCGTCCCCTGTCGTTTTCCACTCAGATTACCGTAGAGATCGCCGACGATGAAAAGCTGCTCCGGATGTGCGCCGATGCCCGCTTCTCCGTCCTGTTTCTCGGCGTCGAGACAATTCGGAAGGAGAGTCTGGAAGATGTGAAGAAATTCCACAATCTCAAGTACGATATCTTCGAGCGTATCAACAGGGTTTCCCGCTACGGCATCATGCCCTTTCTCGGTATGATCGTCGGCTTCGATCACGACGATGGAACCGTCTTTGACGAACTCTATGATTTTTTCACCCGGACCAACAGCCCCATCATCGGCATCAGCCTCCTGAACGCACCGAGGCGTACGCCCCTCTATAACCGCATGGAGAAGGAGGGCCGCCTTCTAGGCGATGATTTTTCCGGAGAATGGCAGCTCTATACGAACATAATCCCGAAACAGATGAGCCGCGAGGAGCTTTTGCGAAGATATTGCGAGTTATTCAAAAAGCTCTACAATCCGGAGCTGTTCCAAGAAAGGCTTCAGGGCTGGCTGCAGCACGTAGAGTATTTCAGCCCTCTGTATGTGAATAAGAAATTTGATCCCAAGCAATTTTCCCATGGCGTCAGAATGATCTTTTTCTTCATGGTCCTGGCAGCGCCGGCGGAACGCGGTCTGTTCGTCAAAAGCATGATCGAAACATGGAAGATCAATCCCAAGCTCATGAAGCGGGCATTCACTTTCCTCGCCCAGTATCATCACTTCTACGACTTCGTGAGAAGAAAATTACCCGGCCGCATTTGAATGGAGCGATCTTTTTGAGGTGCACGCATATGGGGACGGGGTTAGGGTCCGTGGCCATTCCACCTGAGATGCAAGCGGGATGGAGCCAATAATTACAGCATGTTTTAGGCACTTTCACCTTGACGAATAATGACATTTCTTCTATACGCAGTGGCGAAATATCAGGAACTCTCGTTCCGAACGAAGGCAAGGATTTCTTGCTTGAAATGACAAAAGTGAGAGTGGGGCCCGGGGGAATGGTGAGCCATTGATCAAAATTGAACATCTCTACAAATCCTACGACAAAAAACCTGTCCTCAAAGATGTGACCCTTGCGGTACAACGCGGCTCCATCATGGGGCTCCTTGGTCCCAATGGCGCGGGAAAGACAACCCTCATCTCCATCCTTACCGGCGTGATCAGGAAGGATAGCGGAAGCATAACTGTAAACGGCATGGATCTCGACCATGAGATCGGCGCCATCCAATCAAGATGCAGCTACGTGCCCCAGACTCTTGCGTTCTATCCGCGCCTGACGGCCCGGGAAAACTTGGAATATTTTGGCGCCCTGCGGAACCTGAAGGGAAAGAAACTGAAGGAGAGCATGGAATTCTGCATCGATATCGGAAGCATGCAAGATTTTTTGGATAAACGAGTGGATAAGTTTTCCGGCGGCATGAAAAGGCGCTTGAATATGGCCATAGGTCTCCTGAACGACCCGGAAATATTGTATCTTGACGAGCCTACACTGGGCGTCGATGCGCAATCAAGGAACTATATCCTTAAGACGATACAAAAGATCAACTGCGAACGGAAGATGACAATAATTTATACATCCCACTACATGGATGAGATTGAGCAGGTGTCCGACGAAATCGCCATTATCGATGAGGGCAAAATCATTCTTCACGGCCCCACACAGGACATCTTGACACGCGCCGATGCCCTTTGCGGCCATAGAAACCTTGAGGAGCTTTTCCTCAAGCTGACAAACATCAGATTGCGCGACGATAATTAACCGTATCATCAACAATGATAAAACTACTTTACATTTTAAAAAAAGAGTTCCTACTGATCGTTCGGGACGTCCATGCCGTAACTATCCTCTTTGTCATGCCTGCTGTTTTCATTCTGATCATGACCCTCGCCATGAAGGATCTGTTTGAACTTCACAGCACTGTTGTCATTGACATCCTCACGGTGAACCACGACGCGGGAAAGCGGTCGGTGGCGCTTTTAAAGGCGATGGAAGAACATAATACATTCCGGTTTCACCTCATTGGTAAAGACACCGTCACGGAGAGTGTTAAAGAACAGATGCTATCCCGGGACTACAAGTTCGCCCTGGTCATCAAAAAGAACTTCTCCGCCTTCGTGAATAAGAAAGGAAAGGGAAAGGATGAAAATCCTTTGGAACTCCTCGTTAATCCGACGGTACCCGTCCAGACACAGCTTGTTTTAAAAAGCGCCCTGGACGGCGAGCTGTCGAAGCTGAGATGGGATGCCTTTATCGGTCGTATCGACAAGCTCCTCGCCTTCGCCGGAATCGACAGGAAGGACCTGAAGGCGGATAAACTCAGCCCCATCGACGTCCAATACGTCTATAAAGGGGGGCAGTCTTTCAAGATGCCTTCCGCCGTCCAGCAGAGCGTTCCCGCGTGGCTCGTGTTTTCCATGTTTTTTATCGTCATTCCCATATCCAACACCTTTATATCCGAAAGAGATCAGGGCACTTTCATGCGCCTTAAAAGCATGAATGTATCCAGCTCCTATCTGATCCTGGGCAAGATGATCCCTTATCTTCTGATTAACGCGGTCCAGGTGATCTTTATGATTGCCATCGGTGTTTATGTCGTTCCCTTATGCGGCGGCACCGCCCTTACCATTGGAGATTCGATAGCCGGACTTGTATTGATCGCCTTCGCCGTGAGCTTCAGCGCCATTTCCGTGGCGCTCCTTATTGCCTCCATAGCCAGAACGACCGAGCAGGCAACGACTATCGGAGCTGTCTTGAATATTATCTTTGGCGCCCTTGGCGGGCTCATGGTGCCCAAATTTGTAATGCCCGAGTTTATGCAGAACCTTGCCAACTTCTCCCCTATGTCCTGGGGACTGGAAGGGTTTCTCGATATCTTCCTGCGAAACGGCGGCGTCTCCGACGTCCTGCCCAAAAGCCTGTCCCTGCTTGCTTTAGGACTGGTTATGCTTGGTATGACGCTTATTTCATTACGAAGGCAAAGAGAGGTCTGAAACCGATGAAGGGTTCCCTTGATGACAGATTGAAGACGGAGCTGAAGAAACTGATCGTTGAAGAGTGTGATCTTACCGTCGATCCGGGGGAAATTGGCGACGACGAGCCCCTATTCGGCAGGGAAGCAAAGATCGCTCTGGACTCCATAGATGCCCTGCAGATTTCTATAACTCTTGAAAAGAAATACAAAATCACCATCACAGACAGCAAGGAAACAAGACGGATGATGAGATCGATAAACACCTTTGCTGACTTTATCCAACCGGAGTAGAGATTGAAAAGAAGGGCCTTTATAACCGGAAAGGCGATGATCTGCTCGCTCGGAGATTCTCTCGAGGAAATTGTAGACGCTGTCCGCCATAAGAGGATAAGGCTTGACCGTGTCCCCTTTACCCTTGCCTCCCTGCCCTATACCAAACCATATTACCTCATAGAACGGAATGTTACAGATAAGCTGCATAACCGCTCCGAGGCATATTTCTATGAGGTTCTCTTCTCGGCGGTGTCCCGCGCTTTCCTCGATGCCGGCTTGAACAAAACGGAGATCAGGGACATGAACGTGTTCTTCGGCTCCACATCCATGGACGTTCCCGTGTTTGAGGGCAACCACCGCAAGTCATCTTCAACTGTTTCGGGGACCTTCCTCAAGTCATCCTATGGGTACGGAAAAATCGCCGGCGCCATCGTGGAGAGGTTCGGCATCGGGGGTAACTGCTATTCCTTTGCCACGGCCTGCACCTCGAGCGCCAACGCCTTGCTTTACGCCGCAGCCATGATAGGGGAAGGGGTGATAGATAGGGCTTTGGTTGTGGGCTACGACCTGTTCAACAACCTCGGTTTTTACGGGTTTGAAGCCCTGAAATCCATTGCCGAGACGGATTACAGACCCTTTGACAAAATGCGTGACGGACTGATCCTTGGCGAGGCTTGCGGAGCGGTCATACTGGAAGGAAAACGAAGAAAGGCCGGAGATTTCATTCACCTTGGCGGAGCGAATCTCTGTGACACATACAGCGTCACCAGCCACGATGAAGAAGGGTTTGCCGTTGCGGAAACTATGAACAGGGCTCTCAGGCAGGCGGGGATTCTCCCCGGCGACATATGCGCCGTCAAGGCCCACGCCACGGGAACAGAAAACAATGACAGGACCGAGTGTGCCGCCATGAAGGTGACCTTCGGGTGTGAGATGCCCCCCGTGACGTGCCTCAAGCCTTTTATAGGTCACACCGTGGGCGCCTGTGGTGTCAACGAACTGATCCTTTTCACGGAATCGGTAAAGACGGGATTTGTTCCCTCCACGCCGGGGTTTCGGGAAGTGGACGATAAATTGAATCTGATGCCCCTGACGGAAAACATGGAAGCCGGGGAGGGGATATTTATGCTCAACTATTTTGGGTTCGGCGGCAACTGCACGACCCTTATCATCTCCAATAAGGGCGACAGGGCATGATCGCAATGTATATTCACAGCGCCTCATCATTTATCGGCGGGGAAAACACGGACCCAATTTTCCTGAAAGAAAAGCTTGGCAGCTACACCGAGGAACATTTCCGCAGGGTAAACAGATTCATCCTTCTTACCCTGCTTGGCGCCCGTCAGTGCGTCCATAATCACGCCCTTGATTTTGATACGGCCATCTACCTCACAACGGAGCACGGCAACCTTGGTGAGACCGCTTCGGTGCTCGATGAAATATATACGGCCGGGTCTCTGCCTAAACCATTTGGATTCATCAATACAATGAGTAATACCGCAGCTTTCTATCTTGCACGGAACCTGGGCGTCCGGGGCCGCAATATCATGGTCTCCAGCCAGCACCTTTCCTTTGAAAGGGGGCTGGAGCTACTGCAGGTGGATTTTGCCCTGGGCGCAACAGGGGACGCCCTGATCGGCGGCGTGGATGAGGCCCTCCTTTCACGAACTACCCTGGAAGAACAAACCAATCGCGTCTTTAAGATGGTTAACGGGAGCGGTTGGCTTTATGTTAGGCCCGTGAAGGATGGCGCCTGTGGGGAAATTTCAGAGATCAGGTCATTTAGCGACGGACATGCATGTATAAAATGGATGACAGAACGAGGAAAATCGAATGTAGACCTCGTTTCTTTCGGCGCCCTCATTGATGCTGATGAAGCCGCCGCGATGAAGAAAATTCTACATCCCCTTGCCGAGTTTGATTACCTCTGCGACTATGGGTATTCAGGCTCAGCCACGGCCTGCGGGATTAGCCTGTTCATAATGCTTTTTCATGGAAAGACCCTGTTGCATATCAACAGGGACCAGCGCGGCCATTTTGCAGTCATCGAAGTTGAGCGGTATTGAATAACTGCGACAACACCCTTCCTTTCTCTCTCATGTAATCTTACGAAGCATCAGGTGGACTTCTTTCTCTGCCTTGCCGGCTATCCTGAGTAGATTGGCAATAAGGGGCAAATCGATCTCGCTGTCTTTTCTTTTGAATGTTCTCGCGCAAGCCAAGGCAAAGTTGCGCCAGAGATTGCCTGCCTCCGTCATTTTTCTCGAGGCCTCCTGCAATGCGGGTATCTCCAGGCGTTCATAAGCCTCCTCCAGAAATGCGGCGTACATGTAGCGAAATCCGCCCCCACCGGTGCCGACCTCTTCCTGCATAAGCGCAATGTGTCCCAAAAGCGATCTTATATATTTTTCGCTCTTCTTTCCCCCGAGCTTTTCGATGTAATTGGCGAAATAAAATATCCCCCGGACCCCGCAGGGGACCGGGGCGCTCAGCATCATGAAATTCGTTCGCTTGATAGATTTCAAGATCAGGGAATTGATATCTATTTTTTCAGGAATATAGGTCGGATAATACATAAAGCCTTTCGGGGCCATGATACCCTTTGCGAACCGGGCGTTCTGCAAATCTTGTGATTTTATCCGTGTGGTCTCTTCGATAAACAGTTCACTAACCAGATACTCCCCGTTTTCCTTGCCGAAGATGATGATGTTGTGGGCATTAAAGGGAATCCTCATTTCCTCGGGAAAAAATGGAAGCCAGAAAACAGATGCCTGAACCCCGACAACCTGTTTTCTATCTGCCAGTTCACTAAGATCCTCCATGGCCTTTACTTCATCCCGGTATTTCCTGACTTCGAATTTGACACCGAGGCGCTTTTGAATCCCGCCAATGATCGATTTGGGAATGCTGCGGTAGGCGATGACCGGCATACCACCCGTCATCTTGACAAAAGGCAGAAAAGCAAACATCATTCCACTGGCAAGTCCGAAAACCATAGGCTCGGATATCTCCAGCCCATGATGCCTTAAAAGCGAAGTTACCGTACCTGTTTCGCAATGGGCATAAGTTCGATGCTCATATTGATCCTTGACTTTCAATTATGCATCCTCCCTGAAGTTTATGAGATCATCCACTTGAACATTGAATATCTTTGCGTATTCCTGCAACTTATTCTGATCCAGTTTTTTGAATACGTCGGGTTTGAAGTGTCGCTTCAATCGCCACACGGCAACACCCATAGCCTGGGCAAGAGCCTTTGGATCAAGCAACCGTTTGTACATAAAATATTCTATGGGAGATGATTCATTTCTCAAAACACGTTGTTTGACTTCTTCTGCTTGCTCTTGAGAAGCATCGGCAAAGGGCACCGTCACGACTAAATGGTCATCATATCTTTCAAGGGTCGTTTCATATTTACCCTGATCATCGACCTTGTAAATCGTCCAAACCATTGGTTTCCAACGTGTTTCGCGGGTCTTGAGCTGATTTTTTTTGACATCCTCAGTTGTCATCCTTCCCCCTTTTTTTGTCTTGCAAGCGACAGGAAATCTACTTTGAGTTCACAAAAATACAAAAGTGGCCGTCGTAATCAAACCGGTCACGGCCACGAGGGGACAATATAATCGATAATTGTGCCTGTGGCAAGAATAGTTATTCAGCCGATTTATTTTCTTGGGATGAATCTGGCGGTGACGGTATTTTCACCCCCTCGACGCCTCCCTGAAAAAAAACAGCCACATTTTGCCGATGGTTGTTGAAGATGAAAAGGACCGTGGCCACGATTCCCCCAACCGCCTCCGTTCGCAAGCCACAGGCGCTGATCGCGCCGAGGGCAAGAACGGCGATCATGAAGAACGAAGCGATAAAGGGTATCCGGACGATCCCATAAACAGCTACCCAAACAAGTGCCGAGATGGCCGCGGATATGGGCGAGATCAGGGCGGTAAACCCCAGATAGCCGGCCACGCCCTTGCCGCCGCGAAACTGGTGGAAGCAGGGGTAGCGGTTGCCGATGATAAAGGCAAGGCCAATCCAGGGAACAACTTCGAGGGCAAGCAAATGGAGCGCCGCCCAGCAGACCCCGACTGCCCTCCCCATATCAAGGAGCAGGACGACCGCGGCCCATAATAACCCCGCCTGGCGATAGACATTCGTGACCCCTGCGTTCCCGCTGAATTGACGCCGGGGGTCCTCCCGTCCCATGATCCTGAACAGGAAGATAGAAAAGTTGACCGATCCGGCCAGGTATGCGCCTGCCAGGAGGACTGCCAGCTTCATGTCCCTTCGACCCCCGGCATCTCAGGCTTAACCACGGTGAAAACATGATCATCGACGGTGTCGTGCAGGGCCTTGTACCGTACCCCTTCAACGGTCAGCAGGCTCCCGTATCGTCCGATGCATTCGACTTTAACCTTCTTCCACGATTCGGCGAGGGGCCGGCCCGTGGCCTTGGCTATTCCCTCTTTTATGGACCAGACCCGGATCGATGCCGGGACGAGCCCGAGGGGCGCCCCTTTTGTCAGGGCCAGCTCTTCCGCGCTCATAAAGATGGGTCCGGCCTTCAGCACCCTGTCCGACAACCGCTCCACATCCACGCCGATTCCCCCCTCCCCGGCCACGGCGACGGCAAAACGCGTGTCGTGGGAGACGGAACAGAATACAGGATCATGGGCTCCCGCCACGATACAACAGGGACGAATGCCGTCGGGCGACACCGTGTGAATGACCGATGCCGGCGTCGCCATGTCGCCGCCGGCCAGTTTCCGGGAGAGGAACTTCAGGGCGAGACGCGCCGCCAGGAAGTCCGCCTGCCGTTTCTTCCCCATTTTCCCCAGGCGTTCACCCTCCGGCGCCGTCAGGGCCAGGGCGGCGAAATCCGCCATCGTCCGCCGATCGACGACCGCGACGGCCCTACACTGACCCCGTATGGCAGCCAGTGGCGCTGCCTCCTCTCTCCGGACCCAGCCGGGGGGCTTAATACGGCCGGGGAAAATCTCCTTCATTGCCACCCCCCGGATCGCCTCGCGCACCCCCCCCCTCGCGTCGTAAATCCAGATGTCGAAGAGGAGGCCATCCCCGGTCGCAGCAACGGGGAGAATCCGGCAGTGGTAGGTCTCTCCCGGCACCGTCGGTTCGACGATGATACGCTCTTCGAAACCTACCGGAAAGGCGGTGAGGCGGTGATACCGCTGCCCCCAGACGCAGGCGGCGTGCAGGGCGGCATCGAAGGGGAAGGGAGAACCGAGAAGGTCAGAGACCGCCGGCTGCCTCGCAGCAAATACCTGGGCAACGGCGCCGCTTTCCGTAAGGAAGAGACTGCCGATAATGTTTTGATAGGCAGGTCCAAAGGGCACGAGTTCACTGTACAATCTTGAGGCCGGGATTTCGCGGGAGACACCGTCTAAAGCGGCGGCAATATCCATGGGGAGCGGCGCTCTGCCTTCTTCCGGTTTGGCAAACTCGACAGTGGCGTGGACCTTGGCCCTTTTGATGCCGGTCCCCGAAATTACGCTCCGGGTGATCAGCCGGGAAACAAGGCGACCTCCTTCATGGATATCCAGCTCGTGGCAGGCCTCGATTACGGAGGAATCCGCGGGGATCTGTAAATAATGCAAGAATCTGGCGGCGCTCATGCCACAGATCTCGGCGTCGGGCCGATGGGCCTTGACCGACGCAGCCAGGTGCTGGAGGATCTCCACGGCAGGCAGGACGATCTTCCCGTCGATCCGGTGGTCCCGAAGATACGGATAAATGGGAATCGTCAGGGGAAGGCGGACCCTTTCCCGCGGCTCAGGAGGCGCCGTTTCCACAGCCGAGGTCTTCATGATGAAGGGCCTCTGCCGGTATCACCTTCCCCGAAGTCTGCGGCCTTCTCTTGGGGAAGAAACCTCTCCAGATCCGCAAAGCGGTTCATCCCTTCCAGACGCTCGATTTCCCTTCGATACCGTTCTTGCCAGCCCGTCCGGCGATGCCGCCCGTCGATGAAGAATTTCATGACCGGTTTGACCAGGTACATCCAGGCGGCGGTCCACAGCCGGCCCTGGCTCCTGGCGAAAGGTGACGGGGTCCACCACCCCAGGGTGGTTTGCCGATAGTACCAGAAGGCGTATTGCAACTGCTCGGCCTCCAGGTGCCGCGTTCTCACGTTGGCCCACATGCCGTTGTACCGTTCATAACGGTCGGGGTTCGCCACCAGTCCTTCGTCGATCAGGTGGTCCCGGATAGGGGTCTTGGGGAAGGGGGAGAGCATCTGGCAGTAGGAGGCGTCGACCTCCAGGTCATTTAGAAACTGGTAGTTCGCCCGGACTGCTTCTTCATCGTCATCGGGCAATCCGAAGATCAGTCCGCCGATGACCATGATGCCGTGGCGGTGACAGTTGTCGACGGCCTGTCTTGCCTGCTCGATGATGTCGGCCTTTTCCATGGTCCGGAGGTTCAGGCGGGAGGCGCTTTCAATGCCCAGAAAGACGGACCGGAAGCCCGCCTGGGCCATTTTTTCCACCATGGCTTCGTTCTTGGCCATGGAAACGCAGTCGGCCTGAACGACAAGCTTAAGATTGCGATATTTCCGGCCGATAATAGCGTCGCAGACCTCTGTAACCCACTTCGGATTCAGAACCATGTTGTCGTCGGTAATGAAGACGAGGCGCGTCTTTTTCCGATAATAAATGTCGTCGAGATCGGCGAGGATGCGTTCAAGGGGATACGTCCGGTAGGAGCGGCCGTACATATGCCGGATACTGCAAAAGTTGCAGTTCCGGGTGCAGCCACGGGACGTTTCCATGACCTCGATCTTCGAATTCATGAAATGGTAGCCCGAGGTCAGGCGCCGCCGATCCCGGATGGGCAGCTTCAACCGGGATAAATCGCAGAGATCTCCCGGGGGGTTGTGGAACCACCGTCCATCCTGTTTATGAGAGAGGAACGGGATCGATTCCAGGCGATCGGTCCCCTCCAGGGCGTTCACCAACCGGCGAAAGGTTTCCTCCCCCTCGCCCCGGACCATGAAGTCTATCGTGTCTGCCTCGGGAGAAGCGCCTATTTCTTCGCTCATCAAGGTGAAGTGATATCCCCCGACGGCAATCCTTGCCCGGGGAAGGATGCTCCTGATGAGCCCGATCAGGGCCAGGCAGGTCGGATACTGCCAGGTCATGGCCGACAGGCCGATAAGAGCAGGATCGATTCTTTTCAGCGTTTTCTCAAGATAGCCGGCAATGTTGTTTCGCTTGCGGACAAGATCGATGAGGTGGACCTCGTGGCCTTCGTCGATATTGCCGCCCACGCAGGC
>JBAYKV010000034.1:0-19902 GCA_041664405.1 Syntrophales bacterium
AACTTCACGATAAGGAGCCTTGACGCTTATGGCCCTGGTGTCGCTGATAAAGCAGATACCCCTTTTCAGTTCCCTTAATCACGAGGATATTGAGATCATTGCTGCGCTCCTGAGGCGGCGGTCTATCAAGAAGGGGGACATCATCTTTCAGAAGGGTGATGAAGGCACTGCCCTGTATGCGATTCTCAGTGGGCGCATCAAGATCATTGTAACAAGACCGGCAGGTGACAAAATTACCGTGGCCATTTTGAACGACGGAGATTTTTTTGGAGAGATGGCATTGCTGGATGGCATGCCCAGGTCAGCGGATGCTGTCGCCCTGGAAGAAACCCAATTGGCCGTTCTTGACCGTAACGATTTCCTTACGTTTCTTGCCCAACATAAGCATGCCGCGCTGGCAATACTCAGGACCTTGTCATTGAGACTGCGCAAGACAGACGATCTTCTCGCGGAGATCTGTTTTTTGGGCCTTTCTGCGCGATTGGCAAGGAGATTGCTGGAGTTGGCAAGAAGTGAATCGGAGGGCGTTCATGATAGCTCCCCCCTGGCAATGCGGATGACCCAGAAGGATCTTTCCTGCCTCTTGGGAGTGTCCCGGGAAAGCGTCAACAAGGAACTGAAAATTCTCCGGGAAAAGGGCATCGTCAGCACGGAGCGCAACAAGATTGTCATCCTCGATCAGGAGCGACTGAAAAAAAGGGCCAAGTAAATATTCCTTGAAATCAAATCCCCTTTAGTCTATAGAGTCACCTCACGGGCGGTTAACTCAGCGGGAGAGTGCTACCTTCACACGGTAGAAGTCACTGGTTCAATCCCAGTACCGCCTACCATGAAAATCAAGGGGTTACGAATTACGTTCGTGGCCCCTTTCTTGTTCTGTGGCAGCTTGCCGTTGCTGCGTTTGCCCCGTTTATTACTTTATGAATTGTCTTTACAATCCAATGATCAACCCGAATGTAGTAATGAAGGAACCGCAGAATATAATTAAAACAGGAGGAAACAACGTGCAAAATTCACCCGAACAGGATCAACCCCCTATTCAGATCAATACATCTGATGAAATTTCAAGGGGCAGATACAGCAATACATTACTGGTGTCGCATAGTCCCGATGAGTTTATTCTCGATTGGCTATTGAATTCTCCGAATGGGCCCCATCTGGTTTCAAGAATAATCATGACTCCGGGTAATATCAAAAGGGTTGCCGAAGCTTTAAGAATCAACATCGAGCAGTATGAGGAAAAATTCGGAGCCATTAATGTGGTTGAACCGGTCGCGCAGAAGTTTCATTGATTGGAGGTAGTCGATTACTATGGAACGCAATAATGAGACCCATAGCGTCTTGATGGGATATATTCTGTGGATCGTAGGCTTCACGGGTTCTGAAAGGTTCTATTACGGGAAACCTATTTCAGGAACGATTTACTTCTTCACCTTTGGCATCCTGGGCATTGGCTGGCTTCTTGATCTGTTCCTGATACCATCAATGGCCCGTGAAGCGGATTTTAGATTCAAAGAGGGAAGGATCAACTACAACGTGGCCTGGGTATTGCTCACCTTCCTGGGACCTCTGGGGGTTCATCGGTTTTACATGGGAAAGTGGATCAGTGGCATAGTTTACTTGTGCACGCTTGGGATCTTCGGGATCGGTTATATCTACGATTACTGGACATTGAACGATCAGATTACACTCATCAACAGTTCAATCGAATGATTGAAATTATGGGCCAATCAATGTCCTGGCCAAAAGCGCCGAAGTCTGCGTTTTTCCGATAACTGAACATTTCATTACCCATTATGAATTTGCAGGATCTGGACGGGACGGAGAAGCTAAGAAAATATAGTCATTAGAGGTTTTATGGATAAACAAATAAGGGGTAACGGCAAGATTGATGTGGTCTTGTTTGATTTTGGCGGCGTGATCGCTGAAGAAGGTTTCAGGAAGGGCCTCAAGGTTATTGCAAAAGCAAACGGACTCGACGAGAAAGAGTTTATTCAGGCGGCTTTTGACGTCAATTATTCAACGGGATATATTCTGGGGAAAGTATCAGAGGAAGCATTCTGGAATGAGCTGAAAGAGAAAACTGGAGTTAAGGGAGACAATGCAGATCTCAAAGCTGAATTCTTCTCCCGGTTCGTGTTGAGAAACTGGATGATTGACCTTGTAAAGAAGCTGAAATCCGAAAATATTATTGTCGGTATCCTCAGTGACCAGACGGACATGATAGACAGGTTGAATGAGCAATTAGATTTTTACAAATGGTTTGATCACGTCTTCAACAGCTACTATCTGGGCAAGGGCAAACGGGATATCAGTCTCTTTGATGACGTTGCTCACACGTTGAAAACCAAGCCAGATCGAATCCTGTTTGTCGATGATGATCCGGGACATGTAGAGAGAGCAAGGCAGAAAGGTTGGAAGGCCATTCATTATGTTGATCGGGAGTCATTTGAAATGGACTTTGAAAAAATCTTGCCGATGAAGTGATGAATATTGCCATAGCCGTTAATTTTAATCGAGAAACGGTAACGGTTTATCCATCCTATAGACAAGAGCCTGACAGGACGCAAGAAGACGGCTCTCTCCTTCAACTACCCTTATTTCGTAGACGGCTGTCTTATTGGTTCGATTTATTTCTTTGGCTTCAGCCGCTAATGTGGAACCTGTAGAAGGGGAGGCAAGATAACTGATGTTCATATTCAAGGCGACGGCAATAGTGCCGTGAGAATTGGATGCGGTTTCAAAGGCTTCATCAATCAGAGCAAACAGTGCACCCCCGTGGGCTTTCCCAAAGATGTTCTCCATATCCGGTGTGAAGACCATCGCAACTTTTGAATATCCTTCGTCCAGATCAACTAATTTCAGGTCGAATTTCTTAGCAAATGGTTCCTTCTCTACTTGCCTGAAGATTGCTTCCTTAATCTTGCCGTTCATAAGGCTCCCCCAAACTGAATAAATAACATGCAATACAAATAAGTATATCTCACTGCCAGACGGTCCTGATCATAACCTTCTGGAGGTCATTTACCATAAAAGGCGGCAGATCATCCCTGGTTTTCCGTTCAACGAGAATTCCTTTTTCTGCAATCCAGACAGTTCCCGGCTGCAAGTCGCCAAAGACAATTACATTCTGACCTTTAATCCTGCAAGAATAGTTAATCCGCTCTCTTCTGACGCCATCGGTAGCGCCTGATGCACCGGCGATAAAATCACAGATTGTCCCATCCTCCAGTTCAATCATAGATGCCGATGAAGAAGGTCTTTCGGCAACATCAGGTGTTGGCAATGGTTGGGTAAGCTTTAGGATAAATCCTGATGGTTTATCAATATCAGGGAGGGCGCCGCAGACAATTGTTGTTTTATCCTGGACCGTATAACATGGGTCAAAGATTTCATTGCCGATCATGCACCGCCAGACATCCGATCGTCTAATGATATTGGAATTGGTCCAGCAGTAACCTTCTCTTTCTTCTGAAGGAATCAGCGGGATATATCTGATAATCTTTGTTTCCGTGATTTTATTTGATGGAACTGCTTGAGAGGTAATTGGAGCGCATAGGCTGATCAAGATGACCATAAACAATGATAGACAGGCATTCAGTGGTTTTAAATACACTGAGTTTCTCCTTCTTTTGAATAGCGGCAAAATACTCGGGCCAGTATATTGTAAATATCAGCTGAGGTCAAAAAGAAAAAGCCCCCTCGAAACCGGTCCGTCAGGGGGCTTTTTCTTTTTATGGGGAAACCTGCCTCATGTCTGGTAACTGTCAATGATTTCTCATTTTGTCATAGACATGATGGCGCTCCTTGGTATTTGATCAATTTTCTTACCAGAAACCCCTCTCCATGCAATTTTCTATAAACACCAGAGATTTATTCTGCCCCTCTTGGAAGTATTTATAGAGCTGTTTGCCCACATCGGGGTACAAGGGGCAATCCTTCAGTTTGTTTACGGAAACCCAGACAATATCCAGCGAGTGGGTATGATCGGGTCTGACTTTTGGAATGCCATGGACCTCGGTGGCTAAAAATACGATGTGCAGCGTCTGGGGGTGCCTTTTTGTGCCGGGCGCCTCCCCGACCAGAATGATGTCGCCGACTTCTACTTTTACCCCCAGTTCGTTCTTCCATTCGCTTTTGACCGCTTCCTGGAGCGGCACATCCCTGTCCACGCCCCCGCCCGGAAGGGCGAAGACTTCTTTCCCTCCATAGACGTACTTCATGCAGAGGATCTCGTTGGCCTGCTCAAATACTGCGGATACCCGGACTCTCATCGTTCCTCCTTTGGTTTAAATAAACAGTAGTTTCCATCTGCTCCGCAGAGCATCCCGGACACAACAGACAACAGCAGGATTGTTGGCTAATATTACAAGGAATAACGATTAAATGCAAACGATCTTTATCTGGCTTTCAGGGCAGGGTGATCTTCAGGGTGCCCCCTCTGCCCAGGATGTCATGAAGATGGATGTACCCCTTTAGGGTATTCTCACCATTGGCAACCACCAGGGTGGTGATTTCATCGCGTTGCATCGACTCGATGGTCTGGGCGAGGGAGATGTTCTCATCGATTGTCTTGGGGTTGCGGGTCATGACCTGATCAACGGTTTTATCATGAAAAGAGACGCCACGTTTGACCAGCCGACGGAGATCACCATCGGTAAAAATGCCCAGGAGGGTTCTTTTTCTATCTGTCACCAGGACAAAACCCTTATTGTTAGCGTCCATTTCTTCAATAGCCCTGGTTGCCGTCACGCCCGCAAGAACCTTTGGCGTTTGTGCGTAGCTGATCATTACCTCCTTGACCTTTGCCCGCAGACGCATTCCCAGGTTGCCGCCGGGATGAAACTTATAGAAGTCTTTTTCGTTGAACTTCCGTTTTTCTATCAGGGCTATGGCCAGGGCATCGCCCATGGCGAGGGTGGCGGTGGAGCTTGAGGTTGGGGTCAGGCCGAAGGGGCAGGCCTCCCTTTCCACGCCGACATCAATGACGAGATTGCAGGAACGGGCAAGGGAGGAATTCGTGTCGCCGGTTAAGGCAATCAGGGTCGCCCCGATTTCCCGGACGCTGTTGACGATGAGGCTGAGTTCATGGGTTTCGCCGCTGTTCGAGATGGCCAGGACAATGTCATTTTTAGTTACAATCCCGAGGTCTCCGTGCATTCCTTCGACGGGATGAAGAAAAATTGCCTGGGTCCCCGTACTGGTCAGGGTGGCGACGATCTTCTTGCCGATCAGGCCGGATTTCCCTATGCCGGTGACAATGACCCGACCATTGGATTTGAAGATCGTATCCACCGCTTTAGTGAAATTTTCGTTCAACTTACCAATGAGGCCGGAGATACTCTCCGCCTCTATTTTCAGGACATCCTTCGCAAGTTGGATGGATAGATCCTTTTTAACTGCCATAATTACTCCCCTATCATGGTGAACTGGGATGGCGACGCTATCAGAATTTATTTTTCCTGACAAGGAAGTTTTTCTATTTCTGGCGGGGTTTTCATTGACAGCGGGAAACTACGCATCTATATTCAACCCCTGAGGAGGCATGATTGCGGTGAGTATATTTCCCTGGTCCCGGATCATCGGCGGCGTCCTGATTGCCCTGTTTCTGGTTCTCCTGGCGTTCCGTATGGATGTTTTTACCCTTCCGGCAGGGGGGAGCAGACAGTTGGAAAAGACCGCCGTCATCCAGCGGGAGGCCACAGACGCAGCCAAAGACACGTGGATGAATATTTACCAGCAGGGCCGCAAAATTGGCTACACCCATCGGACCTTCTCCCGCCGGGAGCAGGGATTCGGATTAAGGGAAGAAGTATTTATGCGGATTCAGACCATGGGCGTTGTCCAGGGCATTTCTCTGAAGACCGAGGGCGCCTTGAATGAGGACATGACCTTGGCCTCTTTTGACTTTGATCTGGCCTCCAACCTTTTTAGTTTTCATGCCCGGGGAAAAGTCGATGGCGACCGGATGTCCGTTATCACGAATGCAGCCGGCGACGAACGGCATTATGAGCTGCCCCTGAAAGAACAGGTTCAACTCTCCCAGGGCGTATTTGCCAGGGCTCTCCATGCGGATCTGAAACCGGGGCAGGGGCTTACCGTATCCGTATTCGATCCTATGACCATGGGTTCGCGGCCGGTGCGCCTGTCTTTCGTAGGAGAGGAAACGCTCACGATCATGGGCCGCCGCCAGACGCTGAAAAAGTACGCCGTCGATTTCATGGGGGCCCGTCAATATGCCTGGCTCGATCCGGAAGGCGAAGTGGTTCGGGAGGAAGGAATTCTGGGGATGGCCCTGGAGAAGGCAACCCGGGAAGAGGCCCTTGCGGGTCTGGCCGCAAGTGGGTCGGCAGACCTAACCGACCTGGCCTCCGTCGATGCCCGGGGCCGGATTTCCGATCCGGCGGGATTGCAGGTTCTCAAGGTCAAGCTCTCCAACATCGATGCCGGCGCCCTGATGCTTGCCGGGGGCAGACAAACCTATGCCCATGGCCTGTTGACCGTCAGCAAGGAGGTTCATGGAAAGGTCGAAGGGTCTCTGAAAAACCGTGAGGACTACCTTGTTTCGACGCCCTTTATTCAGACGTCAAATCCCGCCATCTGCGCCCAGGCCGGGCTGATCGTTTCCAGAGAAGACGGAGACGAAGAGAAGGCGCGCAAGATTGTCGCCTGGGTATTCAAAAATATCGAAAAACGTCCCGTCCTGTCGGTTTCCAATGCCGTTGAAACATTAAAGAATCGCGTCGGTGACTGTACGGAGCACGCGGTTCTGGTGGCCGCTCTGGCCCGCGGGGCGGGCATTCCGACGCTCATTGAAACGGGTCTTGTTTATCAGCGGGGGAGGTTTTACTACCATGCCTGGAACGCCTTCTGGCTGGATAATTGGGGAGGGTGGGTTACGGCCGATGCCGTGATGAATCAGTTTCCCGCCGACGTGACCCATCTGCGCTTTGTGAGGGGAGAGGTAGAAACACAGCTTGACCTCATGGGGGTGGTGGGAAAGATCAAACTACAGGTGATAGGGATGTCGCAATGATCGAGCTTAAAGAGCTTACCAAATACTATGATAAAACACTGGCTGTAAACAATCTTAATCTTACCATCACCAAAGGCGAGATCTTCGGCTTCATCGGCCCCAACGGGGCGGGAAAAACTACCACCATCCGCATGATGGGCGGGATTCTGGCCCCCTCCTCAGGGGCGGTTATCATTGACGGTCAATCATTGGCGGAATACCCGGTGGAGGTCAAAAAGAAGATCGGCTTCATCCCGGACCGGCCGTATCTCTATGAAAAACTGACGGGGTGGGAGTTTATGCGTTTTTCGGCGGATCTCTTCGGGGTCGAGGAAGAGACGTTTGCCTCGAAAGCGGCGGAACTCTTGAATACCTTTTCCCTTTTCAACTGGCGGCAGGAACTGATTGAGGCCTACTCCCACGGCATGAAACAGCGCCTGATCATCGCCGCAGCCCTCCTCCATGATCCGGCGGTGATCATCGTCGATGAACCCATGGTCGGCCTTGATCCCGGGGCCATCCGCATGGTGAAGGATATCCTGCGCTCCCTGGCGGCACAGGGGACGACGATATTCATCTCCACCCACACCCTGGTCGTGGCCGAGGACCTCTGTGACCGGATCGGTGTCATCCACAAGGGAGCCCTGATTGCCCTGGGAACCATGGGGGAGCTGAAACAGTCAGCCCGAATGAGGGAAGGGGATCTCGAAGATATTTTTTTACGACTAACCGCTGAAGGGGGCATGGAATGAAGGTGGTCCTCACCCTGATGAAGCCGCGGCTCTGGGCTTTTTTAAACGGCGGGATCTCCCGGGGTGCCTGGGACAGTCGGGCGAGGCTTTATTTCTTCAGTGCCATCGGCCTCGTCTTCTGGCTCGGCATCTACATGATGTTTTATCGGGTCCTGACCTATTTCAAGGGCGTCGAAGGGTTTGGCGATGTCCTGGCCGCCAAGCTCATGTCCATGGTGGTGGTGACCTTCTTTACCCTCCTCCTCTTCAGCAGCGTCATTGTGACGCTCTCAAAGCTATACATCAGCCGGGATCTACCCCTTGTCCATTCCCTTCCCGTCGCGGCGGAACAGATCTTTCTGGCCCGTTGGCTGGAGAGCCTGATTGACAGCTCCTGGATGGTGATCCTCTTCAGCCTGCCCATCTTCCTTTCCTACGGCATGGTCTTCAAGGCGGGGATATTTTTCTACGGGATGTCGTTTCTGTCTATCTTTTCCCTCTGCCTCGTGGCCTCGGGACTGAGCACCCTGGCCGTGATGGGGGCGGCGACGGTCCTGCCGGCCGGCCGGATTCGCACCATCTCCGTCTTCTTCGGGGTTCTGCTGATCCTGATCCTGGTTATCGTCGTGCGGATGATGCGGCCCGAACAGCTTGTCAACCCCGAGGCCTTCAATTCCGTCGCCGTTTACCTCCAATCCCTGGAGACCACCGGCTCGCCCCTCCTGCCCACGACCTGGATCTATGAAAGTATTCAGGCAAGCCTCCTGGGAAGGAAGGGACAGGCCTGCTTTAACCTTGCCCTGTCCATCACCGGTGGTATGGCCCTCCTTTTTGTGAATCTCTGGATTTCGGAGCGATGGTATTTTCGCGGCTATTCCCAGGCCCAGACCACGCCGGCCAGTATTTTTGCCCCCTCCCCGACGGGGAAGGGATGGGATGGCATGTTGTCGTTTCTCCCGGCCCCGGTGAAGGCCCTGACCGTCAAGGAGATCAAGACCTTCTTCCGGGATCAGACCCAGTGGCCCCAGTTGTTTCTCCTCCTCGCCCTGATTGTGGTTTATCTTTACAATTTTTCGGTCCTCCCCCTCGACCGGGCACCGATAAAAACCGTTTACCTGCAGAATCTCTTTTCTTTTCTGAACATGGGGCTCGCGACCTTTGTCTTGACGGCCATCGCGGCGCGCTTTGTCTTCCCGGCGGTAAGCCTGGAGGGACAGTCCTTCTGGATCGTCCGTTCTTCCCCGGTGTCCATCCGCACCTTCCTGTGGATAAAGTTTTTCATCTATTATCTTCCCCTGGTCATTCTGAGTGAGGTCCTGATTGTGGTCTCCAATATCCTCCTCGATGTGACCCCCTTCATGATGGCCCTTTCCGTGACCACCGTTTTTTTTATGGTCCCCGGAATCGTAGCCTTGGGGATCGGCTTCGGGGCCGCCTATCCTGATTTTTCTTCGGAAAACCCCACCCAGACGGTGACCAGCTTCGGGGGACTCCTCTATATGACCATCTGCGCGGGCTTCATCGCCCTGATTATCGTTCTGGAGGCAGGGCCGGTCTATGCGGTCTTCATGGCCGGGATTCGGGGACGGGCTCTGGATATGTTGCAATGGACCTGGCTCGTCGGGTCCTTTTGCCTGGTCCTCGTGCTGTGCGCCCTGGCCGTGGCGGTGCCAATGAACATGGGGGAGAAGCGCCTGCGGAGGTGAGGATAACAGGACTATTATGCCTGGATAGCAGGATCGAACCTCTGCCGGCCTGACTCACTTAAGGCTTTCCATCCACTGATCGGTGGTCATGACCTTGCTGAACCTCATCGCCTGGGTGACCAGAATCGCCCGGTGCAGCTCCTCGGCCGTCACGCTTCCGGCATTGTTCGAAATCGCCAGCGTTCCGGTGGCATCCGACAGAAACTCGACGGCCAGGCCCATATGAACGGCCTGACGGGCCGTCGTATCGCAGCACATCTGGGCCATATACCCGGCAATGACGATCGTATCAATCTTCCTTTCCTTCAGCCATGATTCCAGGTCCGTGCCGGTAAAACTTCCCGGAAGATTCTTCTCGATTAGGTGGTCGTATGCCTGCGAGGCTATTTTTGGGTGAAGGTTCCATTCCTCGGTCCCCTTCCTGAAAACCGCTGCCTCCTTCTGGGGGGACGTGTGCTGGATAACAATCACGGGAATCCCCTTTTTTCGCGCCTGTTCCATCGCCCCCACAATGTTTTCAAGGCTTCCCGGCGGATGTGTCACCGGCAGTTTGCCCGTGAAATACTCATTCTGTACGTCTATGACCAACAATGCTCTTTTCATCTCTTTTCCCTCCCTTTCTCGTTTGCGTCTTTGTGTTGATCCGCATATCCAAGGCCCGCCGTGAGAAGACCTGCCAGGATTGCGATGATGATGTTTCTCATTCTACTCCTCATCCTATATTTTGGCATTCCCTTTCTTTTAGCGTACGGCTTCCTTCTATCATACCCCTATTCTGTCATAAATGACAAATATGCCACGATATCTGCCATTCCGTTCTTGCAATATCTTCCGGCTTCCGCTACGCTTTCCCGGCCGCATCACTCCGGAAGGGGGAAACGACTTCGACAAGGCGATCTGTCTCAAAGAATATTAAAAAAGTCGGCGACATCAGACGGCGGGTAGTCCTGTTTTCCGTGCCGCCCGCCATGGAGCTCGATATCATCGGACCCATGTCGGTATTTGCGGCAGTCAACAACATGAAGGATCGTCTCTATCCGGGCTACGAGGTCGAACTTGTCACCTCGGAGCAAAATCGGGTGATTGCCGGTTCATTGGGGTTTCCGCTGCCGGCCCACCGGCACTACCGGGAGGTCAGCGGAGGTGTTGATACACTCCTGGTGGTAGGCGGAACAGGCCCATTGACGGCCCGCGATGCCTCGGTACTGCAATGGCTTCGCGAAATGGCCTCTCAGGTCCGGCGCCTTGGATCCGTCTGTACGGGATCGTTTCTACTGGCGGAAGCCGGCCTTCTGAACGGCAGGCGAGCTACAACGCACTGGGCCTTGACCCGCGAACTCGCCTCTCGGTACCCGCAGGTGATCGTCGACCCCAATCCGATCTGGGTACAGGACGGGCATATCTATACATCGGCGGGAGTTACGGCAGGGATGGATCTTGCCCTCTGGTTCGTCGAAGAGGACCATGGGAATGCCGTCGCCCTTGCCGTGGCAAAGGAACTCGTCTTATTCCTGCGGAGACCCGGTGGGCAGGCGCAATTCAGCGCCTCGTTGTCCGTACAGGCTTCAGGCATGAAACCCCTCCTCGAACTCCAGGTCTGGATAAAAGAGAATCTGCACCGGAACCTTTCCATAGAAACTCTGGCTGCCCGCGCCGCCATGAGCCCCCGCAACTTCGCCCGCGTTTTTGTAAGGGAGTTGGGGATAACTCCGGCCCGTTATATCGAGCAGATACGTCTGGAAACCGCCCGGCATCAGCTCGAACAGACGGAAAAGGGCCTGGAGGAGATCGCTTTTTCGTGCGGATTCGGGAGCGCGGAACTGATGCGGCGAACCTTCCTGCGCTTGCTGGAAATCACACCTGGACGTTATCGCGATCACTTTGGACCTTCGTCAGTGAAAAAGTCAACAAACGGAAGTGATCTTTGAAATAGGGATTTTAATATAAAGAGAGCGGCGATGATGTCTGCTGCCGGGAAAAGTTAGGGCCATCGAACTGGCCAAAGGGGATCCATCGGGGTTATTCTGTAATTACCCCTTTTCCAAAGGAGGGAATGAGGGGAATGCCTCTGGTTCATCCTATTGATTTGTAGCTTCCTGAAAGCGATGGGCCGAATAATTTCATTGCTGTAGTAGATTTCAAAAGCAAATCGTGATAGTAAGAACCTGAAAAAAGCATTTTGAATATGTTCCATCCCTGATAATCATTCTTGAGAGAAAAATGGACTAACCAATAACAACCCCAAATCTTTTAAAGAAGGTCGGGGTTTTTTATTTCAAATCGGTATTGCAATAATATTTTCCCCGATCCTCTTGATCGAAACTTGGCATGATAACCAGCGACATAGGTCGCAAGCAGATGAATGTAAAGGACTTAGCTTGCGTTTGGCAGTCGATCCAAAAGCCTGTTAGGCAGTTTTCAGGTCAGCCTTAAGGTAGATACTACAATGAACAATTGCCGATTCATTCGGCAGGAAGAATTTATGATTAAACCTTTACGCGTGTTGATGGTTGAAGATTCAGAAGATGATACCATCCTATTGCTTCACGCCCTGCGTCGTGAAGGCTATGAGGTCATTTACGAAGTAGTGGATACTCCATCTGCCATGCGTGCCGCATTGGAACGGCAGAATTGGGATGTGATCACTTCTGACCACGCCATGCCGCACTTCAGCGCCCCGGAGGCCTTGGCACTGGCTAAGGAATTACAGTCAAGCTTGCCATTTATCATCCTATCCGGAGAAATTGATCTCAATCTGGCTGTTTCACTGATGAAAGGAGGTGCACATGACTACATCCAGAAACGGGAGTTGCCCCTCATAGTTCCTGCTATTGAGCGGGGATTGAAGGAAGCAGAATCAATAATAAAACGTAAGCAGGTGGAGCAAGAACTAAGGGAGAGTGAGGAGCGTTATCGGACATTGATCGAGACCACAGGGGACTTGATCTATACCACCGACAGAAAAGGGTTCCTGACCTATATAAACCCGACACTCGAGAGAGCCCTTGATTATAATCATAATGAATGGAACGGGAAGACCTTTGCGCAGATTGTTGCACCTGATTGTATTGATTCGGTGAAAGAACTTTTCAAAAGGGCCATGAAGGGGGAGTTCATTCCTGTTTATAAAGTTGATCTGGCCAGAAGAGATGGAATGCGGCTTTCAGTGGAGTTTAATGTAACGACGATCCATGACAGTGAAGGCAAACCTTCGGGCCGGTATGGCATCGGGCGGGATGTAAGTGATCGCAAGCGGGCGGAGGAGGCGCTACGGGAGAGCGAGGCCAAGTTCAGGACACTTTTTGAGTCTGCCAACGATGCTATTTTCTTGATGGATCAAGATGTCTTTGTCGACTGTAACTCGAAGACCTTGGAACTGTTTGGTTGTACCAAGGAACAAATCATCGGGCAGCCTCCTTACCGGTTCTCCCCCGAAAATCAGTCTGATGGAAGGAAATCCACAGAGAAAGCAAATGAGAAGATCGATGCGGCACTGAGAGGTCAGCCGCAGTTCTTTGAATGGAAGCATAGTCGCTACGATGGGACTTCGTTTGATGCAGAGGTCAGTTTGAACATCTTCGGCACTGCGGATAAACACTACCTTCAGGCTATTGTTCGCGACATCACCGACCGCAAGCGGGCGGAGGAGGCGCTCCTTGAAAGTGAGGAGCGTTTCCGTTTCCTCAATGAGCTTGGAGAAGCGACGCGCGTCATGGTGGAGCCCAAGGTAATCATAGCTACGATCGCACGCCTGCTTAGCATACACCTGCGAACTTCCCGCTGTGCCTATGCCGAAGTGGAGGCCGACGGCGATCGCTTCACCATTCAACACGACTACATGGATGGGTGCGCCAGTGTGGTTGGCAATTACCAGCTTTCACTCTTCGGTCCGCATGCTGCTTCCGAACTGACCGAAGGCCGAGCGCTCGTGATCGGCGATGTTGATGCGGAACTTTCTCCAAGCGAAGGCGCTAATATGTTCAACGCCCTCGAGATTAAAGCGATCGTCTGCTGCCCATTGGTGAAGCAAGGCACCTTGCGGGCGATGATGGCCGTACATCAAACGAATGCACGCCAGTGGACGCCAGGGGAGGTTTCTCTCGTACAGGAAGTTGTCGAACGCTGCTGGGCGATCATTGAGCGAACGCGAGCGGAGGAGGAGCTGCAAATTGCCTTCCGGCGGTTCCAGGTTATTCTTTCAAATCTTTATGGCGGTATTCTTGTGGTGAGCAACGACAACCAGGTCGAATATGCCAACCAAGCATTCTGCGACCTTTTTGATCTCGACGATTTACCGAAAGATCTTCTTGGATTGTCTGCGTCGGAAATTATACAAAATATCAAAAACGTTTATGCCAATCCGCATGACGCACTTGCCCGTATCCAGGAATTGGTAGCTGAGGAACAGTCTATATATGATGAAGAAGTTGCTATCATGGGCAAGCGAACATATATACGGGACTACATTCCTATTATTATTAACGGGAAACGTTATGGCCGCTTATGGCATCACTATGACATCACCGAACGCAAGCGGGAAGAGAGGGCTCTAAAAGAGACGAATGAAACCCTTGATACGATAATCAATTCTTCACCGGTTGCTATAATTGCACTTGATCATAACGGGAGTGTTACGAGATGGAACCCAGCGGCAGAACAGATGTTCGGCTGGCAAGAAAGTGAGGTCTTGGGACAGTTCCTTCCTATCGTTTCTGAAGATAAGCGAGCCGAGCATCTCTTACTTCGCGAGCGTGTACTGCGGGGCGAAGGCTTCAGCAATGTTGAGGCCCGCCGCCGAAAGAAGGATGGCTCTTCCATAGACATTAGCATATCGACAGCGCCAATGCGTGATTCTAATGGCCGGATAACCGGTATTATGAGCGTAAGCATCGACATTACCGAACGCATGCGGGCTGAGGAGGCGCTGAGGGAACGTGACATTCAGTTCAAGAAACTCTCTTCTCATGTTCCAGGAATAATTTACCAGTTCAAGAAGAAGTCGGATGGAACCTACTGCGTGCCATTCACTACAGAAGCCATCAAGAATATTTTTGGTTGTTCACCTCAAGATGTACGCGAGGATTTCTCTCCTATAGCAAGGGTAATATTATCTGAAGATTTTGATAAAGTATATGGTTCAATTGAGTCTTCTGCTGAACTCATGACTACCTGGCAATGTGAATATCGTGTACAGATTCCCGGTCAGCCGATCAGATGGATGTTTGGCCATGCGACACCTGAGCAATTGGCTGACGGCAGCATCATCTGGCATGGATTCAACACAGACATAACCAAAATCAAACAAGTAGAAGAGAGCTTGCAAAAAAGCGAAGAGAATTTCCGACTTTCACTCAACGATTCTCCGCTGGGGGCACGCATCATTTCCGCAGCGGGTGAAACGATTTATGCCAACCGGGAGATTCTGAATATCTATGGTTACAAAGGCATTGAGGAATTGCAAAAAACCTCTGCGAAGGAACGTTATGCCGCGGAGAGCTACGCTGAGTATCTGGTCAGACGTGAGAAAAGGAAGCGGGGTGAGTTTGTACCGCCAGACTATGAAATCAGTGTTGTCCGAAAAGACGGAGAGATCCGACGCCTCCAAGTTTATCGCAAGGAAATCTTATGGAACGGCGAGCTGCAGTTTCAGGCACTATACAATGACATTACCGAACGTAAGCGGGCAGAAGAGGGAATCAAGAAACTCACCGAAGATCTGGAACAGATGATTATGGAGCGGACAGCCCAGTTGGAGGCAGTCAACAAGGAATTGGAGGCCTTCAGTTACTCTGTTTCCCATGACCTGCGAGCACCCTTGCGGACCATCGACGGTTTCAGTCAGAGCCTCCTGGAAGATTATGGAGAGATGCTGGACGATCAGGGTAAGGAATATTTGGGTCGGGTACATGGCGCTTCTAAACGCATGGGGCAGTTGATAGAAGACCTTTTGAAGTTATCGAGAGTGACAAGATCGGAATTCCAACGTGAGAAAGTCAATTTGAGCGCCTTGGTCAGGGGCATTGCGGAGATGATCCAACAGCAAAACACACAACAGGTTGTCGATCTGTCCATCCAGGAAGGAATCGCGGTGAGGGGAGATGCCAATCTGTTGCGAATCGCCGTGACAAACCTCCTGGAAAATGCCTGGAAGTTTACGGGTCGGGTAGCCCATCCCCTAATTGAATTCGGCATTACCGTAAAGGACGGCAAGACTGTCCATTTTATCCGTGACAACGGAGCGGGCTACGACATGGCCTATGCCGACAAGCTCTTCGGTGCCTTTCAGCGCCTCCACAGCACCGATGAATTTCCCGGTACGGGAATCGGTCTGGCCACGGTCAAGCGGATCATCGCCCGTCACGGAGGTGAGGTTTGGGCGGAAGGAAAAGTCGGGGAGGGGGCAACATTCTATTTTTCAATTGGTTAAACATAAGCTATTTATAGAAATGATAATGGAGATTATTGTCAGGTTTGCTTCCTTTGCATATCAAAGCTTTCACCCGGTAATTCTTGCCCCATAATTGATGATGAGAGTAAGGACTCGTAGGTAGATGAACTCAGTCAAGGCCCATTTCAGAAGATTATCAACTCAAAAGTATGCATGAACCGGATGAACCACAACAAAACCCACCGGACACTCCTTCCTCACATTGGTAATTTATTAGTTATGTGTAGCACGAAGGTGATTGGAAAGTATTCAGGGGCCGGGATCGCCCATCAGAATAAAAGGCGCCCAGAAAAGGGGATGGGCGTAACTGGCGATGATCTTACCCGTGGTTTGATCCTTCAGTGTCTCGGTATCGATCAGGTCCAGCATGGATTTCCTCAGCGCCTGTGATCGGGTCAGAGTACTGTCACTGCCCTGAAGCTGGAAAAGACCGGTGACCAGTTTCCGGGCCGATGTCGTTTCGACGGGATACATGCTGGCCAGGATTGCCCGGCTGCCGGCATAGAAAAAGGCTTGGCCAAGTCCCGAAAGGGCCTCTGCTCCGGCGCCGCTTGCGGCGCCCGTGTTACATGCCGAAAGAACAATCCAATCGGCGTTCAGTTTCAACTTCATAATATCCTTCATCGTCAGCAAGCCATCGTCCAGGTCCCCCGTGACTGTGGGCGAGGACAGGGCCAGGGCAGGTTGATCCAGTCCGTCCAGATCTCCGGGTACCAAGGCATGGGTGGCAAAGGCAATGATCTTCCGGTCCGACAGGTTCATCGTTTTGACCCGTTGCTTGGAGGCCTGTTCCCGTAAAAAAACATCTTTTGCCAGGTCGGCATTTAATACGTGGGCAATAGTATTGATCTCTTCTGCCGTGTCGGGGAGGCGGTCCAGACTTTCGGTTTGGATAGAGGCGAGCTTCTGATTATCAAGTGACCCCTTTGCCGTGATGCGGATACCCCGGACCCGAACATGACCTGCCGTTGAGTCATTAAGAGAAGCATTTTCTTGAATCTTATCTTGTTTATCGCGGTTTTGCTCTGCTTTCATTAGCGCCAGTTGTTCCCGGTTAAAGAGGGGATCGCCGAATCCCAGAAAGGCCTTACGACCGCGATCACCGGCCGGCATCGTCCTCAGATTGAAAAGGGCCGACACGGAAGGCTCCATGGTAATAGAGACCTTGCGTATCAACCAGGGCGCCTGCCGGTAACGGGAAAAGAGCTCTCCCCCTTCACGATCAAGGTTAAATGGCGCCGTCGGAAGAATAGCCAGGGGAATCTGGTCCAGGGGATTATTTGTGACAATGAACAGGTCAGTGGCATCCTTTAATGCCGATTCAACAGGAGAAAATAATTTTAGGTACAGATCATATGCCAGCGAGACATCAAAATCAGGGATATCTCCCAGGGTTCCCGGTTTCGGGTCAAGGGAGCTTCTCAGCTTCGCCACAACAGGAATGAGATCGTTTCTGCCTGTGCCGACGGCAGCAAATTTAGCGCTTCCTCCCTGGGGAATGGCCCAGATAAAGGTTTGATCATTAGTGGTATAAAAGGAGAGCAGCGCTTCCCCGGGGCGCAGGATCGTCCGGACAGAAGAAATGGATTGGGGCGAGGGATTTACAAAGTCGGCATATCTGGGGAAGCGGCGTTTGGTCTCATCCTGTATGGTATTCCGGGCGCGGCGCAAATTTTCGATATTGATTTGGAGATTCCGGATAGCATTTGGATACTGCTGACCGGCCGGGACCGCCAGAAGATTAAGAATCGTGTTTTCCATGGTGAGGATCTGTCTGTCCGCATCCTGTTCCTTACGGACCAGGTCAGCCAGTTCCGGATCTGTCACGGCGGCACGGGCGCTGCTTGCAACGAGGGCTCCCTGGACGCTCCGGCCTCTATTTGCTTCGGCCAGATTAAAGGATGTGGCCACCGCATCGATCCCCAGTTCCTTTGCGAGGGGTATGCCCTGAATTTTCGCCAGCAGAGAGATATACTCATCGATGATTATTCTTCGCAGTTTCCTGTGGCTGGCAAACTCTCCATCTTCCGTTCGGTGTCCCATAATTAGTTCTGTTGCAGTGGAAAGGTCCCTAACTGCTGCGCGTAAATGATTCAAACGTTCCTCAGCCATGCCCCTGAGGGCCAGCATCTCCGCAGTGAATCCGTTCCTTTCACCAAAACGTAACCAGAATTTCGCGTAGTTTTGGGATGCGAGTTTCTTCGCGTCATCATAGCGGCCGGTCATGAGCATGGATAAAACCAGCATGGGATCCTGCGCAAAGGATCTTTCATATAAAAACTGATTCTCTTTCATGCCGGCTTTGGCCAAGTCGTATTGGGTCATGGCGCCGACGTAATTACCCATAGACGCCAGGATATCCCCTTTCGTAACCCTGGCGCGCCCCATGACCCAGGAATCGGCAGGAGTGCCCGCAGCCTCAAGAATACGAATGGCGGCATCGCATAGCCGTTTCGCCTCTTCCGGGCGACCTTGGGCCAGTAAGATACGGGTAAGCAATATAATTGCCTGGCCCGTCAGCGCCGAGTCCCTGCCGGCATGGGCCAGGGAGGCCGTAAGGGCGTTTCTGGCCTCTACTTCCGCCTCCATCAGGCGTTGCTGATTCAATAAATTCCTTGCCTGGTGCATACCCCCGAAGATCAAAGAGGTCGGATGCCTTTCCAGGAGTACCCGGCCCGGCCCCAACCCGAGGCTCTTGATCTGTCGGTATTCTGAATCAGCTTCCGTATAACTTCCCTGTGCGGCCAGAATAAAGGCATCCATCGTGTGCAGCATCATTTCATGAAAGAATCTTCCTTCCGCCCCTATTCGGTTTCTATTTAATTGGTTTATGTAAACAACAGCTTTCTGCCTGGCCCTTTTAGCAGCCTCCAGATCGCCGGTTGTGGTATAGAGGGCAACCAGTTGCAGGTAAGGTCTGAGGGGGCTGGAACCGGTATTAGTGGATGGGATGGTTATTGCCGGATAGGTAGAACTCTCTTCAAATAATGCAATCGCCTTTTGAAAATTACCATACTGGAATTCTATGACACCGAGACGAAGGATGATGAAACCATCGTAATTATCCCTTATATTATAAGCTAGTGCCTGCTGCAGATCATCTTTGGCCTGTCGGAAGCGGTTCAGTTCAAAGGCAGCCCCCCCGCGGTCCCGGTAAAATCCTTTGAGAGTCCACGGATCCCCCGTAGCGGGAGGTTTGGCATCAGCCTGGAGCTTGAATTTCGCCGTAACCTGAGATTCAAACTGACCGGGCTGATCTAAAACCGACATTATGTCGTTGATTCTGCGGGGAGGGTTGATAAAGGCCGGTGCTTCCGCCATGGAGAGGGTAACCCTTTTTGCTTCCTCCAGAGACATTTTTGTGGCGCAACCTGATGACAGGAGGAGAATCAATCCGACCAGGAAAGCCGTTCTGAAGGGATTGCGCTTGATCATCATAACACCGGATATTGAATAATGGTTTTTGGTAATCCGGGGACACCGGACCTACTTAATCGGGATTAATGGGATGTCTCCGGATTACCGCTGAAGCTGATGAATCTATTTCTCCTTGCCTTTCTGTTTTTCCATGGATTTCACAAAGGCATCCTGAATATCCTTCGTATTGAAGAAGGCCGAATTCCAGGCGGCGACGTATTTCAGGCCGTCATCAACACTGTGATCTTCCATGTAGTTGAGAATCCTCTTTGTCCCTTTAACCGCCGCGGAAGAGTTGTCGGCGATTTCCTCCGCCAGTTTCAGCGCCCCGGCCATCAGACTTTCCTGATTGTCATAGATCTCGTTTATGAGCCCCATGCGCAGGCACTCGTCGGCCTTGAAATCACGGCCCGTATAGGCCATCATGCGGGTATTGCCCTGGCCGATGATCTGGGGCAGGCGGTTCAGGCTGCCCATATCGGCCACGATGGCTATCTTCGTTTCCCGGAGGGAGATAATAGTGTCTTTGGTGGCCAGGCGCAGATCGCAGGCGGACATGAGATCGAGGCCGGCCCCGATGCAATG